>NZ_JBFAGB010000031.1:0-122741 GCF_040639875.1 Actinomadura sp. NPDC023710
GCATGGTCGACTTCGGGGGCGCCCGGTTCGAGGATGGCATGGTCGACTTCGGGGGCGCCCGGTTCGAGGGCGGCATGGTCGACTTCCGCCGGCGACGCCGGGCCCGCTTCCACTGTGACAGGGACGAACGCACGCCGCGCCGATGCCCGAGTCAGCGTCCCGCCGGCCGCGTCCGGCACTCGAAGAGACGCTTCACGACCACCTCGGCAGCGGCCCTGACTCCGCCGCGCGGGTGCAGGCAAAGGCTCCGGCCCGGCCCCTTAGACAGCCCCGGCCCTTTCGACCGCTCCGGGACGGCAGGCGCGGTCACCACGATCTGCCCTCCTCGTCCGCCCGCGGGACACCAGGGCACCCGCGCGCTTCCACGCCGAGCGCGATGCCGCTGAGGAGCGACGAGCAGGCCCGGCCTGACCGGCGGAGGTGAATCCGCAGGGCGGCCCGCACGGAGCGGGCCTACTTCGCGTGGGATCTATCACATATATCGGTAGGACCGAAATACGTGCGTCCCTCTTCCTGGCAGGGACAGTCCCAACTGTCCCTGCTGATCGGAGGCAGGGTCGATCACAAGTCGCGCAAATCAAACAGCGGGAGTCACCGATGTCCGGAAACGGCAACGGCAACAACAACAGCGGCAACAACAACAGCGGCAACGGCGGGTCCGCCGAGTCCGGGCCGTCCCTCCAGGAGACCCTGGACACCACCAAGGGCCTGCTGGAGGCCAACCTGGACGCGGGTGTGCCCGCCACGGAAGCCCTGGAGAACTCGCGCCCGCGGAACTGGAACAGCTGACGGTTCCCGCGCTCGCAACACCTTTCGCCCCCCGTACTCGTCTGTGCGGGGGGCGCTTCTCTATGGTGACGCGCAGCTCGGAGTACCTGCCGTCGGCCCCGTACCGCTTGGGGGCGTTCCCGCACCGCCACGCCTCCGCGTGCGCCCGCCCCGCCCCGCCCCGCCGCGCAGCAGCCGACCGGCCCGCTCGTCGAGGTCGCTTTCCGCGCGGTTCGGGGGAGCGGGGTCAGGTGATCGACCGCAGGTCCGCCAGGACCTCGGAGGCGGTCACCTCGTCCAGTTCGGCGAACCGGTGCTCGGAGCCGGATTTCCAGGCGTGGTGGTCGCCGGGCTCGTCGGCGAGCCACACCGTGCGAAGGACCTGGTCGTCGTTGCCGTCGCCCCAGCCGACCTGGATCCCCGGGTCGAGCTCGACCACGACGTGCAGTCCGCCGGGGACGGGACGGGAGATCCAGCGTTCGGTGCCGTTGTCCATCGGCGTGCCGCGCCGCCAGCCGCGCCGCTCCAGTCCGACGACCTTGCCCCACGGGGCGGTGAGGTTCTCGAACCGCTCCAGCCGGACGGCTCGGCACTCCTCGCCGGTGAGGCGGTGCACGTCCCGGCCGAGCTGCGAGAACGGCTGGATGATCTCGTAGTCGGCGAAGACCTCCGACCAGGTGGTGAGCGTGTCGCCGAGCGACAGCGGATGCGCCACTCCGATCCGCGCGCCGTCCGGTGGGCTCAGAGTGTCGTCAGCGGCGTCGGCGAAGGTGCGGTCCTCCGCGAGCCGGAACGCGGTGACGGCCGTCTCCCTCTGTGCCCCCGTCCCAGTCTCCGTCTCCGCGAGCCAGACCAGGCGCCGCACGATGTGCCACATGAGCGGATGGTGCACCAGCAGCGTCGCGAACTCGCGCGGCGTCCACCGGCGCCCGGTCACCATCGCCAGTTCCAGCCGCCGGACCTGGTTCGGCATGGTCGTCCGGACGTCCTTCTTGAACTGCGTGAACGCGGCGTGGGCGGCGGGCGCGAGATCATGGTCGTCCTTGGCGCCGGGCTTGGGCAGCGCGGCACGGCGGCGGCCGTCCTCGTCCGCCACGAACGGCTTGAGCTGCTCGTCGAACCCGACGACGAAGCGCCGGGGACCGTAGTCGATGGTCATGCTCCCGTCCGCGTCCAGGCCGATTCCGGGGACGAGGCGGTCGGCGAGCTGCTCACCGGTCAGCCCGAGCCGCGCGGCGACCTCCTGGATCTTCTCCTCGGCCCGCTTCTTGATCGCCTTGAACGGGGCCTTGTGCGCGATGCCGTCGAGCAGCATCAGGGAGGTCTCGGTGCCGATCAGCGCCAGCACGTCCAGGCCCTTGACCGCCTTGTGGTGGCCGTTCTCGCCCGGCCAGGCGCGGATGGCGGGGGTGAGGCGCCGCGCGGCGTCGTCGTCGCCGAACCACCCGACCGCCGTGAGCGCCCACGCGTCCTCGGACCGTTCGCCGAAGAGCCGCCACCGCTCGAACAGCGCCCAGGCGAACGCGGCCAGCGACTCGCCGTCGCACGCGTCCCGCACGGCTCGGAGGCCGGGATCGGGGTCGTCCGGCGGTGACATCGCCAGGACGGTCAGCAGGTGCCGGACGGCGGTGGCCGGCAGCGCGCGCCCGCCGTCCGCCAGCCGGACCCGGGGCAGGACGGCCGGGTCGGCGAACGGCCCGATCTCCGGAATCTTCCGCGGGACGAGGTCGTCGGCGTCGCGGTCCAGCACCAGCGCCAGGGCGTCGCCGACCTCGCCCCGAAGCTCGCGCGCGGTCTGGACCACGCGGTCGCGTCCCAGCTCGCGGGCGAGGAAGTGCAGGGCGTACTCGGCCGCGTCACGGCGCTTGCCCGGCCTGCCGAACGCGGCGGGAAGCAGGAGCCGCACGGCTTGAGGGCCGTGCCTGCGCATCCACGCCTCCGCGTGCGAGCTGCCCGCACCGCCGCGCAGCAGCCAGCCGGCGACCAGCTCGGCGGCCGGTTCGGCGGCGTATGGGACGACCACGTGCCCGCAGTCCGAAGGCCGGCTCCGGGCGGCCTTCAGGACGACGGTGAGCGCGTCCGGGCCGAACCGTTCGGCGATCCTCGGCACCCACCTCTCCGGCTCCTGGTGGGTGCCGTAGCCGTCCTTGGGCACGTACCAGCCCGCGACGAGATGCCGGACCTGCTCGACGGGAGCGAGGCAGAGAAGGGCAACCTGTTCAGCGCTCCTCAGCCGGCCCGCTTCGAAGTCGGCGATCCGTCCCTCCCACGGTCCGCGCACCTCGCCGTGACGGCTCCATCCGTGGGGGACGGGCAGCGCCCACTCACACCGGGTGTCGCGCCCGTCCCCGGCCCACGCGACGGACGGTTCCGGAGCGGAAAGCCCCTTGATGACCACCGGTTCCAGCCGTTCCCGCTTCCGGGCCCAGGGCGGGTCCGCAAGGACGGCCGGCAGGTCCGCCGGGTCGGCCTCGGTGGTCGCACCGAGGTCCTCGGTGATCTGTTCGACCGCCGCGCGGGCGTCCTCCGGAAGCAGCGGGAGCGCGGCCTTGATCACGTCGAGGTTGCCGCGCACGTGCCCGTCGAGCAGGTCGGTGCCACCCTCCGCTGCCAGTTCCCGCACCGCCCGGACCGGGAACCGCTTCATCGCCCCCATCAGCTCACCGCTGACGTGCGGGTCGGAACGCCTCTTGAGCAGCGCGCGGAACGCCTCGTCGGACGGCAGGACGCCCAGCACGTCCAGCAGCGCGTCCCGTCGCTGCGGGGAGTCCAGGTGCTCGTCCAGTGCGGGGACCAGGAGCGCGACGGCGGCCGTCCCGAGACCGTCGGCGAGCGCGTGCAGGTTCTCCGGCTCATAGCAGTCGGCAGCGGTCAGCGCGGCGAGCCTCCCGAGAACGTCGAGGTGCGCGGAGGAGCCCAGGCACCTGAGGAGCACGTCGCGCGGTACCCCGCCGGGGTGCTCGCACAGCTCCATCACCCAGTCCTCCTGCGTCGGGACCAGGTAGGCGGTCAGGAGCCGCTGCCGGGCCGAGGTCCGCCGCTCGGCGAGCCGCTCGGCGGCCTCGGTGTACTCCTCACCAGGCGCGGCGGCCAGCAGGGAGCGAACACGCAGCGCACCGTCGGGCAGCCCCTGGACACCATTCCTGTCCGCGGCGACCGGGCGGACGATCTTGTTTCGCCGCCCGTCCCGCAACTCCCCGGTCCGGCTCGCCTCCAGGCCCCAGCGGTCGGCGAGCGCGCACGCGGCGAACGCGATGCCGTGCCGGAAGGCCCAGGCGTCCACGTACTGCCGGTGCTCGCGCGCCCAGACCGACTCTCCCGCCGTGACCAGCGACAGGACGGCCGCGCCGCACGGGTCCGGATCGCCTCCGAGATGGGCGCGCGCTGCGGCGGCGAGCACCGGTGCGGTGCCGGGGTCGCGCAGGGTCCGTTCGATCTCGTCCCGCGCGTCGTCCACCGCCTGTGCGACGGCCTTGCTCGCGCCCGCGTCGAGCGTGATCGGGGTTCCGGGCATGCCACCGCGCCGCGGATGCAGCCGGCTCCGCCAACGCTCCGGCGCGATCAGCACGTCTTCGTCGGGGAGAGTCTCCCGAGGGCTGTCGATCATGGCGGCGAGGCTAACAACGACGCCCGACACCCGGGGCGCACGCGGAATCTCCTGATGCGAGCGGACTGCGAGGGCGGGGCGAGACGATCCGGCTGCCACGCGGAACGCCGCACCGACGGCCTGCCGCAGTACGGCGTCCCACAACCTCGGACCGTCGATCCTAGGGAGAACGGTCCGTTTCTCAGCCGCCCGGACGAAGGCAGGCTTAAGGGGTGGCCATCTGGGGCCTGCCGAACGAGGAAGAGCGGTGATCACGCGATGAAGGCGGTGCGGTTCCACGAGTACGGCGGGATCGATGTCCTGCGGGTGGAGGAGGTGGAGCGTCCGGTGCCCGGCCCCGGGCAGGTGCTGGTGGAGGTCCGCGCGGCGGGGATCCAGCCCGGCGAGGCACATATCCGGCAGGGAGGGCTGCACGCGCGCTGGCCGGCGACGTTCCCCTCCGGGCAGGGCACCGACCTGGCCGGTGTCGTGGTGGAGCTCGGCCCGGAGGTACGGGGCTTCGCGGTGGGCGACGAGGTCCTCGGCTTCACCCACGACAGGGCGAGCCACGCGGAGTTCGTCGCGGTCGACGACGTCCGGCTGACCCCGCGTCCGGAGGGACTGTCCTGGGACGTGGCCGGGTCGTTGCACGTCGCCGGCGTGACCGCGTACGCCACCGTGTTCGCGGTCGACCCCGGACCGTCCGACACGGTCGTGGTCTCCGGTGCGGCGGGCGGCGTCGGGTCCCTTGCCGTGCAGCTCGCGCGGCGGCACGGCGCCACGGTGATCGGGCTGGCGAGCGAGCCGAACCACGCCTGGCTGAAGGAGCACGGCGTCATCCCGGTCGAGTACGGGGACGGTGTGGCCGACCGGATCAGGGAGGCTTCCGGCGGGACCGTCGACGCGTTCATCGACACGTTCGGCACCGGCTACGTCGATCTGGCGGTGGAGCTGGGCGTGCGGCCCCAGCGGATCAACACGATCCGCGACTGGGGGACCGCGGCCAAGGTCGGCGCACAGACCGCCGGAGAGAGCACGGCGGCGTGCGCGGCCGTCCTCGGCCAACTGGCCCGCCTGGCCGCCCGCGGAGAGTTGGAAGTGACCATCGCCAACGTCTACCCGCTGGCCCAGGTGCAGGACGCCTTCCGCGAACTGGAACAACGCCGCACGCACGGCAAGATCGTCCTCCACCCCTGACCGGACACGCCACCGCCTCGGCACCCCACCCGAGCCGGGCCTGTCGCGGTGATGGCAGAAGGGCTCCACACTCGCTGTTCCTACGCCTCGTCCGCACCTGTCGGCGATGACGGCCCCGGGTCGGACGTGTGTGCCTGGCGTGTTGGCCGTGTGAGGCTCGGGTCGGTGCGGAGTGGGGCTGCACGGATCAGCCAGGTGACGCCGAAGGCGAGGGCCGACAGGGCGGCGGCACCGAGGAGGACGCCGTGCAGGCCGCTGGTGACGGCGCTGCGGACGGCCTCGCGGGCGGACGCGGACAGATCGTCCAGCATCGCCGGCGTCACTGCGCTCAGCCGGTCCGCCTGCGCGGGGCCGAGACGATCGGTCAGGCCGGCGTGCATCCGGGCGGCGTAGAGGGCGCCGAGTAGAGCGATCCCCAGGGAGCCGCCGATGGTGCGCAGGAGGGTGACCGTCGCGGTGGCGGCCCCCATGTCGCGGGGATCGGCGCTGTTGATCGTGAGGAGCAGGGTGCTCTGCATGACCAGGCCGATCCCGATCCCGGCGAGGGCGGTGAGGGCGGAGGCGGTGGCCGTGCCGGTCTCCGTGTCGAGCAGGAGCAGGAGCAGGGTTCCGGCGGTCATCAGTGCGCCGCCCAGGATGGGGTACATGCGGTAGCGGCCGTTGCGGCTGATGACGTGGCCGGTGAGGGTCTGGGCGCCGAGCATGCCGAACATCAACGGCAGCAGCAGCATGCCGCTGGCCGCCGGGGACGCCTGCCGCACGTACTGCATGTACTGCGGCAGGTAGTTGACCACGCTGAGCATCACCGCCCCGGCCAGGAAGCTGAGGATCTGCGCGAGGGTGAAGTCGCGGTCGCCGAACAGCCGGGGCGGGATGATCGGCTCGGTGGCGCGGCGTTCGACCGGGACGAGGGCGGCCAGGGCCAGGACGCCGACCGCGGCCGGACCCAGAACCTGCGGGGACGTCCAGGGATGGGCGGTGCCGCCCCAGCCGGCCACCAGGGTCAGGGCCAGGACGGCGACGGTGAGCAGCGCCGCGCCCGCGTAGTCGATGGGCGCCTTGACGCGCTCGACGGGCGGCAGGTGGATGCGGGTGGCGATGAGCAGGAGGGCCAGGGCGCCGACGGGCACGTTGGCGTAGAAGGTCCAGCGCCAGCTCAGCCGGTCGGTGAGCAGGCCGCCCAGCAGCGGACCGCCGACGTAGGCGACCGGCATGATGGCGCCGATCATCGACTGCAGGCGGCCGCTGTCACGGGGCGGGACGAGCACCCCGATGATCGCGATCGCGCCGACCATGAGGCCGCCGGCGCCCAGCCCCTGAACCGCGCGGAACGCGATCAACTGGGGCATGTCCCGCGCCAGCCCGGCCAGCATCGAGCCGGCCAGGAAGATCGTGATGGCGGTGACGAAGGTGGCCTTGCGGCCGTACAGGTCGCCGAGCTTGCCCCAGACGGGGGTGGTGGCGGCGCCGGCCAGCATGTAGGCGGTCACCACCCAGGACAGATGGTCCAGGCCGCCCAGGTCGCCGATGATCGTGGGGAGCGCGGTGCCCACGATCAGGCCGTCCAGCATGGCCAGGAACATGCCGAGCAGCAGCCCGAACACGCCGAGGTGGAAGGATCGCGGACGCGCCGGTGCGGTCACGTCCGTCAAGGTGGTCACGCGGCCTCACGCCGCGTACGGGCGGGCGGCGCGGGCCTCGCGCAGGGCGTGCGCCCACCAGGCCAGCCGGTCGAGCATCACCGTCGCGGCGGCGTCGGCGGCCGGGTCGAGGGCCGAGCCGTCGGGCGCGAACTGCGACCAGGCGCCCTGGAACCCGACGCTGTCCCGGATGGTGACGGCGTGCAGTTCGGCCAGCACGAGCCGCAGCTGCTCGACCGCGCGCAGGCCGGCGGAGAAGCCGCCGTAGGACACGAAGCCGACCGGCTTGGCGCGCCACTCCGTCCCGTGCCAGTCGATGGCGTTCTTCAGCGGCGCCGGAAAGCTGTGGTTGTACTCCGGCGTGACGATGACGAACGCGTCGGCGGCGGCCAGCCGCGGTGACACCGCCGCCAGCAGGTCGGCGTCCTCCTGGGACGCTGGCGGCTCGCCGAGTACGGGGAAGACGGTGGGCAGCGGGGTCTCCACCAGGTCGACCAGATCGGCGGTCATGTCCTCCCGACGCCGCACATGGGCGCCGATCCAGCCGGACACCGCCGGGCCGAAGCGGCCGTCGCGGGTGCTGCCGAGGATGATCGCTACCTTCAGCCGGTCGTCGTTCATCGCGAACCCCTTGAATGTGTACAACGTATCTTGTGGCGGACAACGTACACATCAGTGTGTACGTTGTCTACTGCTGATACGTTGTATCGCGTTGTGACCGGGAGGGAGGCCGTACCCGATGGCGGCTGACAAGGACAGGCCCCGCGAGCCCCTCTGGCAACGCCTGGAGCGACCCGCCGCCGCCCCGCGGCAGACCCTCACCGCCGAGCGCATCGCGGCCGTGGCCGTCGCGGTCGCCGACGCGGAAGGGCTCGACGCCATCACCATGCGGCGGTTGGCCACCGAGCTGGGCGTCGCGCCGATGGCCGCCTACCGGCACGTGTCGGGCAAGGACGAGCTGCTGGAACTGATGGTCAACCACATCTACGCCGACCTGCGCCTGCCCGAGGACGCCGAATGGCGGGAGACCATGCGAGCCCTGGCACTGGGCACCCGGAAGCTGATGCTGGAGCACCTGTGGCTGGCGCAGCTGTCGCCCCGGGCCCTGCTCGCGCTCACGCCCAACCGGATGGCGATCGCCGAACGCTCACTGGCCTCCCTGCAGGACCCGGGCCTGCACGCCGACACCATGATGGCCGTCTTCCGCGCCGTGGACGCCTACGTCCACGGCGCCATGAACTACGAGCTCGCCCTCAAAAGCCTGATGCACGAGAACGATTGGACCGAGGGAGACCAGATCCGCGCCGACCTCGCCCCGCAGATGATGTGGCACATGCGAACCGGCCGCTACCCCACCTTCCAGCGCTACCTCGACACCGCCACCCGCAAGGACTCCCTGGAGTGGCAGTTCGAGACCGGCCTCGACTACGTCCTCGACGGCATCGCCGCCCATCTGGCGAGCATCCGCTGAGACGCCCTGGACATGTGTGAGCGGGAACGCCGGCGACCGACCGGCGGCGACTTGGAGGCGGCCTCCTCCATAAAGGACGACGCCGATCTGCCGAAAGCGACGGGCGCGATCAACAGATCGTCGGGGGAACTCGCCAGTGGAGAACCCAAGGTCCGTGAACTGGCGGCCGCCCATCTAGGGGATCTGCTCATCGGTGCATGCAGGGCCGGCCTGGACACATCCTCGATTGTGTTGCCGCTCGTCAATGCGCTCACACGAGAGGCCGATCCGGTGGTCCAGGAGGAGATCGCTCACTCCCTGGGACACCTCGTCGAGTACGGCACCGTTTCCGATGCCATCGTCGGGCCTCTCCGAGAGTGCATGCCACGCCTTTGCCAGGAAGCCGCGGACCACGTCACCGACGTCCTCGAAGCCGCTCCGGGCGCCTCGGACGGCCGCAACGACCAGGCCAGCGCCGATTCCGAAGCGGCGGAGGTCCCTCCTGAGCCCTCGGGTATTTCGCCGTTCGGGGCGATGAATCGACGGTTGTGCAATGGCAGTGAGGCGTGCCGCGATTTCGTCAGCTGAACTCGGCCGCGTGGTCCACGGCCCACTTCGCGAAGGTGCCGGCCGGTCGGCCGGTAAGGCGCTCAACGTGATCGGTGATGCGGTTCGACTCCGGTCGCCGCACCGAGGCAGCGATCAGCGCTTCCACCAGTGGCTCGGGGCGGCCGTCCGCGAGCATCCGCGATCGCGCGAGGTCGTCCGGGAGCGCCTGGAAGCGCAGAGGGCGCCGGAGAGCAGCACCGAGGCGGGCGACCTGATCGGCGCGGCTGAGGACCTCGGGTCCTGTCAACAGGTGCGGCCCCTGATCCAGCCGGTCGTGTTGCGCGAGCAATACGGCTACGGCCGCATCGGCGACATCGCGCTCGTCCACGACGGCTGTGCGCGCGATGTCCAGCCCTGAGACCATGTCGCCCGCCCGCAACTGGGGTGCCCAGCCACGGGTGTTGGAGGCCAACGTGTCGCTACGCAGGACCACCGGGCGCAGGCCGGCTCCGTGGAGAAGGGCTTCCATGTCCATGTGGACCTGAACGATGGGATCACTCTGGCGAGCGGCTTCGTCGTCTATGGCGGTCGTGGACAGGTAGACGACACGGGGTGCCGCCGCGTTGAGTTCCGCGACCAGGCCGTGAGCGGAGGAGGAATCAAGCAGCGGCCAGATGAGAAAGACGGCGTCGATGCCCCCGAGCGCCTCACGGACCACAGCGGGATCCGCGAGGTCGCCGACCACCGGCTCGACTCCGGCGCGTGGAGCGGGCTGATGGCGCGTGAGGCTTCGCACGTGCGCGCCGTGTGCTTGGAGACGGTGGACGACCTCTCGGCCGAGGTTGCCGGTCGCGCCGGTGACCAGGATCGATGAGCCGGGCCGGCGGTCCGCGGAGCGGGCGGTGTCAGGCATGATCGAGACGCTAGGGGTTCAGGTCGACATGAGGGCAAGGCGCGTGTGGTGATGAAAATCGGGGAAGTGGCCGCGGAACTCGGGATCGAAGCCCACGTGCTGCGGCACTGGGAGGACGCCGGGGCGCTCACTGTGCGTCGCGATGGCAACGGCTACCGCATCTACGACGACAGTGCTCTGGAGCAAGCGCGTACCGTGCTGAAACTGCGGCGGGTCGGGCTCTCATTGCCCGAGGTCACCGCCGCTATGGCGCCGACGAGGTCGGCGGCGCAGGCGGTCATCAGGGCGAAGATCGGCGCGCTCGAAAGTGAAGTCGTCCACAGGCAGCAGGCCATTGCCTTCCTGCAACACACCGTTGAGTGTCGGCATCGGTATCTCGACGACTGCCCGGACTGCGCGACTTTCGTCCGCGAAGCCTGAGCCACCCTCCCATGGGGAGGCTCCAGCACCCCGCCCACGTCTGCCCGCCCGAAACCCTCAAGCGGGTTGTCTGAGGTCTGCCGAAGGCCTCGGCAGTTGGGTGTGTCGGCTCGAAGGCTGACCTTGATTGGGCAAGTCGGTCTTTTGTGAGCCTCAAGCGATAGCGTCGGCGGGTGGTGAAGAGCGAGAGCAGGACGGGTGTCGACGCGTGGTGAGGCAGGGACGGGACCGTGTCGTAGACGTCCGGAACATGGTGGCCGCGCATGTGCCCGGCTACGGGGTCGACTCCGTGGTGCTGTTGGGGGAGGGCGAGGACAACATCGCCTTCCAGGTCAACGATGAGCTGATCGTCCGTTTCAGCAAGGAGTCCGATCCCGGGAACCGGGCCGCGCAGGTTCGCGACGAAGCCCGCCTGCTCGCCGCTGTCGCGGACGTGTCACCGGTGCCTGTGCCCGAGCCGAGCTTCACGGTCGCCGAGCAGGGCTGCCTGGCCTACTTCAAACTCCCCGGCCTTCCGCTGATCGACGCGGACCCACTGCGACGATCGGCCGAGTCCGGCTCGGTCGCCGTCGCACTCGGGGAGTTCCTCGGCGCGTTGCATGCCGTTCCGGTCGGCGAGATGGCGGACCTGGTGGAGACCGATGCCGAGCCGATGGCGGTGTGGGTGGAGGAGTCCGCGCAGATCTACGCCACGATCGTCGAAGCCGTGCCGCCCGCGCACCGACCCGCCGTGGAGGCGTTCCTCGGCGCCTCGCCGCCGGCCGACCCGCGTGATCTGGTGTTCTCCCACAACGACCTGGGGATCGAACACGTCCTCATCGACCCGGACGCGTGGACGGTCACCGGTGTCATCGACTGGAGCGATGCCGCGATCACCGACCCGGCCCGTGACTTCGGCCTGCTCTACCGCGACCTCGGACCTGATGCTCTTGATCTGGCCCTGGGCGGATACCGGGCCGAGGCCGGAGACGTCACAGCACGCGCGGGCTTTTACGCCAGGTGCGGCGTTCTGGAGGACATGGCCTACGGGCTCCAGACCGGGCACGGCAAGTACCTTGAAAAATCCGTCGCAGCACTGGAATGGCTCTTCCCTGTGGACGGCCTATAGGAGCGTGACGTCCAGGCCCGGTGAAGACTCGCCAGGGTGTCAGGTCAGCCAGTGGCCGTCGCGCATCAGTTCGCGGCCGTTCAGTTCGTTTTCCTCGCGCCATGCCTGGACGCGCCGCGGGGTGACGCGGAACCAGCGGTACGCCGTGGTCAGGGTGCGCGGGTCGAAGCCGGTGCGCTGGGCGAACCGGTCGCCCCGCTCCTGCGGCAGCGCAGCCATGTCGAGCACCTCGACCACGCCCTCGATCATGACCACGTCGCGGGTGGGGCCCAGCCCCAGCCGGGCGGTTCGGGTGGCGGCCAGGTTCCTGCCGGTCGGGCTGTCCGCCGGGGTGGCCAGCAGCAGCGCTTCGCCGTCCCAGTCGAAGGACAGGGGCACCAGGTGGGGCGCACCCTCCGGTGAGGCGCTGGCCACCCAGAGGTCCACATCGTGGCCGAGCCGGTGCTCGGTGTCGCGGCGGCGCTCGGCGCGAGAGCGGGGCTGGGCGCTCATCGGTTCCCCGGCGGCTGGGAGAGCCCGGACTCGAACGCCCTCAGAAGCTCCGCCCGCTCGGGCCCGAGATCTTGCCTTGTCATGGCGGCAAGGTAGCAGCAGGAGGGCCGCCGGGCGGGGCCCGTCGCGGTGTTCGCGCTGGTAGAGGGACAATGGGGGTGTGGCTCGGTGGGTCCTGCATGTGGACTTGGACCAGTTCATCGCCGCCGTCGAGGTGCTGCGGCACCCGGAGCTTCGCGGGCGGCCGGTCGTCGTCGGCGGGGACGGCGATCCGAGCAAGCGCGGCGTGGTCAGCACGGCCTCGTACGAGGCGCGCGAGTACGGCGTCCACTCGGGGTTGCCGCTGCGCACGGCGGTGCGTCGATGCCCGGACGCCGTGTTCCTGCCCGTCGACAGGGAGCTCTACGAGTCCGCCTCAGAGCAGGTCATGGCGACGTTGCGCAGCCTCGGCGTCGTGGTGGAGGTGCTCGGGTGGGACGAGGCGTTCCTGGCCGTCGACGGTGATGATCCGGAGGCGATGGCCCGGGAGATCCGTGACCGGGTGCGGGCGGCGACAGGGCTCGAATGCACCGTGGGCATCGGGGAGAACAAGCTCCAGGCGAAGCTGGCGACCGGGTTCGGCAAACCTGCCGGAGTCTTCCGGCTCACCGGGGAGACCTGGTTCGAGGTGCTCGGCGACCGGTCGACCGACGCGCTGTGGGGCATCGGGGCCAAAACGGCCAAGCGCTTGAAGGGACTCGGCATCGCCACGGTGGGTGACCTCGCGTCGGCCGATCCCGACGCCCTGGCCACGGAGGTCGGCCCCACGATCGGGCCGTGGCTGGTGCGGCTCGCCCAAGGGCGGGACCGTTCGCCGGTGAGCGACGCGCCGTACGTCCCGCGCTCGTGCGGCCGGGAGACCACCTTCCAGCGTGATCTGGACGAGTGGGAGGACGTGCGCCGCGAGGTCGCCCGGCTGGCGCAGCGGGTCGCCGGAGACGTGGCCGCGGACGGCAGGGACGTCGCGCGCGTCGTCGTCAAGGTCAGGTACGTCCCGTTCATCACCCGCACCCACGGCCGGACGCTGGACGCGCCGTCGAGTGAGCCGGCCCGGATCCAGGAGGCCGCCCTCGTCGCGCTCGACCGGTTCACCGGGCGGCGTCCGGTGCGGCTGCTGGGCGTCCGTGCCGAGTTCAACCGCTGACCTGGGAAGATGCCCGGAGGATGGTCGGCAGGTGGCGTCGTTTTCTTGACCTTTTGACGGGTTTTGGCGTTTTTGGCGGTGGGGATGAAGGCCGTCGTTGCTCGATGAACGCGACGGGGGAGAGAGCAGATGAAGAGGGTCATGACCGGGGCACTGATCGCCGCTGTGGTCGGAATCGGGGGAGTGGGCGGCGCGGCCGCCGCCCAGGCGTCCGACCCCGGAGAGCAGAACTCGCGCCAGGACTGCCGCACCTACTCCAGTGTCAAGGAGTGCGGCCAGCCCAAGCTGAACGACAAGCAGCGCGCGTGCGTGACTTCGGCGGTCCAGCAGGGCATGACCGAACGCCGCGCCACCGTGGAGTGCTCCGCCTTCGCTTAGGACGTGGCCCGCGAGAGGGGCCCGCACGCGGAGCGGGCCCCTCTCGGACTGCCGGGGAGTCAGCGCGGAGGCTGTGCGTTGGTCCATTCGGCGATCTCGAAGGCCCGGTAGGCGGCGACCTCGCCGGGCTTGTGGAAGCGGTCGGGCATGTCCTTCGCCCTCAACGCGCGCGGCCGGCCGTTGTCGCCGGGGGGAAGCGGCCGGCTGCCGTGCGGTGGCCTCGCCACGAGGTCACGGATGGCCAGCAAGGAACCGGTGGCGGGGTCGACGATGAACTGGCGCCGGTAGGTGCCGAGCTGCTTGGGGGCGGTGAACAGGCCGAGGGGCGCGGTGGTCGTCAGCGGAAGCGAGACCACCGTTCCGGAGCGGCCGAGCGGATCGGTCGTCCGGCCCTCGGGCTTGACGCCGGGCAGGCCGGCGAGCATCCGGAACACCGCCGCGCGCACTCTGGGCGGCGCCGGGGCGGTGGACAGCAGGTCCCCGGCGACGTCACTCAGAGCCCGCACACGCTCCTCCCCCCGCAGGGCGCGGATCGGCTCCGCCTTCTCGCCGTCCGCGGAGACCGCGTGCCAGTGCCCCTTGAGCCCGAGCAGGGCCTCCTTCAGCGCCTTCGGCTCCGTGGGCAGCTCGGTGAGCTCCTTCATGGTCATGCCGTCGAAGTCGTCGTCGGAGGGCATCCAGTTCGGTGCCCCCTCCCCGGACGCCATGTCCAGGAACACGGTCTGCCCCGTGCCTTCCGGATCCGGGACGGGGACCATCCTGGGAGACCCCGCCGCCACCCACTTCTGCTTGTCCTGAGCGGTGATCGGGACATCGGTGAACTCGATGTGGGAGCCGCGCCCCTTGCCGTCCGGGCCGAACCATGCCTCGTTCCCCTGCCTGGAGTCCACCTTGTAGTGGCTCGCGGCGCTCTTGCCGACCGCGTAGATGTCCCCCATGACGGTTCTGGTGTGCCAGTACCTGCCGGTGGGCGCCTTCAGCGCATTGGTGGCGGCGACCAGCAGCGCGTTGCCCTTCAGGGGGACGGTGTTCTCCGCGCCGGGGTCACCGGGCGGGCCGCCGTCCCCCGTGGAGGCGACGGCGGCGATCGCCCCGGCGGCGACTGCGGCCGTCGCCGCCACGCTGACCAGCTGGATCCGTAGACGGCGCCGGGGACGGGGACGCGCTGCGCCGCCGTCCCGCCAGTCGATGCGCTGGGCGAGCCGCTCCGGGGGCTCCTCCACGGCGAGACCCGTCCGCATCTCCCGCAAGACGTCGATTTCATCCATGTCTACTCCTCGGAGAGGGCCTTGCGGAGCTTGGCCCGGCTTCGGTGGATCTTGGCCTTGACGGTGCCGACCGGCAGGCCGAGCGTCACCGCGATCTCGGCGTAGGACATCTCGCCCCAGGCCAGCAGCAGGACGGCGTTGCGGTCCTGTGCGCCCAGCGAGGCCAGCGCCCGCGCCAGGCTGGGGCCGCACGCCGCCGCGGAGGCGCGTTCGCTCGCCCTGTCGGCGACGCCGTCCTCGGCGGGGTCGGCGCCGGTCCGGGCGAACGCCCGGTACATACGGGTCTCCTGGCGGTGGTGCTTGGCGATCAGGTTGCTGGCGATGCCCCACAACCAGGCCCCGAACTCGGCGCGCCCGTCGAACCTGTCGCGCCGCCGGAACGCGGTCGCGAACGCCTCCGCCACCACGTCGTCGGCGAGGGACCCGCCGAGGCGCCGCCTTACGTAGGCGTGCAGCCGCGGCGAGTGACGGCGGAACAGCTCGCCGAACGCTTCGGGGTCGTCCAGGGAGGCGGTGACGATCCGCGAATCGTCCAGCTCGTCCCTGGCATGGCTCACCATGCCCATAGGCGTCTCTTCATGGAATGCGGCCTCCGTGTCCGGGGGGTGCTGACGTCCCCTCTATCCCGAAGCCCGCCCCCCGGTTGCGCCTACTCGTCGGCCCAGCCGCGCGTATCCGGGACGGCCCGCGCAGCGGAGCGAATCTGGCACGGCGCCGCGAACGGGGTGAAGCGGTCGAGTATCGGTTCGAGGCCATGGCGCGGCTCAACCGGCAGCGTTCGGGCGCACTGCGGAGACGCAGAGACAGGCACTCCGGCTTGCCGGAACGGAGTACGCGCGGACTGTCCCAACCGCAAAGAACAAACCAGATCGGCGACGCCGTCTCGACGGCTGCGTCGCCCCAGAAGGAGGAGCTCTCATGGGCTGCCCGGAAACCATCCTCGAAATTCCCCCCGTCTTCGGTAACACCGCCGCCGAGATCGAAGAGGAGATCAAGCGCGTGGCGTGCGAGTTCTTCGGCTCGGACGTCAAGCTGCAGCTTCCTCGGGAGTACCACGCGAAACTGTCGAGCGACCAGTTCAGCGACTCGAAGCGGTTCGTGGTCGAGGGACTGACCGTTCAGCGTCGACCGAGGGACTGGCGGAACACGGTGCAGCGCAGCGTCGACCTTCCGCCCGCCTCCGGCGACAGCGCCACCGAGGTCGAGGCCGAGGTCGGTCGCCTGGCCATCGAGTTCTTCGGTTCGGACACCCGCATCACGTTCCGCAGCAGGAACTGCAAGGTGCAGGTCGTGCCGGACGCGAAGGGCGGCAAGAAGTACAAGGTCGAAGGCGTGCACGTCATGCAGACGGCCGAGTGGGCGGACGCGTGACGCCTGCGCCGTGACCCTCAACCAGGTCGTCATCACTCGGTGACGGCCCTCACCCTGTGGCCCCTCGTACGCGAGGGGCCACACTGCCGTCAGTCGGGCTCCACTCCCAACGCACGGGTGAGCTGGTGATGGACGCCCCAGGACGGGGGCGGTGTAGAGGCCCTGCACCCGCTGGGCGACCTCGACCTCGCGGCGGGCTCGCGCCGGACCCTTTCGGGGGCCCGCCGGTCCGATGGTCGCAGGCGGGCGTCAGGGCAGGGGCAGTGGGCGGCGGGGGACCGGGGACGACTGGAGGATCGACGTCGTCGTCTTCGCATACGGGGTGAAGCGGTCGAGGATCGGTTCGAGCTCCTCGACGGCGCGCAGGTGCGCGATGAAGTAGAAGCAGTCGTCGCCCGTGATGCGGTGGCACTCGACGATCTGCGGGACCTCGTCGGCGATCTTGGGGATGCGGCTCAGCTCGCGCGGGCTCGGGCTCACCCGGACCAGGACGGGGATCGGGAAGCCGAGCGTGACCGGATCGACGGTGGCGTGGTACCCGGTGATGACGCCGGTGTCCTCCAGGCGCTGGACGCGCTCGGCGACGGCCGGGGCGGACAGCCCGACACGGCGGCCCAGCTCGGCGATGGACGCCCGGCCGTCCAGCTGAAGCTCGGTGAGGATCCGTAGGTCGATCGGGTCGAGCGGCTTGGGTTCGTAGGCGCGGCCCGGTCGGCCCCTTCGGTTCGCCATTCCCCCAACTTACGGACAGACCGACGATACGACCATGCCGTTTCCGCCCTGGTCGTACTTTGTCGGGAGCGCGGTCTTCCACTACCTGGGGCCCTCGTTCGCCGTGCTGCTGTTTCCCAGCATCGGGCCCTTGGGCGTGGCCGGGATACGGATCTGGAGCGCCGCCGCCGTCTTCGCGGTCTGGCGCAGACCATGGCGGACGTTCACAGGGGAGCGGACGCTCACAGGCAAGGGGTGGCGGACGGTCCTGGTGTGGGGCACGGTCCTCGCGGCGATGAACTCGTCCTTCTATATGGCGATCGCGCGGCTGCCCCTGGCGACCGTGGCGGCGATCGAGTTCCTGCCTGTCATCGTCCTGGCCGCCATAGGGGTAAGGACAGGACGCAACCTGATGGCGCTCGGCGCGGCCGTCGGGGGCGTGTATCTCCTGACAGAGGTGCGCATAGAAGGGGAACCGCTCGGGTTCGTCTTCGCGTTCGCCAACGCCGCACTGTTCGCGCTGTACATCGTCGTCGCCCACAAGGCCGCGCAGTCCGACACCGGGGGCATCGACGGGTTGGCCATGGCGATGTCCGCCGCGAGTGTGCTCGTCCTTCCCATCGGCGGTGTGCAGGCCGTGCCGGCCCTGGCCGATCCGGTCGCGCTCGCTGCGGGAGTCGGCGTCGGGATCTCCTCGTCCGTCATCCCGTACGTGTGCGACCAACTCGCGATGGCGCGGCTCGGCCGCGCCACCTACGCGCTGATGGTGTCGCTGCTCCCGGCGACCGCGACCGTGACCGGGCTCGTGGTGCTGCGGCAGGTGCCCGCGCCGGCGGAGCTTGCCGGAGTCGGGTTGGTGATCGCCGCGGTCGCGGTGCACCGTGGAGAACGTTGAGCACCGTCCAGAACGTTGAGAGGAGAGAGGCCATGGAACAGGTACGGCTCGGTAAGACCGGTCTGAAGGTGTCGCGGATCTGCCTCGGCATGATGAGCTACGGCGATCCGGAGGTGCGGCCCTGGGCCTTGGCCGAGGACGCGGCGGAGCCCATCGTCCGGCGGGCCGTGGAGGGCGGTGTCACGTTCTTCGACACCGCCGACGTGTACTCGACGGGCGTCAGCGAGCAGATCACCGGACGGCTCCTGCCGAAGTTCTTCCGCCAGAGGGACGACTACGTACTGGCGACCAAGGTGTGCCTCCCCATGGGAGACGGCCCGAACGACCAGGGCCTGTCGCGCAAGCACATCATGGCGGGCATCGACGCATCCCTCACGCGTCTCGGCACCGACTACGTCGACCTGTACCAGATCCACCGCTGGGACTACGCGACGCCCATCGAGGAGACCATGGAGGCCCTGCACGACGTGGTGAAGTCGGGCAAGGCGAGATACATCGGGGCCTCCAGCATGTTCGCCTGGCAGTTCGCCAAGGCGCAGCACGTCGCCGACAAGCACGGCTGGACGAAGTTCGTGGCGATGCAGAACCACTACAACCTTCTCTACAGAGAAGAGGAGCGGGAGATGATTCCGCTCTGCCTCGACCAGGGGGTGGGCCTCATCCCGTGGAGCCCGCTGGCGCGGGGGATGCTCGCCGGCAACCGGGAGAGGGGCGGCGAGCGCAAGACCGTCCGGTCCCAGAACGACGCCTTCGGGGACAGCCTGTACGAAGAGTCGGACTTCGACGTCGTGGACGCCGTACGCGAGGTCGCGGCGGAGCGGGGGGTCCCGGCGGCGCAGGCGGCGCTCGCGTGGCTGCTCGCCAAGCCGGGGGTGACCGCGCCGATCGTGGGAGCGACGAAGCTCACTCACATGGACGACGCGATCGCCGCGGCGGACCTGCGGCTGGACGACAAGGAGATCGAGCGGATGCAGGCCCCGTACCGGCCGCACACGGTCATCGGACATTCCTGACGAATTCGACGGAGGACGCCTCCGGGGCGGAACGCTCCGGAGGCGTTCCGCGTCTATCAGGGGTGGTGATTTGCGATACCACCGGCGATCGGGGCAGGCTGGTGGCGAGAACGCCCACGCATGGCAAGCCCGCCAGGTGGGGACATGGGTGACAAGGTTCGGAGGCCGCGTTATGCGCCGCGCGTCTCCGGACTTCCGGGAGCTGAGGGAGCCCCGGGACGACGGCGCTGAAGGAGCCCGACGATGACCGAGAACGACGGCACGCAGGGACCGCAGCGGCCGACGCCGGAGGACGAGGGGCACCCCAGGCCGCCGGAGGGCCAGGAGCCTCCCGCCCGGCCGCTGGGTGACCGCACCGTGGTGTTCGGCGCTCCGCAGTTGGGCGGCCAGCCCCCGGCACAGCCGGCGCAGCCCCGCGAGGAGGAGCGCCAGGCGCCGCCCCCGCCGCCCCCCACGATGGTCGAACAGCCGATGCAGCAGTTCGGTGAGCAGCCCCCGCCGCCGCCCCCCTACGGCGCTCAGCAGGACCAGCAGCCCCAGTACGGACAGCCGGCCCCCGGGCAGATGCCCTACGGCACGCCTCCCGGGCCGGGTGGATTCCCGCCCCCGCAGGAGCAGCGGCAGCCCCAGTACGAGCAGCCTCAGCAGTACGAGCAGCCTCAGTATGAGCAGCCTCAGTACGGCCAGCCGCAGTACGGGCAGCGGCCGGAACAGTCCCCGTATGGGCAGCAACCTGAGCAGCAGTACGGGCAGCAGCCCGAGCAGCAGTACGGGCAGCAGCCTGAACAGCAGTACGGGCAGCAGCCGCCGCAGCAGTCCGGGTACCCGCAGCAGCCGATGCACGGTGCGCCCCAGGAGCAGCAGCCGCAGTACGGCCAGCCCCAGTACGGCGCGCCCGGAGAGCAGGCGCGGCCCGAGCAGCCGCAGGAGTCCGGGACGGACCGGACGCTGATCGTCCCGGGTCCGGCCGCGGGCACGCCCGAGCAGCCGCAGCGGCCCGTGGTGGACGACCAGGCGACGCTGCACTGGTCGCCCGGTACCGACATCCCGGTCGCCACCGGCCCCGAGCGTCGGCAGGAGCCCCCGGCCGAGCCGTGGCAGGCCCCGGCCCCGACCCCGCCGTCCACGCCGGAGCCGTGGGCGCCGGAGTCGTCCCAGCCCGCCGGCCAGGGGCAGTCCGACCACGAGCGGACGATGATGGTCCCGCCGCCCGACTCCGGCTACGGCGCGGGGTCGCAGCAGACGGGCCCCTCGGTGGACGACCTGTACCGTCCGCCCGGCGAGGGCAACGTGGAGGACGCGCGTCCGACCGAGGCGTTCGACCCGTCGGCCGCCTCCCAGGGACGGCACGCCGCCGAACCCCAGGGACGGCACGCCGCCGATTCGTCCGGCATGGGTGAGCACACCCGGCTCGACATCGGCCAGCAGCAGTGGGGCCAGCAGCCGCAGCAGGGCTACGGCCAGCAGTACGGCCAGGGTGAACAGCAGGGCTACGGCCAGCAGCAGTTCGGCGGCCAGCAGGGCGAGCAGCAGCAACAGCAGTTCGGCCAGCAGGGCTACGGCCAGCAGCAGTACGGCCAGGGTGAACAGCAGGGCTACGGCCAGCAGCAGTTCGGCGGCCAGCAGGGCGAGCAGCAGCAACAGCAGTTCGGCCAGCCCGGCGGCGAACAGCAGCAGGGTCAGCAGTTCGGCCAGCAGCAGTACGGCCAGCAGGGGCAGCCGGGCCAGCCGGGCCAGCACCAGCAGTACGGTCAGCAGGGGCAGTACGGCCAGCCGACCACCTACGGCGCCGAAGAGGGCGGCAAGGGCAACAAGAACACGCTCCTGCTGGTCGGCGGCGCCGTCGCGGTCGTCGTGATCATCGTGGTCCTGGTCGTCGCCTTCGTCCTGTAGGACGCGAAACTCCCGGAACACGAGACGGCCGGGGACGCAAAAGCTGCTCCACGACTTCCCCAAACACGGGAATGTGGGTCACAATGCAGCAGAGGCGACCCCGGCCGTCGCCGACCCGGCCCCCGCGATCGCGTGCGAACCTGATCGCGCAGTGAGCCGCCAGGCGAGCCGGAGCGATGCAGCGATCGAGCAGTACCCGACGATGGAGGGCCGCCAGGCCCGAAGGAGGCGGGAACTGCCGTGAACACTGCTCGCTTTGCACTTTGGCTGAGTGGTCGGTAACCTCTTCACTTGTGCCCGCTCTGCGGGCCGCTATGCGTGCGCGTCGGCGAGGCCGGTTGGCCAGCCCCAGCGTGCCGCATCTACTCCCCGGCTTGATTCGGCCCAGTTAAGGGCCGGGCGGTCTGTGTCGGTTTCGCGCGGTTGTACTTCCGTGGGGCGGCGACACGCCCGACCGCGGGGGTCGGAGAGGTCGGGAAACCGGCAGGTCACAGCCTCACCTGAGGTGGTGATTGCAGCAATAGGACTTACCGGCTCGGTACGAGGAAGACGGAGACGCGGTGCCCACGATCCAGCAGCTGGTCCGCAAGGGCCGCCAGGACAAGGTGACCAAGAACAAGACGCCCGCGCTCAAGGGCAGCCCCCAGCGCCGGGGCGTCTGCACGCGCGTCTACACAACGACGCCCAAGAAGCCGAACTCCGCGCTCCGGAAGGTCGCCCGTGTCCGGCTGACCAGCGGGATCGAGGTCACGGCCTACATCCCCGGCGTCGGCCACAACCTGCAGGAGCACTCGATCGTGCTCGTCCGCGGCGGCCGTGTGAAGGACCTCCCCGGCGTTCGGTACAAGATCATCCGTGGTTCCCTCGACACGCAGGGCGTCCGGAACCGCAAGCAAGGGCGCAGCCACTACGGCGCGAAGAAGGAGAAGAGCTGATGCCGCGCAAGGGCCCCGCTGGCAAGCGCCAGCTGATCGCTGACCCGGTGTACAACTCGCCGCTGGTCACCGCGCTCATCAACAAGGTTCTCCTGGACGGCAAGCGCTCCATCGCGCAGAGCATCGTGTACGACGCCCTGGAGGGCGCCCGCGAGAAGACCGGCAACGACCCGGTCGTCACGCTCAAGCGCGCGCTCGACAACGTCAAGCCGACCCTGGAGGTGCGCAGCCGCCGCGTCGGTGGCGCGACCTACCAGGTCCCCGTCGAGGTGCGGCCGGCGCGCAGCACCACCCTCGCCCTGCGCTGGCTGGTGCTCTACGCCCGGCAGCGCCGCGAGAAGACCATGACCGAGCGGCTGATGAACGAGCTGCTCGACGCGAGCAACGGTCTTGGCGCGTCTGTCAAGAAGCGCGAGGACACGCACAAGATGGCGGAGTCCAACAAGGCCTTCGCTCACTACCGCTGGTAATCCGGCGGATCTGCAACGACGAGAGACGACGCGAGGACGGCAGTGGCTACCAAAACCGGTGTAGACCTGGCCAAGGTCCGCAACATCGGGATCATGGCCCATATCGACGCGGGCAAGACCACCACGACCGAGCGCATCCTGTACTACACGGGGATGAGCTACAAGATCGGCGAGGTGCACGACGGCGCCGCCACCATGGACTGGATGGAGCAGGAACAGGAGCGGGGGATCACCATCACCTCCGCCGCCACCACCTGCGAGTGGCCCGTCGACGACGCCAAGCACACGATCAACATCATCGACACCCCCGGCCACGTCGACTTCACCATCGAGGTGGAGCGCAACCTGCGGGTGCTCGACGGTGCGGTCGCGGTGTTCGACGGGGTCGCCGGCGTGGAGCCCCAGTCCGAGACGGTGTGGCGCCAGGCCGACCGGTACGGCGTGCCGCGCATGTGCTTCGTCAACAAGCTCGACCGGGTCGGCGCGGAGTTCCACCGCTGCGTCGACATGATCGAGAACCGGCTCAACGCCACGCCGCTGGTGCTGCAGCTCCCGATCGGCGCCGAGTCCGACTTCAAGGGCGTCGTCGACCTCGTCCGGATGAAGGCCCTCGTGTGGAACGAGGAGGCCAAGCTCGGCGAGATGTACGACACCATCGACATCCCCGAGTCGCACGCCGAGACGGCCCGTGAGTGGCACGACAAGCTCGTCGAGACCCTCGCGGAGAACGACGACGAGATCATGGAGCTGTTCCTGGAGGGCAACGAGCCCACCGTGGAGCAGCTGCACGACGGCATCCGTCGGGCGACGATCGCCGCGAAGCTCACCCCGGTGACCTGCGGCACGGCCTTCAAGAACAAGGGCGTGCAGCCGCTGCTGGACGCGATCGTCCGCTACCTCCCCTCGCCGCTGGACGTGGAGGCCATCGAGGGCCACGCCGTCCGCGACGAGGAGAAGGTCCTCATCCGCAAGCCGAGCGAGGACGAGCCGTTCTCCGCGCTCGCGTTCAAGATCGCGAGCGACCCGCACCTGGGCAAGCTCACCTTCGTGCGCGTCTACTCCGGGGTCCTGGAGTCCGGCGCGAACGTGATGAACTCCGTCAAGGAGCGCAAGGAGCGCATCGGCAAGATCTACCGGATGCACGCCAACAAGCGCACCGAGATCGAGCGCGCGGGCGCCGGCGACATCGTCGCGGTGATGGGTCTCAAGCAGACCACCACCGGTGAGACGCTGTGCGACGACAAGAACCCGATCGTGCTGGAGTCGATGAACTTCCCGGCGCCGGTCATCCACGTCGCGATCGAGCCGAAGACCAAGGCCGACCAGCAGAAGCTGGGCACCGCGATCCAGCGGCTGGCCGAGGAGGACCCCTCCTTCCAGGTCCGCACGGACGAGGACACCGGCCAGACCGTCATCTCGGGCATGGGCGAGCTCCACCTGGAGATCCTCGTCGACCGGATGAAGCGCGAGTTCAAGGTCGACGCCAACGTCGGCAAGCCGCAGGTCGCCTACCGCGAGACGATCAGCCGCAAGGTCGAGAAGGTCGAGTACACCCACAAGAAGCAGACGGGTGGCTCCGGCCAGTTCGGCCGCGTGATCATCGACCTGGAGCCGCTCGGCGGCGGGTCCGACGGCTACGAGTTCGAGAACAAGGTCACCGGTGGCCGCATCCCGCGGGAGTACATCCCGTCGGTCGACGCGGGCTGCCAGGAGGCCGCGGAGTTCGGTGTCCTCGCCGGCTACCCGATGGTGGGCGTCAAGGTCACGCTGAGGGACGGCGCCTACCACGAGGTCGACTCGTCGGAGATGGCGTTCAAGGTCGCCGGTTCCATGGCGTTCAAGGAGGCCGCCCGCAAGGCGTCCCCCACGCTGCTGGAGCCGATGATGTCCGTCGAGGTCACCACGCCCGAGGACAACATGGGCGACGTGATCGGCGACCTCAACAGCCGTCGCGGTCAGGTCCAGTCCATGGACGAGCGGCACGGCATGCGCGTCATCAAGGCGCTCGTGCCTCTGTCCGAGATGTTCGGCTACGTGGGTGATCTGCGCAGCAAGACCCAGGGCCGGGCTGTCTTCACCATGCAGTTCGACTCCTACGCCGAGGTTCCCACGAACGTCGCGCAGGAGATCATCGCCAAGGCGCGGGGCGAGTAAGCACCCGGGCCTGCCCACAGATCACCAGAACGTAAACGAAGCGGTCGTCTAGGCGGCCGAGGAGCAACAAGGAGCAACCAGTGGCGAAGGCCAAGTTCGAGCGGACGAAGCCGCACGTGAACATCGGCACCATTGGACACATCGACCACGGTAAGACCACGCTTACCGCGGCGATCACCAAGGTGCTCCACGACAAGTACCCGGACCTCAACCCCTTCACGCCGTTCGAGGACATCGACAAGGCGCCGGAGGAGCGCGAGCGCGGCATCACGATCTCGATCGCGCACGTCGAGTACCAGACCGAGGCCCGGCACTACGCGCACGTGGACTGCCCGGGGCACGCGGACTACATCAAGAACATGATCACCGGTGCGGCGCAGATGGACGGCGCCATCCTCGTGGTCGCCGCCACCGACGGCCCGATGCCGCAGACCAAGGAGCACGTGCTCCTGGCCCGCCAGGTCGGCGTCCCCTACATCGTCGTCGCCCTGAACAAGTGCGACATGGTGGACGACGAGGAGATCCTGGAGCTCGTCGAGCTCGAGGTCCGCGAGCTGCTGTCGGAGTACGAGTTCCCGGGCGACGACGTCCCGGTCGTGCGCGTCTCCGCCTTCCAGGCGCTGCAGGGCGACGAGAAGTGGTCCGCGTCGATCGTCGAGCTGATGGACGCCGTCGACGAGAACGTGCCGGAGCCGGTGCGTGACACCGAGAAGCCGTTCCTGATGCCGATCGAGGACGTCTTCTCGATCACCGGCCGCGGCACCGTCGTGACCGGCCGCATCGAGCGCGGTGTCGTCAACGTCAACGAGACCGTCGACATCATCGGCATCAAGCCGGAGTCCACCTCGACCACCGTCACCGGTGTCGAGATGTTCCGCAAGCTGCTCGACCAGGGCCAGGCGGGCGACAACGTCGGCCTGCTCCTGCGTGGCATCAAGCGCGAGGACGTCGAGCGCGGCCAGTGCGTGATCAAGCCGGGCACGAACACCCCGCACACCGAGTTCGAGGCGCAGGTCTACATCCTGTCCAAGGACGAGGGCGGTCGGCACACGCCGTTCTTCAACAACTACCGTCCGCAGTTCTACTTCCGGACCACCGACGTCACCGGCGTGGTGAACCTCCCCGAGGGCACCGAGATGGTCATGCCGGGCGACAACACCGAGATGCGCGTCGACCTGATCCAGCCCGTCGCCATGGAGGAGGGCCTGAAGTTCGCCATCCGTGAGGGCGGCCGGACGGTCGGCGCCGGTCGCGTCACCAAGGTCATCAAGTAACACCCCTCGTCACGCGGCGGCCCGGTCGTCGGGCAACCTCAACCGGGCCGCCGCGTCACGACCACTGAAGTAACCAGCGGCACTACAGCAAAGGACACCGAGGCCACCATGGCGGGACAGAAGATCCGCATCCGGCTCAAGGCCTACGACCACGAGGTCATCGACACCTCCGCGAAGAAGATCGTTGAGACGGTGACGCGGACGGGCGCCAAGGTCGCGGGCCCGGTGCCGCTGCCGACCGAGAAGAACGTGTACTGCGTCATCCGTTCGCCGCACAAGTACAAGGACAGCCGCGAGCACTTCGAGATGCGCACGCACAAGCGGTTGATCGACATCATCGACCCGACGCCCAAGACGGTCGACTCGCTGATGCGACTCGACCTTCCGGCCGGCGTTGACATCGAGATCAAGCTCTAAGGGACGCACCGAGAGATGAGTACGCAGAGGAAGGGCGTCCTGGGCGAGAAGCTCGGCATGACCCAGGTCTTCGACGATGAGGGCCGGATCGTTCCGGTGACCGTCGTCCAGGCCGGGCCGTGTGTCGTCACCCAGCTCAAGAGCCAGGAGAAGGACGGCTACACCGCCGTCCAGCTCGGGTTCGGGCAGATCGACCCGCGCAAGGTGAACAAGCCGAGCACGGGTCACTTCGAGAAGGCCGGCGTCACGCCGCGCCGCTACCTCGTCGAACTGCGGGCTGACGACACCACCGAGTTCGAACTCGGCCAGGAGATCACCGCCAGCGTCTTCGAGGCCGGCCAGAAGATCGACGTTACCGGCACCAGCAAGGGCAAGGGCACCGCCGGTGTCATGAAGCGCCATGGCTTCAAGGGCCTCGGCGCCTCGCACGGCACCCAGCGCAAGCACCGCTCGCCGGGTTCGATCGGCGGCTGCGCGACCCCTGGTCGCGTCTTCAAGGGCCTCCGCATGGCGGGACGGCACGGCAACGCCCGTACCACCGTGCAGAACCTGACCGTCCACGCCATCGACGCGGAGAAGAACCTGCTGCTCATCAAGGGCGCGGTTCCCGGTCCCAACGGCGGCGTGGTGCTGGTCCGCGACGCAGTGAAGGGAGCGGGCAAGTGACCTCCAAGCTCGACATCGAACTGCCCGCCGAGGTCTTCGACGCGAAGACCAGCGTGCCGCTGATCCACCAGGTCGTGGTGGCGCAGCTGGCCGCGGCGCGCCAGGGCACGCACGCCACCAAGACCCGGGGCGACGTCTCCGGCGGTGGCAAGAAGCCGTACCGGCAGAAGGGCACCGGCCGCGCCCGCCAGGGCTCGACCCGCGCGCCCCAGTTCGCCGGCGGCGGCGTCGTGCACGGCCCGCAGCCGCGGGACTACTCGCAGCGGACGCCCAAGAAGATGAAGGCCGCCGCACTGCGCGGCGCCCTGTCCGACCGCGCCCGGTTCGGCCGGGTGCACGTGGTCGACAACCTCATCGAGGGCGACACCCCGAAGACGAGGACGGCGCTGAAGGCGCTGCGCGACATCACCGAGGCCAAGCGCGTCCTGCTGGTTCTGGACCGCGAGGACGACGTGACCTGGAAGAGCCTGCGCAACGAGCCGAGCGTGCACGTGATCGTCTCCGACCAGCTCAACACCTACGACGTGCTGGTGAACGACGACGTCGTCTTCACGAAGACGGCGTACGACGAGTTCGTCTCGCGCGCGAAGAAGAAGTAAGGAGGGTCGCACATGAACAAGATCGCTGACCCCCGCGACGTCATCATCGCGCCGGTCGTCTCGGAGAAGAGCTACGGGCTGCTGGACGAGAACAAGTACACCTTCGTCGTCCGCACGGACGCCAACAAGACGCAGATCAAGCAGGCCGTCGAGTCGGTGTTCGGTGTCAAGGTGACGAGCGTGAACACGCTCAACCGGCAGGGCAAGCGCAAGCGCACGCGGTTCGGCTACGGCAAGCGCAAGGACACCAAGCGCGCCATCGTCAGCCTTGCCGAGGGCGAGCGGATCGACATCTTCGGCGGCCCGGCCTAAACAGGCCAGGTCGTCCCGAAGACTGACAAGGGATGAACGAAAAAGATGGGCATCCGTAATTACAAGCCGACGACTCCGGGTCGTCGCGGGTCCAGCGTGGCCGACTTCGTCGAGGTCACGCGCCGCGAACCCGAGAAGTCGCTGCTGCGTCCGCTCCCCAAGAAGGGCGGCCGCAACAACCACGGCCGCATCACGACCCGGCACCAGGGCGGCGGGCACAAGCGCGCGTACCGCCTGATCGATTTCCGCCGGCACGACAAGGACGGCGTTCCGGCCAAGGTCGCGCACATCGAGTACGACCCGAACCGCACCGCGCGGATCGCGCTGCTGCACTACGCGGACGGCGAGAAGCGTTACATCCTCGCGCCGCGTGGCCTGCGCCAGGGCGACCGGGTGGAGAACGGGCAGGGCGCGGACATCAAGCCGGGCAACTGCCTTCCGCTGCGCAACATCCCGACCGGTACGGTCGTGCACGCCATCGAGCTGCGGCCCGGCGGCGGCGCCAAGATCGCCCGCAGCGCGGGCGCTGGCGTCCAGCTGCTGGCCAAGGAGGGCAAGTACGCCACGCTGCGCATGCCTTCCGGCGAGATGCGGATGGTGGACGTGCGCTGCCGCGCGACGGTCGGCGAGGTCGGCAACGCCGAGCAGTCGAACATCAACTGGGGCAAGGCCGGCCGCATGCGGTGGAAGGGCAAGCGCCCGACTGTCCGCGGCGTGGCCATGAACCCGATCGACCACCCGCACGGTGGTGGTGAGGGCAAGACCTCCGGTGGCCGGCACCCGGTGAACCCGGCCGGTAAGAAGGAAGGCCGCACTCGCCAGGCGAACAAGTCGAGCGACCGGCTGATCGTCCGTCGTCGCAGCAAGAAGAAGCGGTAGGAGTCGCTCGTCATGCCACGTAGCCTGAAGAAGGGCCCGTTCGTGGACGACCACCTCATCAAGAAGGTGGACGTCCAGAACGAGAAGGGCACCAAGAACGTCATCAAGACGTGGTCGCGGCGCTCCATGATCGTGCCGGACATGATCGGTCACACGATCGCCGTGCACGACGGCCGCAAGCACGTCCCGGTGTTCATCACCGACTCGATGGTGGGACACAAGCTCGGCGAGTTCGCGCCGACGCGTACGTTCCGCAGCCACGTCAAGGAAGACCGCCGCAGCCGCCGAGGCTGAGCAGGCAGAGCAGTTAGCACGTAGGAGAGAGGGAACAGCGATGGAAGCCAGGGCCCAGGCGCGGTTCATCCGCGTCACGCCCAGGAAGGCCCGCCGCGTGGTGGACCTCATCCGCGGCCTGCCTGCCGCGGAGGCTCAGGCGGTGCTGCGGTTCGCCCCCCAGGCAGCCGGTGAGCCGGTGGGCAAGGTGCTGGCGAGTGCCATCGCCAACGCCGAGCACAACTTCAAGCTCGACTCGGGCACGCTCGTCGTCAGTCGCGCGTGGGTGGACGAGGGGCCGACGCTCAAGCGTTTCCGCCCCCGCGCCCAGGGCCGGGCTTACCGCATCAACAAGCGCACGAGCCACATCACCGTGGTCGTGGAGTCGCGAGACGACGCTGTGGCCGCGTCCGGCGGCGGTAAGAAGACGAGGAGGGCCCGGTAGTGGGTCAGAAGATCAACCCGCACGGGTTCCGGCTCGGCATCACCACCGATCACAAGTCCGTGTGGTTCGCCGACAAGCTCTACAAGGACTACGTCAAGGAAGACGTCCAGATCCGGCGCATGCTGCAAAAGGGCATGGACCGGGCGGGCATCTCCAAGGTGGAGATCGAGCGGACCCGTGACCGCGTCGAGGTCAACATTCACACCGCCCGGCCGGGCATCGTCATCGGCCGTCGCGGCGCGGAGGCAGAGCGCCTGCGCGGCGACCTGGAGAAGCTGACCGGCAAGCAGGTCCGGCTGAACATCCTCGAGGTCAAGAACCCCGAGATCGACGCGCAGCTCGTCGCGCAGGGCGTGGCCGAGCAGCTGTCCAGCCGCGTCGCGTTCCGCCGTGCCATGCGCAAGGCGATCCAGTCCGCGATGAAGTCCGGTGCCAAGGGCATCAAGGTCCAGTGCGGCGGCCGCCTCGGCGGCGCCGAGATGTCGCGGTCGGAGTTCTACCGCGAGGGCCAGGTCCCGCTGCACACGCTGCGCGCCGACATCGACTACGGGTTCTACGAGGCCCGGACGACGTTCGGCCGCATCGGCGTCAAGGTGTGGATCTACAAGGGCGAGGCCGCGCAGACGCGCGCCGAGCGCGAGCAGCAGGCCGCGCAGCAGCGCGCCGCGGGCGGCGGCGGTGGCCGTGAGCGTCGCGGTGAGCGTCGTGGCGGCGGCCGTGGTGGCCGTGGTGGCCGTGGCGGCGCCGGTGGCGCCGGTGGCGGCGGCGGTCGCGGCGGCGAGCAGAAGCAGCAGCAGGGTTCCGAGCAGCCGGCGCCGACCGCCGAGGCTGCTCCGCAGGGTGAGGGGAGCTGAGTAACCGATGCTGATCCCTCGCAAGGTCAAGCACCGCAAGCAGCACCACCCGAAGCGCCGCGGCATGGCCAAGGGCGGCACGAGGGTGACGTTCGGCGAGTACGGCATCCAGGCCGTCGAGAGCGCGTACGTGACCAACCGGCAGATCGAGGCCGCTCGTATCGCCATGACCCGCCACATCAAGCGTGGCGGCAAGGTCTGGATCAACATCTTCCCGGACCGTCCGCTGACCAAGAAGCCCGCCGAGACCCGCATGGGCTCCGGCAAGGGTTCCGTGGAGTGGTGGGTGGCCAACGTCAAGCCGGGCCGCGTGCTGTTCGAGATCTCCTACCCGAACGAGCAGGTTGCTCGGGAGGCGCTCACCCGCGCGATCCACAAGCTGCCGATGAAGTGCAAGATCGTCAAGCGAGAGGTGGGTGAGTCCTGATGGCCAAGGGTCTTACCGCCGACGACCTGCGGACCGAGCCCGAGGACGTCCTGGTCACCAAGCTCAAGGAGGCCAAGGAGGAGCTGTTCAACCTCCGCTTCCAGGCCGCGACCGGCCAGCTTGAGAGCCACGGGCGGCTGCGCACCGTCAAGCGCGAGATCGCTCGCATCTACACCGTGATGCGGGAGCGCGAGCTCGGCATCGTGACGGTCGAGGACGCCGCGGAGGGCAACGAATGACCGAGCAGCAGACCGAGCAGCGGAGCAGCCGCAAGATCCTTGAGGGTCTCGTGGTCAGCGACAAGATGGACAAGACCGTGGTCGTGTCCGTCGAGGACCGCGTGAAGCACCCCAAGTACCACAAGGTGATCCGCCGCACGAAGAACTACAAGGCGCACGACGAGGCCAACGAGTGCGGCGTCGGCGACCGTGTCCGTCTCATGGAGACCCGCCCGCTGTCGGCCACCAAGCGGTGGCGCGTGGTGGAGATCCTCGAGAAGGCCAAGTAGGGCCGCAGGCCCGCGGGACGCAGTCCCGCTATTGACCACAGTCTGGTTCCACCAGGCTCGGCGCCCGCGAAGGGGGCGCCGAGAACCGGTGTGACGAACAGGAGTTAGACGTGATCCAGCAGGAGTCGCGACTCAAGGTCGCCGACAACACGGGTGCGAAGGAGATCCTTTGCATCCGGGTTCTCGGCGGCTCGGGTCGGCGCTACGCGGGAGTCGGCGACATCATCGTCGCGACGGTGAAGGACGCCCTTCCCGGCGCCGGCGTGAAGAAGGGTGACGTCGTCAAGGCGGTCGTCGTGCGCACCCGCAAGGAGCGCCGGCGCCCGGACGGCTCCTACATCCGCTTCGACGAGAACGCCGCCGTCCTCATCAAGGACGGCGGCGACCCCCGCGGCACCCGTATCTTCGGCCCGGTGGGCCGCGAACTGCGCGAGAAGAAGTTCATGCGCATCATCTCGCTCGCGCCGGAGGTGCTCTGATGAAGATCCGTAAGGGCGACGAGGTCATCGTCATCGCCGGCAAGGACAAGGGCGCGACGGGCAAGGTCCTGCGCGTCATCCCGCGCGAGGAGCGGGTCGTCGTCGAGGGCGTCAACCTCATCACCAAGAACATCAAGGCCGACCAGCAGCGTGCCGGCAAGGAGAGCGGTCGCGTCACGGTCGAGGCGCCGCTGCACGTCAGCAACGTCGCGATCGTCGAGGACGGCAAGCCGGCACGGGTCGGTTACCGCACCAACGACGACGGCACGAAGGTTCGGATCTCGCGCCGTAGCGGTAAGGAGATCTGAGACCGATGACCGAGACCGTTACCGAGCGTCCCGTGCCGACGCCGAGGCTCAAGGTGCGCTACCGCGAGGAGATCGCGGGCCAGATGCGCGAGCAGTTCGGCTACGCCAACGTCATGCAGATCCCCTCGTTGACCAAGATCGTGGTCAACATGGGGGTCGGTGACGCGGCCAAGGACGCCAAGCTGATCGAGGGCGCGATCCGCGACCTGGCGGCGATCACCGGGCAGAAGCCCGCGGTGAACCGGGCCCGCAAGTCCATCGCGCAGTTCAAGCTGCGCGAGGGCATGCCGATCGGCGCGCACGCCACGCTGCGCGGCGACCGGATGTGGGAGTTCCTGGACCGCCTGCTCGCCACGGCGCTGCCCCGTATCCGCGACTTCCGCGGGCTGTCGCCGAAGCAGTTCGACGGCAACGGCAACTACACCTTCGGGCTGACCGAGCAGGTCATGTTCCACGAGGTCGACCCGGACAAGATCGACCGCTCGCGGGGCATGGACATCACGGTCGTGACGTCCGCGAAGACCGACGACGAGGGCCGGGCGCTGCTCAAGCTCCTGGGCTTCCCCTTCAAGGAGAGCTGAGCATGGCGAAGAAGTCGCTGATCGCCAAGGCGGCGCGGAAGCCGAAGTTCGGCGTGCGCGCGTACACTCGGTGCTCGCGCTGCGGGCGTCCGCGCTCCGTCTACCGGAAGTTCGGCCTGTGCCGTGTGTGCTTCCGGGAGATGGCCCACCGCGGCGAGCTGCCTGGCATCACGAAGTCCAGCTGGTGACCGCGTCCCCCGGAGCGCGGCTCCGGGGGCGGCGGGAGCCGGCCTGTAATGACCAACCGGGCGCCTGAGAGGGCGCCCACGACCGCGCCAAAGGTCCACGGGCCGCATCAATCCGAGGAAACCGTGGCGAGGGAGGGCCAGTAGGCCATGACGATGACCGACCCGATCGCAGACATGCTGACGCGTCTGCGTAACGCGAATTCGGCGTACCACGACTCCGTGGCGATGCCGTACTCGAAGATCAAGGCGCACATCGCCGAGATCCTCCAGCAGGAGGGCTACATCTCGGGCTGGACCGTGGAGGACGCCGAGGTCGGCAAGAAGCTCCTGATCGAGCTGAAGTTCGGCCCGACCCGCGAGCGTTCGATCGCCGGCATCAAGCGCGTCTCGAAGCCGGGTCTGCGCGTGTACGCGAAGAAGGACAACCTGCCGAAGGTCCTGGGCGGGCTGGGCGTCGCGATCATCTCGACGTCCTCGGGCCTGATGACGGACCGTCAGGCCGGCAAGCGTGGAGTGGGCGGGGAAGTCCTCGCCTACGTTTGGTGAGGGGAGGGCACTACAAATGTCTCGTATCGGACGTCTCCCCATCGGCCTGCCCAGCGGTGTCGAGGTGAAGCTCGAAGGCCGCGAGGTCACCGTCAAGGGCCCGAAGGGCACGCTCTCGCACACCGTCGCCGAGCCCATCGAGGTCAAGCAGGAGGACGGCCAGCTCGTCGTCTCCCGGCCCAATGACGTCAACAAGGTGCGCGGCCTGCACGGGCTCACCCGAACGCTGATCAACAACATGGTCGTCGGGGTCACCGACGGCTACAAGAAGACCCTGGTCATCCAGGGCGTCGGCTACCGGGTGGTGGCCAAGGGCAAGAACGTGGAGTTCTCGCTCGGCTACAGCCACCCGATCCCGTTCGAGGCGCCGGAGGGCATCACCTTCACGGTGGAGAGGCCGACGCAGCTCGTCGTCGAGGGCATCGACAAGCAGCTCGTCGGTGAGATCGCCGCCCGCATCCGTAAGCTGCGCAAGCCCGACCCGTACAAGGGCAAGGGCGTGCGCTACGAGGGCGAGCAGATCCGCCGCAAGGTCGGAAAGGCTGGTAAGTAGTCATGGCAGGCACCAAGACCCTGGCCGGCAAGGCCACGAGCGGTCGCCAGCTTGCTCGCAAGCGCCGGCACCTGCGGGTCCGCAAGAAGGTCGTGGGCAGCGCCGCACGGCCGCGCCTGGTCGTGACCCGCTCCAGCAGGCACGTGTTCGTCCAGGTCATCGACGACGACAAGGGCCACACGCTGGCCAGCGCGTCGACGATGGAGGCGGACCTGCGCGCCGACTCCGGCGACAAGACGGCCAAGTCCCGCAAGGTCGGCGAGCTCGTCGCCGAGCGGGCCAAGCAGGCCGGCGTCCACGCGGTCGTGTTCGACCGCGGCGGCAACAAGTACCACGGTCGCATCGCCGCTGTCGCGGACGGTGCGCGTGAGGGGGGCCTCGAGCTCTGATGGCCCTTTACAAGGTGAACGAGAGGAACCACTGATGGCAGCGCAGAGGCGTGGCGGCGGTCAGGGTGGCGACCGTCGCGACCGCCGCGACGACCGCCGCGGTGGCGCCGACAAGGGCCAGTCGTACATCGAGAAGGTCGTGGCGATCAACCGTGTCGCCAAGGTCGTCAAGGGCGGACGTCGCTTCAGCTTCACCGCCCTGGTGATCGTCGGTGACGGCAACGGCACCGTCGGCGTCGGCTACGGCAAGGCCAAGGAGGTGCCCGCGGCGATCGCCAAGGGCGTCGAGGAGGCCAAGAAGCACTTCTTCAAGGTGCCGCGGATCCAGGGCACCATCCCGCACCTGGTGCAGGCGCGCGACGCGGCGGGCGAGGTCCTGCTCCGTCCGGCCAGCCCCGGTACCGGCGTCATCGCCGGCGGCCCGGTGCGCGCGGTCCTGGAGTGCGCTGGCATCCACGACGTGCTGAGCAAGTCGCTGGGCAGCGACAACGCGATCAACATCGTGCACGCGACGATCGCGGGTCTGAAGTCGCTGAAGCGTCCCGAGGAGATCGCGGCCAAGCGCGGCCTGCCGATCGAGGACGTCGCCCCGGCGGCCATGCTGCGCGCGCGTGCCGCGGGCAGCGAGCCGAGGGCGGAGGTCGCGTCGTCGTGAGCAACCTGAAGATCACGCAGACCAAGTCCGTGATCAGCGAGAAGCAGAACCAGCGTGACACGCTGCGCACCCTGGGCCTGAAGAAGATCGGGCAGAGCGTGGTCCGCGAGGACCGCCCCGAGGTGCTCGGCATGATCCGGACGGTGGCGCACCTGGTCGCCGTCGAGGAGGTCGACTGACATGGCGGCTGATCTCGGTAAGGACTCCGCCGCGGAGACCGAGGGCACCCCGCTCAAGGTGCACGACCTGCGTCCGGCCCCCGGCGCCAAGAAGGCCAAGACCCGCAAGGGCCGTGGCGAGGCGTCCAAGGGCAAGACCGCAGGCCGCGGCACCAAGGGCACCAAGGCCCGCAACACCGTCCCCGTCGGTTTCGAGGGCGGCCAGATGCCCCTGATCCGCCGGGTTCCGAAGCTGAAGGGCTTCAAGAACCCGAACCGGGTCGAGTTCCAGGTCGTGAACCTGGACAAGCTCACCGCGCTCTACCCCGAGGGCGGCGAGGTCACGGCGGAGGACCTGGCGAACAAGGGCGCGGTGCGCCGCGGCCGTCCGGTCAAGATCCTCGGCACGGGCGACATCTCCGTCGCGGTCCAGGTGAAGGCGCACGCCTTCTCCGGCGCCGCCAAGGAGAAGATCGCCGCCGCCGGCGGATCCGCCGACGAGCTGTAAGAAGGAACACCTTCGATGCCGGGGCCGTGCCCGCGTGAGGCCCGGGGCCGTCAGGCCGCCGGGTCAGGCGGGGCGGCCCCGGTGTCATCTGCTGTTAGAGTCACACGAGCGAAGGTACTCGGCGTGAGATTGCGCACTCTGCCGTCACACCGGGTATTCTCCGCCCGAACTCATGGATCTGAAACCGCCCCCTCGGCGGCCATGAACCCGCCAGTCGCGCAGGAGGAATGGTGCTGACCGCGTTCGCTCGGGCTTTCCGTACGCCTGACCTGCGTAAGAAAATCCTCTTCACGTTGTTCATGATCGTGGTGTTCAGGATCGGCTCGATCCTGCCCACGCCCAACGTGAACGTGAAGGTGCTGAAGGAGACCGCGGACGCGGCCAAGGACAGCAACCAGCTCTACGGCCTGGTCGATCTGTTCAGCGGCGGCGCGTTGCTGAAGCTGTCGGTCTTCGCGCTCGGCATCATGCCGTACATCACGGCCAGCATCATCTTGCAGCTGCTGACGGTGGTGATCCCGCGGCTGGAGGCCCTCAAGAAGGAGGGCCAGGCCGGCACGACGAAGATCACCCAGTACACCCGGTACCTGACGGTCGGGCTGGCGATCCTGCAGGCGACCGGCATCGTCGCGATGGCGAGCACCGGCCAGTTGTTCCAGGGCATCTCCGGCAGCGGCGACATCCTGTACGACAAGGGCATCTTCCCGATCATCACCATGGTGGTCATCATGGTGGCGGGCACGAGCGTCATCATGTGGCTGGGCGAGCTGGTCACCGACCGTGGCGTCGGCAACGGCATGTCCATCCTGATCTTCACCCAGGTGGTGGCGGTCTTCCCCGCCCAGTTCTGGAGCATCTACAAGACCAAGAACGGGTTCGTCTTCGCGATCGTGATCCTGGTCGGTCTGGCGATCATGGCCGGGGTGGTGTTCGTCGAGCAGGCGCAGCGGCGCATCCCCGTCCAGTACGCCAAGCGGATGGTGGGGCGCCGCATGTACGGCGGCACGTCGACCTACATCCCGCTGAAGGTCAACCAGGCCGGCATCATCCCGATCATCTTCGCGTCCTCGCTGCTCTACCTGCCGGTTCTGGCCACCCAGTTGTGGCCCAACACCAAGTGGCTGCAGAAGGTGCAGCCCTATCTCCAGCAGGACAACGCCTGGCATATGGGGATCTTCTTCGTCTTCATCATCTTCTTCACGTACTTCTATGTGGCGATCACCTTCAACCCCACTGAAGTCGCCGACAACATGAAGAAGTATGGTGGATTCATCCCAGGTATCCGTCCTGGTCGGCCGACCGCCGAGTACCTCGACTTCGTGCTGACCCGGATCACCACACCCGGTGCGCTCTACCTGGGGCTCGTGTCCCTCATCCCGATGGTCGCCTTCGCACTCATGAAGGCGAGCTCGGACTTCCCGTTCGGCGGCACGAGCATCCTCATCGTCGTCGGCGTCGGACTGGATACCGTGAAGCAGATCGAGAGTCAGCTCCAGCAGCGCAACTACGAGGGCTTCCTCCGGTAGTGCGTATCGTCCTGGTGGGCCCCCCGGGAGCGGGCAAGGGGACGCAGGCCCAGTTCATCGCATCTCATCTGTCGGTCCCGAAGATATCGACAGGTGACATCTTCCGCGCGAACGTCAGCGGCGGGACGCCGCTCGGCCGGCAGGCCAAGCAGTACATGGACCGCGGCGACCTCGTCCCCGACGAGGTCACGATCGCGATGGTCCGCGACCGGCTCGGCGAGGACGACGCACGCGACGGGTTCCTGCTGGACGGGTTCCCGCGCAACGTCCCGCAGGCCGAGACGCTGAAAAAGATCCTCGCCGAGTGGGACACCCGCCTCGACATCGTGCTGGAGCTCGTCGTCGACGAGGACGAGGTCGTCCGGCGGCTGTCGGGGCGGCGCACCTGCGACAAGTGCGGCCGGATCTGGCACGTCGACTTCGACGACAAGCAGGACGACATCTGCGACGACTGCGGCGGTCGCCTGTTCCAGCGGGACGACGACAAGGAAGAGGTCGTCATGCACCGCCTGGAGGTGTACCGGCACGACACGTCGCCGCTGGTGCAGTTCTACGCCGACGAGAACATCCTCGTCGGCATCGACGCGACGGGACCGGTCGAAGAGGTCACCAAGCGCGCCCTCACCGCCCTGCGCCCGCTGGAGAAGTGACGGGCCCGCGGGAGAAGTGACGGGCCGCCGTGAAGCCGTAGGCGCGGACGCGGGTGATCCCGCGTCCGCGCGGCCGTTTCGGCGCCAGAACCGGTGCAAGGGGAGAGATGTTCAAACGGCGTAGGCTCACGATCCAGATGAAGACCGCGGAGCAGATCGAGCTGATGCGCGCGGCGGGGCTGCTCGTCGGCCGGACGCTGGAGCTGCTGCGCGAGGCCGTCAAGCCCGGCATGAGCACCCTGGACCTGGACGCGCTCGCCGAGCGGCACATCCGCGACAACGGCGGCGTCCCCTCGTTCAAGGGCTACCACGGCTTCACCGGCACGATCTGCGCGTCGGTCAACGAGGAGATCGTGCACGGCATCCCGCGGGCCGACAAGATCCTTCGCGAGGGCGACGTGCTGTCCATCGACTGCGGCGCGATCGTGGAGGGCTGGCACGGCGACGCGGCGATCACGGTCCCGGTGGGGGAGATCACCGACGAGGAGCGGCTGCTGCTGGAGGTCACGGAGGCGTCCCTGTGGCGCGGCCTCGCGGCCGGGCGCGCCGGCGCCCGCCTCACGGACATCTCCCATGCGATCGAGGCCCACATCCGTTCTCAGGGTCCCTACGGCATCGTCGAGGGCTACGGCGGGCACGGCATCGGGACCGAGATGCACATGGACCCGCTGATCCCCAACCACGGGGCGCCCGGGCACGGGCCCGTCCTGGAGCCGGGCATGTGCTTCGCGGTGGAGCCGATGGTGAACCTCGGCACGAAGGAGACCGCCGAGCTCGACGACGGCTGGACGGTCGTGACGACCGACGGGCGCGCCTCGGCGCACTTCGAGCACACGTTCGCGGTCACGGCGGACGGGCCTCGCGTGCTGACCGCGCTCGACGAGGGCCGCGATCGGTTCGCGAAGCTCGGATCCGCGCCGCAGAATGGATAGAGAAGGCAGGTCCTGAGGAGCGGAGGAACGATGGCGCCGAACCCTGAGATCCGGGCGTCGGACGCCGACCGCGACCGGGTGGCGGCGAGTCTGCGCGAGCACTGCGCGGAGGGCCGGATCACGATGGACGAGCTGCAGGAGCGGCTGGACGCGGTCTACGGGGCGAAGACGCTCGGGCAACTCCAGGAGGTCACGTCCGACCTGCCGGAGGAGGACCTTTACCAGCTCCCGGTCCCCGCGACGCAGAGCAAGGGCACCGCGTCGCCGGCGCGGCGGCCGTCCGGCGACCTCGAACCGCAGCGGATGTGGGCGATGTGGGGCGCCTGGGCGACGGTCAGCGCGATCAATGTGACGGTGTGGCTGATCATCCTGGTGACGGCGGGCGCGGTCTACCCGTGGTGGATCTGGGTGGCGGGCCCGTGGGGCGCCGTCCTGCTGATGCGCACGCTCTTCGGCGGGCGCCGGGGCGACTGCTGACGCGCCCGCCCGGCGGGGCTCACTCCACGTCCATCAGGGGCCGGTAGTTCCCGGTCGGGGCGAAGTGGGTGGTGGCGGTGCCGTCCTCGCCGACCAGGTGGAGGGCGAACCCGGCGGGCTCCCCGGTGACGGCCGCGCGGCCCCGCTGGGTGAGGTCGAGGAACAGCTGCCGGTAGGTGCTCGGGCAGGTGGTGCAGACCCGTCCCGCCAGCGATCCGACCGTCGCCCGGTGCGCGTGCCCGGAGATCACCCGGACGACCTGCGGGTGCCGGGAGATCACGGACGCGAATCCGGCGGGGTCGACGAACCGCAGGTCGTCGATGAACCGCATCCCGATCGGGTACGGCGGGTGGTGCGTGGCGATGACGGTCGGGACGCCGGGCGCGGCGCTCAGCGTCTCCTCCAGCCAGTCGAGCCTCTCCTCGCTCATGTGCCCGTGGGGATGGCCGTCGACGGTGGTGTCGCAGCACACCAGGCGCACGCCGGCCACGTCGACGGCGTACTGGACGGGAGCCCCGGGCCCGGTCCCCGTCGCCGCGACCGCCGGATGGTCGGCGAACATCCGGCGCATCTCGTCGCGGTCGTCGTGGTTGCCGCACATCGGGTAGACGGCCATCGGCAGCGGCGACAGCAGCGCGTGCAGCCGGGCGTACTCGGCGGGCTGGCCGCGGTCGGCGAGATCTCCGGTCAGGACGACGGCGTCCGGCCGCGCGGGCAGCGACAGCAGGCTCGACACGGCGGCCCGCAGGGCGCGGACCGGCCCGGAGTCGTCGTCCATCCCGCCGTCGCGCCCGGCCGCCAGATGGATGTCGCTGAGCTGCGCGATGATCGCCATCGATCCCCTCCCCGTTGCCCCCAGCACATCACGGAACCCCGCGCCCCGGGCAGCCCCGGGCGCCGGGCGCCGGGACGATCTTCGCGTCCGCGTGGCCGCACTGTCGACTCGCCCCCCGGCGAGGACCTCGTCGCCCGGGCGTGAAGGTGCGCGGGGCACGTCCGTCCGCGCCCCGGGCGGGAGCCTGGCCGCCTGGGCGCCGGTCAGGCGACGTGGGGGATGACCAGGGACAGGGCCGAAGTGATCTCTTCGGGGGCGGGGGCGACGTCGGGGACGACGTCGCGGAGGGCGAGCCAGCCGTTGATGGCCTGGACGGTCGGCTTGGCCTCGATGAGCTGGGGGTCGTCCAGCCCGTACCAGGCGGCGACCTTGGACCACCGCCACAGCCGGTGACCGGCGGTGGACATCTCCGAGGACGGGAAGCCGGTGGCGCCGCGCGCCCCGGTGATCGCGTGCCGGACCGAGTCGAGGGACCGGCCCACCCGCTCGGCGATGTCGCGGATGGTCAGCAGCGGGTCGGCCTCCACCTGCAGGACGTGCAGGCCGGGCGCGCTCTCCTCGACATGCCCGACCACCTCCATGATCGCCACGGCGAGGGTGGCGCCCGGCCAGGTGCACGAGGCGTTGCCCAGACGGTCCGCCGAGCGGAGCTCGTCGTTCGGACGGTGGTGGGTGGGGGCTGGAGCATGGTCGGCGTGCTGCGGCTCGCTGATGATCGACACCGTGACCGCGCCGTACGTGCGGTCGAACAGCGGGTCGAGTTCGTCCTCGTAGAGGGGACGGCTGAGGATCAGCGCGAAGTCATAGCTCGGCATGCTGACCCTCCTCGTACGTCTCTCCTCCTGGAAAGGTACAACGCGCAGGCGATGTATGCTTGACTCGGGAGCAGTCTCCGGACGCGTGTCATGCGTCGATTTCGCATTGGACGGCCGGTTGACGTAGACTCCCTTGTCGGTCCGTCGACGGCCGCCCGATTTCCCCTTCCTGGCGCTTCCGCGCCGCGGTGCGGGTTGCGGCCGATTCTCCCCTGGAGAGCCGGGCCGCGTCCAATGAGCCGATCAGCGAAGCGCGGAGGACATGCCCAAGAAAGAAGGGGCCATCGAGATCGAGGGCACCGTCATCGAGTCGCTGCCGAACGCCATGTTCAGGGTGGAGCTCGACAACGGGCACAAGGTGCTCGCCCACATCAGCGGCAAGATGCGGATGCACTACATCCGAATCCTGCCGGACGACCGCGTTGTTGTGGAGCTGAGCCCCTACGACCTCACGCGCGGTCGGATCGTCTACCGCTACAAGTAAATCCCACTGGGGTTGCCTTCCCTGTGCGTGGCGGCGCGGGGGTGACCCTTATCTCTAGGAGACCCAGTGAAGGTCAAGCCGAGCGTCAAGAAGATCTGCAACAAGTGCCGCGTCATCCGTCGGCACGGCCGGGTCATGGTCATCTGCTCCGACCCGCGCCACAAGCAGCGTCAGGGCTGACGCTCACCACCCAGCAAGCGCACCGCAGCCTTCACACGGCCGTACGTGCCGGGTCCGGGAAATCCGGAGTCCAGCACGTACGGCAGTGTCGTGTGGAGGAGCACCCCCGGACCTTCGGAGGCCGGGGCCGCCACCCGGGCAGGGTGTTCGCGGAAGCGGTGCGTCCATACCTCCGGACGAATGAAGGGAACTGCCCACATGGCACGCCTCCTCGGCGTCGACCTCCCGCGCGAAAAGCGCCTTGAGGTCGCTCTCACCTACATCTTCGGCATCGGCCGGACGCGGGCGCTGGAGACCCTCTCGGGTACCGAAATCAGCGGCGACCTGCGCGTGCACCAGCTCGGCGACGACGAGCTGGTCAAGCTCCGCGACTGGATCGAGGCGAACTACAAGATCGAGGGTGATCTTCGCCGCGAGGTCCAGGCGGACATCCGCCGCAAGATCGAGATCGGGTGCTACCAGGGCATCCGGCACCGCCGCGGGCTTCCGGTGCACGGTCAGCGCACGCAGACCAACGCGCGCACCCGCAAGGGCAAGAAGAAGACCGTGGCCGGCAAGAAGAAGGCCGGCAAGAAGTAGTCCGGAGTCGGTCCTCCGGATCGATGACCTCAAGAGTAGAGAGAGCACATGCCTCCTAAGAGCCGTGTCGGCGCCAAGAAAGTGCGCCGCAAGGAAAAGAAGAACGTCGCTCACGGGCACGCCCACATCAAGAGCACGTTCAACAACACGATCGTTTCGATCACCGACCCCAACGGCAACGTGATCTCCTGGGCCTCCTCGGGCCACGTCGGGTTCAAGGGCTCGCGCAAGTCCACCCCGTTCGCCGCGCAGCAGGCCGCCGAGGCCGCCGCCCGGCGCGCGATGGAGCACGGCATGCGCAAGGTCGACGTCTTCGTGAAGGGCCCGGGCTCGGGCCGCGAGACCGCCATCCGGTCGCTGCAGGCGACCGGCCTCGAGGTGGGCTCGATCCAGGACGTCACGCCCGTTCCGCACAACGGCTGCCGCCCGCCGAAGCGTCGCCGGGTCTGAGGCAGGGGAGATCTAGAACAATGGCTCGTTACACCGGTGCGGACTGCAAGCTCTGCCGCCGCGAGAAGATGAAGCTGTTCCTCAAGGGCAGCAAGTGCGAGGGCCCGAAGTGCCCGATCGAGATCCGTCCCTACCCGCCGGGTGAGCACGGTCGCGGTCGGCCCAAGGAGACCGAGTACCTGCTGCAGCTTCGCGAGAAGCAGAAGGCGCGGCGCATCTACGGCGTGCTGGAGCGGCAGTTCCACAACTACTACGTCGAGGCGACCCGCCAGCAGGGCAAGACGGGTGACAACCTGCTCACGCTGCTGGAGCGCCGGCTCGACAACGTCGTCTACCGGGCAGGCTTCGCCAAGTCCCGCGACATGGCCCGCCAGCTCATCCGGCACGGCCACATCCGGGTCAACGGCAAGAAGGTCAACATCCCGTCGGCCCTGGTCGGCGAGGCCGACATCCTCGACGTCAAGCCCAAGTCGCTGGAGATGACGCCGTTCCAGGTCGCCAAGGCCGAGGTCGGCGAGCGTCAGGTCCCGGCGTGGCTCGGGGTCGACGGCGAGAAGATGCGGATCCTCGTGCACTCCCTGCCCGTCCGGCAGCAGATCGACGCTCCCGTCCAGGAGCAGCTGATCGTCGAGCTCTACTCCAAGTAAGGGCTCAACGCCCGCCGGGGTCCCCCGTTGGGACCCCGGCGGATCGGGGAAGAATCCAGAACGCGGTAGTCAAATAGCGGGCACCGCGGAAAGAAGGCACCACCATGCTCATCGCTCAGCGTCCGACTCTCACCGAAGAGCAGGTCGACGAGTACCGGTCGCGGTTCACCATCGAGCCGCTGGAGCCGGGCTTCGGGTACACGATCGGCAACTCGCTGCGCCGTACCCTGCTCTCCTCCATTCCCGGTGCCGCCGTCACCAGCATCCGGATCGAGGGCGTCCTGCACGAGTTCTCGACCGTGCCGGGGGTGAAGGAGGACGTCACCGACATCATCCTGAACCTCAAGGAGCTCGTCGTCTCCTCGGAGCACGACGAGCCCGTCGTCATGTACCTGCGCAAGCAGGGCCCGGGCGAGGTGACCGCGGCCGACATCGCGCCTCCGGCGGGCGTGGAGGTCCACAACCCGGACCTGCACATCGCCACGCTGAACAACAAGGCCAAGCTGGAGATGGAGCTGACGGTCGAGCGCGGCCGCGGCTACGTCTCGGCCGCGCAGAACAAGCAGCCGGGCCAGGAGATCGGCCGGATCCCGATCGACTCCATCTACTCGCCCGTGCTCAAGGTCACCTACAAGGTCGAGGCCACCCGAGTCGAGCAGCGCACCGACTTCGACCGCCTCATCCTGGACGTGGAGACCAAGCAGGCGATGCTGCCGCGCGACGCGGTCGCCTCCGCCGGCAAGACCCTCGTCGAGCTGTTCGGGCTGGCCCGGGAGCTCAACGTCGAGGCCGAGGGCATCGACATGGGCCCGTCCCCGACGGACGCCGCGCTGGCCGCGGACCTCGCCCTGCCGATCGAGGAGCTGAACCTCACCGTCCGCTCCTACAACTGCCTGAAGCGCGAGGGCATCCACTCGGTGGGCGAGCTCGTCGCCCGCAGCGAGCAGGACCTGCTCGACATCCGCAACTTCGGCGCCAAGTCGATCGAAGAGGTCAAGCAGAAGCTCAACGACATGGGCCTGTCGCTGAAGGACTCCCCGCCCGGGTTCGACCCGAGCGCGGCGGCCGACAACTACGGCGACGACGACCAGGGCTACGCCGAGACCGAGCAGTACTAGGAACCCGAGTCCGGCGGCCGGGGGCCCGAGGCCCCCGGCCGGTCCGGAACCAGCTGACACCGGTACCTGACACGGCCGGTGCAGGAAGGAAACGACATGCCCCAGCCCACCAAGGGCGCCCGCCTCGGCGGCGGCGCCGCGCACCAGCGCCTGATCCTGGCCAACCTGGCCACGGCGCTGTTCGAGCACGGCCGCATCACCACCACCGAGGCCAAGGCCCGGCGGGTGCGTCCGCTGGCGGAGAAGCTGATCACCAAGGCGAAGAAGGGCGACCTGCACAACCGTCGCCTGGTCGCCAAGACGATCCGCGACAAGGGCGTCCTGCACGAGCTCTTCACCGAGATCGCGCCGCGCTTCGAGAGCCGTCCCGGCGGCTACACCCGCATCACCAAGATCGGGCCGCGCAAGGGCGACAACGCCCCGATGGCCGTGATCGAGCTGGTGCAGGAGCAGCTGGCGGCGTCCACCGGCGGGTCCGCTCCCGCCGCCAAGGCCGCCCCGGAGCCGAAGGCCGAGGAGAGCGACGCCAAGGCGGACGAGGCGGCGACCGAGGCGGACGACACCGCCGCCGCCGACGCCAAGGACGAGGCCGCCGGGGACGCGGAAGCCAAGGACAAGGGCGAGAAGGAGTAATCCGCCGTTTGACCTGGTCGAGCGTTTGCTCGACATTCGTGAGGGCCCGCCGTTTCCATCGGGACGGCGGGCCCGAACTTTGCCAGACTTGATCGCATGGTCATGGCAGGAGGGCGAGGGTTCACCGGGGAGCGTGTCAGGGGAGTGCCCGACGAACGCGGTGTGCCCGGAGGGATGACGGACGTTGCAGAAGGACGACTCGGCTGACATGACCGCACTGGTACGACTCCGGCTCGACATCTCCTACGACGGGTCGGACTTCGCGGGCTGGGCGAGGCAGCCGAACCAGCGGACGGTCCAGGGCGTCATCGAGGACGCGCTGGCCCGGATGCTGCGTCTGGACCCGCCGCCCATGCTCACCGTCGCCGGCCGCACCGACGCCGGCGTCCACGCCCGCGGGCAGGTCGCCCACCTCGTCGTCCCCGTCGCCGCCTACTCGGCGATCAACGGGACGATGCCGCGCCGTCTCGCCGGGCTGCTGCCCCCGGACGTGCGGGTGTGGCGCGTGTCGATCGCCCCGGAGGGGTTCGACGCGCGGTTCTCCGCGCTGTCGCGCCGCTACGTGTACCGGGTGTGCGACAACCCCTTCGGGGTGGAGCCGCTGCGCCGCCACGACGTGCTGTGGCACCCCCGCCCCCTGAACCTCGGCCGGATGAACGAGGCCGCCCGCAGGCTGGTCGGCGAGAACGACTTCGCCGCGTACTGCCGCAGGCGGGAGGGCGCGACGACGATCCGCGAGTTGCTGCGCTACGAGTGGGCGCGCGACGACCGCGACCCGCACCTCGCGCTCGCCACCGTGCAGGCCGACGCGTTCTGCCACTCGATGGTCCGCGCGCTCGTCGGCGCGCTGCTGATGGTGGGGGACGGGCGGCGCGAGATCGAGTGGCCCGCGCAGGTGCTCGCGGCGCGCGTCCGCGACTCCGGCGTGAACGTGGCGCCCGCACACGGCCTGTCGCTGGAGGAGATCCGGTATCCCGAGGACGAGAGCCTGGCCAGGCGGGCCCAGGAGACCCGCCGCGTACGGACGCTGAACGCCACGGCCGCCGCGGCCGCCGACCAGCCGCCCGCCCCGCCCGGCGGCGCCGCGCCCCGGCAGGGCGGCTGACCCGCCGTCCCGGGGCTCAGCCCCGGGACCGCGCCACGATCGGGCGCAGGTCGTAGTCCAGGAAGAGCTGCGCCGCCTTCTTGATCGTCGGGTCGCCGGGCTTGGCCTTCCTGCCGTTCGCCCACTGGACGTAGGCGTAGGCGACGTACCGGCCGCGGACGGTCGCCGCCGCGTACCCGCCGGCCTGGTCGATGTCGGGGGACCGCTTGCCCGCCATGCCGCGGAACCACTCGTAGCGGGCGGGGTCGCCCGACTTGCTCACGGCGATCGCGGCCGCCTTCGTCGGCATCACCGCGATCCCCGAGGTGACGGCGAGCTTGCTCTCCGGGTCGATGTAGGTGGCACGGACGATCTTGCGGCACTGGTCCTTGCGCAGGGCGGCGAGCATGGAGCCGCGGGCCGCGTAGGTGACGTCCCGGTTGAGCGACCAGCGGTCCCGGAGGTAGGTCCGGTCGCCGAACCGGATGGTCTCGGTCGGGAAGACGTCGTGGAACGTCAGGTCGGCGGTGTCGGTCTTCTCGTTGGTGATGTCCACGGGGGCGGCGGCCGTGGCGGACGGTGTGACCGCGGGCGTGGTCTGCGCCGCCGCGGGCGACTCGGGGGTCCTGCGGTCCTTGCCGCCGTCGCCGTCCGATCCCGTTCCGCCGATGAGGAACAGGGCGCCGACCGCCGCGAGGATGACGGCGGCGACGCCGCCGATCAGCACCGGGCGCCCCTTGCCGCCGCCCCGGCCGGTGACGGGCATGCCCTGCGGGGGGCGTCCGGGCGGCGGGGCGTCGGCCGGGGCGGCGCCCTCGCCAGGGAAGAGCGGCGTGCCCACCTGGGGCTGTTCGGCGTCCGCCGCGCCCACCGCTGCCGGGTCGGCGTGCGGGAACGGGCCGCTTCCGGTGGGCGGGACGACGCCGGGCGGCAGGATGGCGTCCGGGACGAGCACGGGCGCGAGCGAGGCGGAGTCCTCCGCCTTCTTGGCCTTCTCGAACGCCGAAAGCGACGCGGGGACGTCCGTCGCGGTGTCGGTCGCGGCGGGGTGTTCCACGGTGGCCTCGGTCTCTGGTGTGACGACCCCCGCGCCCTCGCCTCGTGGCGTCGCGTCCGGGAACCCGCCCTGCGCGGGCGGGACGGGCGGGAAGCCTTCGGGGTCGGTCTCGTCGGGGGAGATCGGTGGCTTGACGATCGGCTCGGCGGGGACGGCGCCGCGGGAGTCGACGCGCGGGACGCCCCTCCCGGCGACGAGCGTCCCGGGCGGGGCCGAGGCGATGTGGGGAGCGGTGGGGACCTCGGGGAGGCGGGGGGCCTCGGGAGCGGAGACGTCCGCCTCGGCGAGGGCCTCCTCGGCCAGGGCCTCCTCGACCACGGGCGCCGACAGCATCTCCGGCGCCTGCTCGGCCGGCGGGGCGGCGTCCGCGGACTCCGCGGCCCACCAGGGGGCCTCCAGCCCGAAGGCGGGGAGCTTGAGGGGAGCGGCCTCGTCGGCCTGCTCGCCGTGCTCCCGTGCGTCTCTAGGTCCAGACATAAGCAGTGAGGGTATTCATGGGGGTCACTTCTGAAGGGGCTTGCCTTCGGTCTCCCGGTAGTGCAGCGCCAGTGCCAGGTTGCTGCCCTTGACCAGCTGGGTGCCGAAGACCCGGACGGCGGCATGGTACTTGGTGGAAATCTTCTTGCCGTCCGGCCGCTGCACCCAGGTCATGATGACGTAGTGGCCGCGCGCCTGCGAGGTGCCGAGCGCCTCGCCCTTGCCGTTGTTCTTGCTGACGCCCTTGCCGGGCAGCGCCACCAGGAACGCGTCCTTGGCGGCGGCGGCCTTCACGGCCGTCTTGGCCGCGGCCTCGGTCTGCAGGTTGAACACGCCGACCGTGCCGATGAGGGAGCCGTTGCTGAGCGCGTAGGTGGCCCGGAGCGACTGCGTGCAGCGCCCCTTCTTGAGGGCCTTCGCCAGCGCCGTGCCGCCGACGACGCCGGTGCAGCTCTTCTTCCCGGTGGCGGCCGTCCGCACGTACTTGAGACGGCCCGACTTGAACGTCGCCTTGCCGAAGACCTCCTTGAGGGTCAGCGGCGCGGGGTCGGTGGTGCGGCTCTGGAGCTTCACCGGAGCAAGGACGGGCTGCGTGGGGCTCGGCGTGGCCTGCGGCTGCCGGGACGTGGCCTGCGTCGGCTTCGACTCCGGCTTGGAGTCGCCCTTCAGCATCGACGACAGTCCGACGCCGCCGCCGATGAGGAGGATCCCGGCGACCGCGGCGCCGCCGATGATCAGCGGGAGGTTGCGGCGGCGCTCGGGGCGCTCGGGCGGGCCGGACGGCCCGGGCGGCATGCCCTCGTAGGAGCCGAAGCCGCCCTCGCCCGGGGGGTTCTCGCCATAGGCGCCGCCGGCGACGGGCTCGTCGCCCCATGCGGGCGGCTGGTCGGACCAGGCCGCGGTCTGCTCGCCGGGCGCCTCGCCCCCGGGCCCGCCACCGGGCGCACCGCCGCCGTAGGGGGCGTTGCCGAACCCGTCGTTGCCGAAGTTGTCCTGGCCGAACTTGTCCTGGCCGAAGCTGCCGCCGCCGCCGAACGGCGGCGTGCCGGGCCCCTCGTCACGTGGTGCGAAAGGGGATTCGTCGTTGTCCTGGCCGTACGGTGGCGCTTCGGCTCCGGGTCCGTACGGCGCGTGCGGCGACTGCCGGGGAGGCCAGTCGCCGGGTTTGCCTTGATCGCCCGGATAACCCATGGGTTGGACCTTACCGTTCCTCGTTCAGGGTTCTGGACCTTCGCGACACCCACCATGACATGGGGGCGAACCGGACGCCGGTGATTTGCCGAAGGTCGTGTCCCCGCCGGGCGGGGGCGGTCACTTCCAGCCGAAGTCCTGCGTCCACAGCGGCCCGCCGGACCCCGAGGCCATCCCGACGCCGATGGCGCGCAGCCCGCAGTTCAGGATGTTGGCCCGGTGGCCGGGGCTGTCCATCCAGCCCTTCACGACGGCCGAGGCGGTCGGGTAGCCCTTGGCGATGTTCTCCGCCCCGGGGCTGCTGTACCCGGCGTCCTCCATCCGCTTCCACGGGCTGTCGCCGTTGCGGGACGTGTGGTCGAAGTAGTTGTTGGCCGCCATGTCCGCCGAGTGCTTGCGGGCCGCGGCGGCGAGCCGCGCGTCGGTGCGCAGCGCCGGGCACCCGTGCTTGGCGCGTTCGGCGTTGGTGAGCGACACCACGCTCGCCTCGGGACCGGACGCTCCGCCGGAGCCGCCGGACCCGCCGCCCGGGGTCGTGCCCCCGCCCGGCGTCGAGGGGGCGTCCGACCCGGGGGACCTCTTGGGCTTGGAGGGCTTGGCCGACGCGCTCTTCGGCGGGTGGATCACCTTCAGCGGCGGCGTCTGCTCCTCGGCGGTCGGCGCGGGAGAGGCGCTCGTCCGGCCGCCCGCGCCCGAACCGGAACCTGAGCCGGAACCGGAACCGTTGCCGGTCGCGGCGAGCGGGTCGCTCTGCGGTCCGGTCGGGACCTCTACGGACGGGTCGCGCTGCGCCCCGGAGGCGGACGTCTTCTCCGACCGGAACTGAGGCAGGACGAGGCGGTCGATCACGACGCCGGTGCCGATGGCGAGGGCGGACGCGGTGGCGGCCACGACGATCCCCCTCGCGCCTTTCCGCTTCGTGCGCTTCCCGCGCGGCGGGCGGTCGTTCCAGAACGCGTCGCCGTCGCCCGGCCGCGGCCCCGCGGGCGGGGGTTCCCGGTGGGCGCGCCGCGGGCCGCTGGCGACGAGTTCGTCCCGGTAGGGAGGGCCGTCGGGCCGCGCGGGGACGTCACGGGGCGCCGAGGCGTCGCGCCGCGCGGGGCCGGAGCGCCCGGCGTTGCCGGGCCGGCGGCCTCCGGCGGGATCGGCTGGTCTGCGGGGAGTAGTCAGCGGGGGCTCCCGGGTGCGGGCCGGCGTGAGCCGGCGTGGACCGGTCGCCCGGCACCATATCCCGATATGGACCCTCCGTTACCGAAATGATTCCAGAAAAGGCCGGATCGCTACAAAGCGTGACCGTTGCGGTGCTGAACGTCCTCTTTCGGGCATTCCGGGAGATGCGGCATACTGGGCACGCGGCTGGAAGCGCCACGGCGGCTCGTTTTGACCCGTGTGCGCGCGGCCGAGTATCCTGCGTGTTTGTTGTGTGCGTCGGCGCCTGCTCGCTGCAGGCGGGAGGCGCGACGACCTGTCGGTGTGTCCCCATCATGTGCGCCCCCGTGGCCGCGTGCGGGCCCCGGCATCCCGGAGCGCCGGGTCGGGTGATCCTCTGATCGGCGCGAGCAGGATTCCGCTGCCAGTGGCACCCGTCCGCGAGGACGGGTGGAGGATCGAGACCGCTGAGAGTCGACGAGAAACGAAGGCTGACGACCGTGCGCACGTACACCCCTAAGCCCGCTGACGTCCAGCGTCAGTGGTACGTCATCGACGCGACCGATGTCGTGCTGGGCCGTCTCGCCAGTCAGGTCGCACAGCTGCTCCGGGGTAAGCACAAGCCGATCTACGCCCCGCACCTCGACACCGGTGACTTCGTCGTCATCGTGAACGCCGACAAGGTGGCGCTGTCCGGCAACAAGCTGGAGCAGAAGCGGGCCTACCGGCACTCCGGCTACCCGGGCGGTCTGCGCTCGGTGAGCTACGCCGACCTGCTGGCCAAGCACCCCGAGCGGGCGGTCGAGAAGGCGATCAAGGGCATGCTGCCCAAGAACTCCCTCGGCCGGAAGATGTTCGGCAAGGTGAAGGTCTACGCCGGGCCGGACCACCCGCACCAGGCGCAGAAGCCGGTCCCGTTCGAGATCACGCAGATCAGCCAGATCAAGAAGTGACGCCCCGCGCACGAGCGATCGTGCGCGACCCGGAAGCAGAGGCCGCCGGGGCACCCGCCTGACGGGCCAGCCGCCCTGGCTAGAACACCACAAGGAGAACCGTGGACGACACCACCGGCGCCGAGCAGGCCGCCGAGCTCGACTCGTACGAGGAAGCTCCCTCCGAGTACAGCACCGAGACCCCCGAGTCCGCCGGCGAGGGCCTCCTCGGCCAGCCGGTCGCGACCGGCCCGGCGGCCGGCACCGGCCGCCGCAAGCAGGCCATCGCGCGGGTCCGCATCGTTCCCGGCAGCGGCCAGTGGAAGATCAACGGCCGCACCCTGGACCAGTACTTCCCGAACAAGGTGCACCAGCAGATCGTGAACGAGCCGTTCGTGCTGCTGGGCCTGGAGGGCCAGTTCGACGTGCTCGCGCGCGTGAACGGCGGCGGCACCACCGGCCAGGCCGGTGCGCTGCGCCTCGGCATCTCCCGCGCGCTGCAGTTCGCCAACATCGAGCACCGCCCGGCGCTGAAGAAGGCCGGCTTCCTCACCCGCGACGCGCGGGTGCCCGAGCGCAAGAAGGCCGGTCTCAAGAAGGCCCGCAAGGCTCCGCAGTACAGCAAGCGTTGATCGACGGCACGAGCCGTCGCACCCCGTGGCTTCTCCGCAGCCGGCCCGCATGGCCGGCGCACCCGGGTGCGGCGGCTCGTCCGCTTTTCCGGGTGTCCTCTCCCTCTTTTCCGGAACCTTTCCTCTGATCGGGAGTTGAACTGTGGCTCGTCTGTTCGGGACCGACGGCGTGCGCGGACTCGCCAACCGCGACCTGACCGCCCCGCTCGCCATGGACCTGTCCGTCGCGGCGGCGCGGGTGCTGGGGGAGCAGGGCGCGTTCAAGGGGCACCGCCCGGTCGCGGTGGTCGGCCGCGACCCCCGCGCCTCGGGCGAGTTCCTGGAGGCCGCGGTCGTGGCGGGCCTCGCGAGCGCCGGGGTGGACGTGCTGCGGCTCGGCGTCCTGCCGACGCCCGCGGTGGCGCACCTGGCCCACGCGCTGGACGCCGACCTCGGCGTGATGCTGTCGGCCTCGCACAACCCGGCCCCCGACAACGGGATCAAGTTCTTCGACCGCAGCGGCCACAAGCTCCCCGACGAGCTGGAGGACCGCGTCGAGGCGCGGCTCGGCGAGGCGTGGGAGCCGCCGACCGGCGCGGGCGTCGGCCGCGTCCGGGAGGCGCACGGCGCGGTCGAGCAGTACGTCGCGCACCTGCTGACCACGGTCCCGGTGTCGCTGGACGGCCTGCGCGTCGTCATCGACTGCGCCAACGGCGCGTCCAGCGACGTCGCCCCGGAGGCGCTGCGCCGCGCGGGGGCCGAGGTCATCACGATCGGCGCGGCCCCCGACGGGCTGAACATCAACTCCGGCTGCGGTTCCACGCACCTGGAGGCGCTGCAGAAGGCCGTCCGCGAGCACGGCGCGGACGCCGGCATCGCCAACGACGGCGACGCCGACCGGTGCCTGGCGGTGACCGCGGGCGGCGAGGTCGTCGACGGCGACCAGATCATGGCGATCCTGGCCCTGGACCTGCGGGAGGCCGGCGCGCTCGCCGGCGACACCGTGGTCGCGACCGTGATGTCGAACCTCGGCTTCAAGCTGGCCATGCGGGAGGCGGGCATCACCGTCGTGGAGACCGCGGTCGGCGACCGGTACGTCCTGGAGGCGATGAAGGAGGGCGGCTTCGGCTTCGGCGGCGAGCAGTCCGGCCACGTCATCATGCTGGACCACGCGACGACCGGGGACGGCGTCCTCACCGGCCTGCACCTGCTCGCCGCGATGGTCCGCCGTGGGCGCCCGCTGGACGAGCTGGCCAAGGTGATGACGCGGCTGCCGCAAGTCCTCATCAACGTCAAGGACGTCGACAGGGACCGCGCCAAGACCTCCCCCGAGCTGGCCGCGGCCGTCTCCGCCGCCGAGGCCGACCTCGGCGACACCGGACGCGTCCTGATCCGCCCGAGCGGCACCGAGCCGATGGTGCGCGTGATGGTGGAGGCGGCGTCCGAGCCGCAGGCCCGGTCGGTGGCCGAGCACCTCGCCGGCGTGGTCCGCACGACCCTCGGCTAGCCGGACGGGCGCCGCCCGCCCGGCTAGCGCTCGTCGATCTCCAGCCGGCCGACCTTCAGGTGCCGGATCTCGACGGTCCCGGCCTGGAGATGGTCGACGACCGCCCGCTTCACGACGAGCTTGCCGATCGCGACCGCGCCGACCGCGACCGCGCCGAGGGCCATGGCCCCGAGCGCCAGGGAGCCGAGCCCGTTCCCGGCCCGCAGTGTGAGCCCGGTCGCGGACGCGCCGGTCACCTCCGCACCGGTCGCCCGCGCCCCCACGCCCCGTTCCGTCCGCACCCGCGGCGGCTTCCGCTCGGCGCTCTCCACGTCCTGCTCGGCGTCCTTGCCGCCAGATTCGCTCATGGGGACGAGCTTACGGCCGGTCAGCAGCGGGCGAGGAAGTCCTGGAGCGCGTCGTGGTCGGAGCGCGTCACCGGGAGCGAGTACTCCTTCGCGACCGCGATGTACTTGATCGCGTAGACGCACTGGAACCCCTTCTGGGGCTTCCACTCGCCGGGGCCGGAGTCGCTCTTCTGCCGGTTGGGCACGCCCCAGACGGCGAGCAGGTTGTCGTGGTCGTTGGCGAACTGCTCGCGCCTGTCCTCGCTCCAGCGGGAGGCGCCCATCCGCCAGGCGAGGGCGAGCGGGTAGACGTGGTCGATCTGCACCTCGGCGGCGTCCTTCTTCTCGAAGGTGATCTGCTTGCCGCTGTAGGGGTCGTCCAGCTTCCCGGCGAGCACGATGCAGCGGCCCTTCTTCTCGACCTTCGCCAGGTCGCGGGCGAGGACGTCGTTGCGCTGGTCGCAGCCGTTGTGGTCGGTGTCCTTCCAGCGCGTGCCGAACTTGTCGCGCCGGTAGCCGCCGTCCGCCGAGGACGAGATCCGCAGCCCGGACAGGTTCTTGCGCGCCTTGGCCTCGTCGCCGGAGGCGGGCTTGGTCGAGCCGGACGAGGGCGATCCCGTCTGCGAGAGGCCCACGTCGCCCTCGCAGCCCGCCGTCGCCAACGGGACGACGAGCGCGAGACCCGCCGCGGCCGTCCGCGCGGCCTTCAACAGCACCGGAGGCTGTGTCATGACTTCACCGTCCTGGGGGGAGTTTCCGGGGGTTTTTGCCCTCTTGAAGGCAAATAATCGATCAATCATTGTGGCCTGGTCTTCCTCGGGGTCCGCCCGCGTGGAATCGCTGCGACGCATACGGCACGATTGGCCCGTGTTGCATCTCAGAGCGATCGTCCCGGCCGAGCGCACGGAAGCGGTCTGCAAGGAGCTGGCGGCCTGCGCGGGCGCCACCAACGTCGTCGTGATCGAGGGCGCCGCCCGTGCCCCGCAGGGCGACCTCGTCACCGCCGACATCGCCCGCGAGTCGGCCAACGAGGTGCTGGACGCGCTGCGCGCCCTCGGCGTCGACCGGGACGGGTCGATCGCCCTCGACAAGGTCGATCTCACGCTCTCCGACCGCGCCGAAGTGGCCAAGGACCTGGCGCCGGGGCATGGCGACGACGCCGTCGTCTGGGAGGAACTGGACCGGCAGGTCAGCGAGGGCACCGCGCTGACCTGGTCGTTCGTGGCGTTCCTCGTGCTGGCCACGCAGCTCGCGGCGATCGCGGCGCTGATCGACTCGCCGGTGCTGGTGGTCGGCGCCATGGTCCTCGGACCGGAGTTCGCGGCCATCGCGGCGATCTGTTACGGGCTCGTCCGGCTCCAGCCCGGACGCATCGTGCACGCGCTGCGGGCGCTGGTCGTCGGGTTCGCCGCGGCGATCGCGGTCACCTACGTGTGCGCGCTGGCCGCCCGGTGGACCGGCGTGATCGAGCTGGACCGCCTGCCGGACGACCGCCCGCTCACCGCGTTCATCTACAGCCCGGACCGCTGGTCGTTCATCGTCGCGCTGCTCGCCGGCGCCGCGGGCGTGCTGTCGCTCACCGCGGGCAAGTCGTCGGCGCTGGTCGGGGTCTTCATCTCGGTCACCACCGTGCCCGCGGCGGGCAACCTCGCGGTCGCGATGGCGCTCAAGCACGGCAGCGAGATCAACGGATCGCTGCTCCAGCTGGGGGTCAACGTCGCCGGAATGATCATCGCGGGGACGCTGACGCTGCTCCTCCAGCGGGCCGTGTGGGCCGTCGTGCTGCGGCAGCGTGGCCGAAGGAGTGCGCTGCGGGGAACTTAGGTCGTTGCGGCATCGGACCAAAGGCTGCCCCTGATCGCCCTTCAGGGTGACGTGCCACGCGGAGCCAGCCGCTAGGTTCGACGGTATGCCCATCATCGCCACCCAGGGCCTGACGATGAGGTTCCCCCGGGTGACCGCCTTGGACGACCTCTCCGTGGCCGTCGAGCCCGGAGTCGTCGGCCTGGTCGGCGCCAACGGCGCCGGAAAGTCGACGCTCATCAAGATCCTCCTCGGGCTGCTGCCACCCACCTCCGGGACCGCGACCGTCCTCGGCCTCGACATCGCGCGCGAGGGTCTGCGGATCCGGGAGAGCGTCGGGTTCATGCCCGAATACGACTGCCTGCCGCCGGACGTGTCCGCGACCGAGTTCGTCGTGCACATGGCCCGGATGTGCGGGCTGCCGCCGACCGCGGCCCGCGAGCGCGCCGCCGACACCCTGCGGCACGTCGGCCTGTACGAGGAGCGCTACCGTCCCATCGGCGGCTACTCGACGGGGATGCGCCAGCGGGTGAAGCTCGCCCAGGCCCTCGTCCACGACCCGAAGCTCGTCTTCCTGGACGAGCCCACCAACGGCCTCGACCCGGCCGGACGCGACGAGATGCTCGAACTGATCCGCCGGATCGGCACCGAGTTCGGGATCAGCGTCCTGGTCACCTCGCACCTGCTGGGCGAGCTGGAGCGGGTCTGCGAGCACGTCGTCATCATCGACGGCGGGAGGCTGCTGCGCTCCCAGGCCGTCGAGGCGTACACGGCCGAGAGCGGCGTCCTCACCGTCGAGGTGGACGAGGGACGCGACGTGCTCGGGCGGCACCTCCACGACCAGGGCGTGACCGTCCATCCGGAGGGCCGGTTCCTCGTCGTGGACATCGCCGGCGAGCAGACCTACGACCTGGTCCGCGACGGCGTCGCCGAGCTCGGGCTCCGGCTGATCCGGATGGAGCAGCGCCGGCACCACATCGAAGAGGTCTTCCAGACGCCGCCCGCGGCGCAGGCCCCGGCCGGAGACGTGCGGCCCGGAGACGTGCAGCAGGGAGCGCCGCGATGAGCACAAGCACCATCCACGACATCGGTTACCGGCACTACGAGGGGCGCCGCAACGGCCGCGCGTACGTGCTGCGTTCCCTGTACGTGCACAACCTGCGCGCCGCCTACGGCCTAGGCCGTCCCGCGCGGGCGAAGGTGATGCCGTTCCTGCTGGCGGCGATCATGCTGCTGCCGGCCGCCGGGTCGGTCGCGGCGTTCGCGTTCACCAAGCAGGAGGACGCGCTGTTCCGCTACGCCTCCTACGCCAACATCATGCAGGTCATCGTGGCGATCTTCCTGGCCACGCAGGCGCCGGTGCTGGCCTCGCGGGAGGTGCGCTTCCACGTCATCCCGCTGTACTTCTCGCGCCCGGTCGGCCATCTCGACTTCGTGCTGGCGAAGGCCGCCGCGATGGCGACCGCGCTGTTCGCGCTGATGGCGGTGCCCGTCACCGTCCTGTACGTCGGCGGCCTGATCTCCAAGATGCCGGACCCGGGCGAGCAGCTGCTGAAGTACCTCGGCGCGCTCGTCGGCTGCGTGCTGTTCGCGCTCGTCCTGGCCGCCATCGGGATGGTGGTCGCGGCGTTCACCCCGCGGCGCGGGTTCGGGGTCGCGGCGGTCATCGCCGTCTACATGATCAGCGCGGCGTTCGTCGGCGCCGTCCAGGGGATCGCCGAGGCGCAGACGAACTTCACGCTCCAGGGCTGGGCGGGGCTGTTCACGCCGTTCAACCTGGTCGACATCGTCCAGGTACGGCTGCTCGGCGCCCAGTCGTCGTCGGCCGGGGTACCGTCCGGCGTCGCCGGAGGCGTGGTCGCGCTCGCGGTGTGCGCCTTGATCGTCGTCGGCTCGGTCGCGGTGCTGTACCGCAGGTTCCGGAAGGCGGGGCTCTCATAATGAGCGAAGCGAACCGGGGGGTGTGGGGGGTCGTCCCCCCACCAATAACACGGATGAGCGAAGCGACCCGGGGGGTGTGGGGGGTCGTCCCCCCACGTGGGAGGACGATATGAGCGAGCTCATCTTGGAGAACGTGTCCCGGTGGTACGGGAACGTCGTCGCCGTCAACGGCGTGACGATGAAGGTCGGGCCGGGCGTCACCGGGCTCCTCGGCCCGAACGGGGCGGGCAAGTCGACGCTCATCCACATGATGGGCGGGTTCCTCGCCCCGTCGTCCGGCTCCGTCACGCTGGACGGGACGCGGATCTGGCGGAACCCGGGCGTCTACCGCAGCCTCGGGCTCGTGCCCGAGAGGGAGTCGGCGTACGACTTCCTCACCGGCCAGCAGTTCATCCTCGCGATGGCCAAGCTGCACAAGCTGCCCGATCCGGGCGCGGCCGCCCGGCGCGCCATCGGCCTGGTGGAGATGGACTACGCGGCCGGGCGCCCCATCGGCAACTACTCCAAGGGCATGAAGCAGCGCATCAAGATGGCGTCGGCGCTGGTGCACGACCCGCCCGTGCTGCTGCTGGACGAGCCGTTCAACGGCATGGACCCGCGGCAGCGGCTCCAGCTCATGGACCTCATCCAGCGGATGGCCGCCGAGGGCCGCACCATCCTGTTCTCCTCGCACATCCTGGAGGAGGTGGAGCGGCTCGCCAGCCACATCGAGGTGATCGTGGCGGGGCGGCACGCCGCGTCCGGCGACTTCCGCAAGATCCGGCGGCTGATGACCGACCGGCCGCACATCTTCCTCGTCCGCTCGTCCGACGACCGGCGGCTCGCCGCCGCCGTCATCGCCGACGGGTCGGCCCGCAGCGTCCAGCTCACCGACAAGGGCCTGCAGGTCGAGGCGGTCGACTTCCAGCGCTTCACGTGGTTGCTCCCGCAGATCTCCCGGGACGCCGACGTGCGCCTGTGGGAGGTCTCCCCGGCCGACGAGTCCCTCGAAAGCGTCTTCTCCTACCTGGTGGCCCGATGAATGGCACGATCGCGATGATCACGTTCCGGGCGATGCTCGGACGCAAGCGCGCCCTGCTCCTGCTGGGGCTGCCGCTGCTCCTGCTGGTGCTGGCGGCGGCGCTGAAGGTGACCGGCAACGACGACCTGGACGTCTCGGCGAACGTCCTGCAGAAGTTCGGCCTGGCGACTTTGCTGCCGCTGCTCGCGCTGATCGCCGGGACCGGCGTGATCGGCCCGGAGATCGACGACGGCCAGATCATGTACGTGCTGACCAAGCCGGTCGCGCGCGAGGTGATCGTGCTGACGAAGCTGGTGGTGGCGATCGTCCTGGTGACGGCGTTCGCCGCGGTGCCGACGCTGCTGGCGGGGCTGGTCCTCACGGGGACGACCGCGCAGCTGACGCCGGCGTTCGCGATCGGCGTGCTGATCGGCGGCGTCGTCTACAGCGCGGTGTTCGTCGCGCTGGCCGTCGCCAGCCGCAACGCCGTCACGATCGGCCTGCTGTACGCGCTGGTGTGGGAGTCGCTGCTCGGCAACTTCGCGCCGGGCGCCAAGTCGGCGTCCATCCAGCAGTGGTGCCTGTCGGTGACGGACGCGCTCACCGACGCGTCGCCGGTGAGGTCGACCGTGGACCTGCCCGTGGCGATCGGGCTGCTGGTCGCGGTGACGCTCGTCGCGGCGTTCCTCGCCACCTTCCGGCTCCGCTCCCTGCCCGTCGCCAGCGCCGACTAGCGGGGGAGCAGGCCGCGGTCCATGGCGACGACGACGGCGTGCGTGCGGTCGCCGACGTCCAGCTTCGCGAAGACGCGGAGCAGGTGCGTCTTGACGGTCGCCTCCGCGATGACGAGCCGCCGCCCGATCTCGGCGTTGGACAGGCCGTCGGCGACCGCCCGGAGCACCTCGACCTCCCGGGCGGTCAGCGCGGCCGGCTCGGGGCGGCGCATCCGGGCGACGAGCTTCTCGGCCACGCGGGGCGCGAGGACGGTCTCGCCGCGGGCCGCCGCGCGGATGGCGTCGACCAGCTGGTCGCGGGTGGTGTCCTTGAGCAGGTAGCCGATGGCCCCGGCCTCGATCGCGCGCTCGATCTCGGTGTCGGTGTCGTAGGTGGTGAGGACGAGGACGCGGGTGCCGAGCCGGCCGATCTCGGCGGTGGCCGCGACGCCGTCCAGCACGGGCATCCGCAGGTCGAGCAGCGCGACGTCGGGCCGGAGCCGCTCGGCCAGGGCGATCGCCGCGCGGCCGTCGCCCGCCTCGCCGACGATCTCGATGCCGGGGTCGGCGGCCAGCAGCGCGACGACGCCCGCGCGCATGACCGTGTGGTCGTCCACCACGATGATCCTGAGTCTCGCGTTCATCTCACGCCCTCGCGGGGATCATGGCGAGGATCCGGGTGCCCTCGCCGGGGGAGCTGGTCACGGTGAGCTCGCCGCCCAGTTCGGCGAGGCGGCGGCGCATGCCGTCGAGGCCGAAGCCGCGCGACCCGGCCACCGCGAATCCGCGCCCGTCGTCGGTGATCTCCAGCTCGACGCCGTGCGGGTGCCGTTCCAGGACGACGCCGACCGTGGACGCGGCGGCGTGCTTGCGGACGTTGGCGAGCGACTCCTGCGTGCAGCGCAGCAGCGCGATCCGGGTCGTCTGGTCGCACTCGACGCAGGGCAGCTCGGCGTGGACGGTGAGCCCGGTGTCCTCGGCGAACCGGTCGAGGGTGCGGCGCAGCGTGCGGGCGACCGACGCGGGGGCGACGCTGCCCTGCGACGCCGCCCCGACGAGGACGCGCGCCTCGGCGAGGTTGTCCCGCGCCGTCTGCTCGATCGACACGAGCTGCCGGCCGCTGCGGTCCGGGTCGGAGCGGAGGCCGTCGCGGGCCGCCTCCGCCAGGACGACGATGGACGCGAACCCCTGCGCGAGCGTGTCGTGGATCTCGCGGGCGATCCGTTCGCGCTCGTCGGCGGCGCCCTGCCGGCGCTGCGCCTCGGCGAGGCGGCGCTCGGCGTCGGCCAGGTCGGCCTCGAGGAGCCGGGCGCGCTCGTCGTGCTGCCCGACCACCCGGTTCATCCACAGCCCGAGCAGGACCCCGGCCGCGTATCCGACGAGCGCGGCGATCGAGTTGCCGGTGAGCGGTTCCCCGTCCGGGGCGGCCCGGACGGCGCCCCCGGCGACCGCGGCCGCGGCGGCGGCGCCGCTGAGCAGCACCGCGCGCCGCGGGTTCCCCGCGAGGATCCAGAAGTGCGGGAGGGACGTGATGAGCAGGGACGCGGCGCCGCCCATCAGGTAGGAGACGGCGCCGATCCCCGCGATCAGCGCGCCCAGGAACGTGTTCCGGCGGATCACCGGGTTCCCGGGGAAGGTCTCCGTGATCGGGTAGCAGAGCCCGAGCACGGACAGCAGCGCCAGCGTCGCGGCCCTGGTGGAGTCCGGCTGGTCCGCCACCGCCAGGGCGGGCGGAACCAGTCCGAACAGGATCCAGGCGGCGGCGTACCACCTGCGGAGCGCCCGCACCTGGGGTCGTTCACCGGGCTGCACCATGCGGGTCAGCCTATGTTCTGCGGCAGGGGCCCGGCCGCGCGGTCCGGCGTCCGGCGGGGGCCGCGCCGCTGCCGCCGGCCGGGCCACCAGCACCGGTCGCCGAGCAGCAGCATCAGCGCGGGCAGGACCGTGATGCGGATGACGGCGGCGTCCAGCAGCACCGCCACGGCCAGCGCGAAGCCCATCTGCTTCAGCTCCATGATGTGCACGGTGGCGAAGCCGGCGAACACCGTGACCATGACGAACGCGGCGCTGGTCACCACGCTCGCCGAGCCGCCGACCCCGTCCAGCACCGCCTGCCGGGTCGGGACGCCGCGCAGCGCCGCCTCCCGGATCCGGCTGATCACGAACACCTGGTAGTCCATCGACAGCCCGAACAGGATCACCAGCAGGAAGAGCGGGACGCGGGAGCCGACCGAGCCGGTGGAGGTGAAGCCGAGCAGCCCTTCGGCCCATGTCCCCTGGAACACCAGGGTGAGCAGGCCGAGCGAGGCGCCGGCCGACAGCAGGTTCAGCACCACGCCGATCAGCCCGAGGACCACCGAGCGGAACGCCCACACGGTCATCGCGAACGTCACCAGCAGGAGCGCCCCGATGACGAACGGCAGCTTGCTCTCCTGGTGCTCGGGATAGTCGGCGTAGCGGGCCACGTCCCCGGTCACGGCGGTCTCCACGCCGAGCTTCCCGACGGTCTGCGGGACGTACTCGCCGCGGACCCGCTCCAGGGAGCGCCGCGCCGCGTCGGTGCTCACGTGGTGCGGCACCGCGAGTTCGAGCATGCTGATCCGCCCGTCCGGCGAGGTGCGCAGCTCGGACGTTCCGGCGAGCAGGGGGTCGCCCTCGGCGCGCTCCGCCAGGGCGCGCAGGGCCGCGGTCACCTCGTCCGCGCGTCCGGCGCCGGCCCTGACGACGACCTGGTGCATGGCCTTCAGCTCCGGGAACGCCGCGTTCAGCCGGTCGTAGGTCCGCATCGCCGGGATCTCGCGCGGGTGGCTGTCGCGGCCCATGTCCGTGAGGTCGATGCTCAGCAGCGGCGCGGTCAGCGCCAGCATCGCCGTGACGGCCACGGCCAGCGTCGCGGCCGGGTGCCTTCCGGTGGCGCGCAGCATCGCCCGGGTGATCCGGCCGCCGCCCGTCCGCGGCGGCTTCGGCGTCCGGCCGCGCCGGACGGCCCGCCGCTCCGCCCACCCGCCGAGCTTGGCCAGCACCGCAGGGAGGACGGTCAGCGAGCTGACGACCGCGATCAGCGTGACGACGATCGCCGCGGTCGCGATGGAGGAGAAGATCACGTCGTCGGCCAGGTAGAGGGTCGCGCTGGACGCGGCGACCGCAAGCCCGGACACCACCACCGAGCGGCCCGACGTCGCCGCGGCGGTCTCCACGGCCGCCCGCGCGTCCAGCCGGCCGCCCGAGCGGGCCCGCTCCTCCCGCTCCCGCTTGAGGTAGAAGAGGGTGTAGTCGACGCCCACCGCCATGCCGATCAGCAGGATCACGCTGGCGCCGACCCCGGCGTCCGGGAAGACGTGCGAGGCGAGCATCGACAGGCCGATCGCCGCCGCGATCGAGGTCAGCGCGAGCACCACCGGCACGACCGCCACCGCGAACGAGCCGAACACCAGCAGCAGCGTGACCAGCGTGATCGGCAACGCGATCATCTCCGTGCGGGCGAGGTCGTCGTCGCGCAGTTCCCCGACGCCCTTGCTGATGGACGGGCTGCCCGTCTCCTCCACCCTCACGCCCGGGTGCGCGGCCTGGACCGCCGCGGTCTGGGCCCGCAACGGCTCGACGTGGTCCTTGCCCTGGAGTTCGGAGCCCTTCAGCGTCACGTCGACGCGGACCGCCGAGCCGTCCTTGGACCGCACGGGCGCCGACACCGACGCGACCTCGGGCAGCCGCCCCATCCGCGCGGCGGCGTCCCGCGCCGCCGCGTCGGCGGCCGCGCCCCTGCCGGTGACCAGCACGTGCTCGACGGGCCTCTGCTGGAGCCCCCCTTCGGCGGCGATCGCCTCTCCCCGACCGGCCTCGCCGATCCGGAAGTCCTCGGTCGTGGCCGCGTGCCCGCCGGCCGCGACGCCGATGCCGAGGCACAGCACCACGAACAGCAGCCAGGCGGCCATGCCGCGCCAGGGATGCCCGGCGCTCCACCGGGCCATGCGTACGAGAAGATCCGTCATACCGGAAATGCTGGCCGCGGCGCCCCGGCGCGCATGAGCCTCGACCGGTGGAACTCTCCGTCCACCGATCGGTGGACGGAGGCGCCGGTGAGGCGGTGGGGCCGGTCAGGCGGTGGGGCCGGTCAGGCGGGTCAGCTCGGCGAGCATCTCGGACGCGGTGACCGGATCGAGCGCCCCGAAGGGATGCGCCTTCCCGGAGTAGCGGCCGGTCATCAGCATGACGCGCTCGATCGTCTGCTCCGCGAACTCCTCGGGGTCGAGGACGCGGATGCCGGGCTCGAACGCGACCATCACGTGCCGCTCGTCCGGAGTGATCAGGTTGATCTGGCGGCGGAACCCGCCGGTCTCCTTGTCGCCGAGCTCCCAGCCGCGGGACGTCATGCCCATGAACCTGCCGAAATGGGCGGTGAGTCCTTCGAAGCGGGCCAGCCGGGCGGCGTCGCGCTCGCCGTCCTCCAGCGTGTGGACGGGACGTCCGAGCTGCGGGAACGGCTGGAGGATCTCGTAGTCGCCGAAGACCGAGGCCCAGGCCGCCACGGTGTCCTCCCCGAGAAGGACCGGGTGCGGGAGCGTCACGCGGGCGTCCTGCGGGAGGACGTGCTCGTCGTCGTGGACGTCGGCTAGCGTCCCGTCCTCGGCGACCCGGAACGCGGTGCCGTCCGCCGACCACACCAGGCGGCGCGCGATGTGGCGCATCAGGGGGTGCCGCACGAAGGCCGAGCGGAACTCCTCGGACGCCCAGGAACGCCCGGCCACCATCGCCTTCTCCAGCCGCTTGATCTGGTCGGCGGCGACCGCCCGGGCCTCCTTCCTGAGGTCGGCGAACCGCTGGTGGGCGAGCGGCGCGAGCTTCTCGTCGTCCTTGACGCCCGGCTTCGGCAGGGCTTTGCGGGGCTTGCCGTCCTCGTCGGTCACGAAGGGCTTGAGCTGCTCGTCGAAGCCGACGACGAAGCGGCGCGGGCCGTAGTCGAGCGTCATGGAGCCTTCGGCGTCCAGGCCGAGGTCCGGGACGAGCAGGTCCGCCAGCTGCTCGGGGGTCAGCCCGCGATCCCGGGCGGCCGTGTTCAACCGGCCCTGCGCGCGGGGGCGCAGGTGCTTGGCGTCGGCGCCGCGGCGGGCGATGCGGTCCAGAAGGCGCAGCCTGTCGTCGGCGGGCATGTCGATCGCCATGAGGACGTCGACCGCCGTCCACCCCTTGAACGTCCAGGTGTAGTAGTTGTCCCAGCGCACCATGCGGTCGGCCAGCCGGGCGGCCGTGCCGGCGTCGCCGAGGCGCCGGAGGGCGTACTGCACGCCTTGCGACGCCCACAGCCCGCTGCCCCGGTCGTTGACGCTGAGAGCCGAGGCGAACTCGGCCAGGGAGGCCGGGTCGCACAGCTCGATGACCTGCTCGCAGCCCGGGTACGGATCCTGCGGGGTGGAGATCAGCAGCATGGTCACGAAGTGCCGGACGGCCTCCACCGGCAGCGCCCGGTCGCGACCGCGCAGCAGGAGTCGCGGGAGCCTGCCGACGGTCTCCTCGTCCCATTCCGGCAGATCGTCGGGATACTGGTCCAGCGGGTCGGTGCGCAGCGCCTCGATCGCCGCGACCGCCTCCTCGCCGTACCCCCGCGCCGCGTCCACGACGCAGCCGCTGCCGTGCTCGCGGGCGATCAGCATGAGGCCCTGCTCGGCCTTCGTGCGCTTGGGGCCCGGCTTGCGCAGCGCATCCGGGACCACGAAAGGGGCCGCGTCGGCACCGTGCCAGGTGAACCAGAGCCGTGCGGCCTCGTCGACCCGGCCGAGCGCGCCGATCACGATCTGCGCCGTGGCGTCGTCCAGGAACGGGACGAGCGCCGCCGAGCAGGAGATGTGCCCTTTCGCCGCGCGGAGCAGCAGCCGGTGGGCGGCGAGGCCGCGACGGGCGGCGAAGTGCTTCAGCGGGTCGACGAAGACGTAGCTGTCCCAGTCGGCGTAGTAGCGCTCGTCGGCGAGAAGCTCTTCGGCGAGGTCGTCGGGACCCCGCATCACCAGCCAGTAGTAGTCACGGCGCCGGCTCCCGCCCTGCGGGTGGCTCAGCATCTCGCCGCTGCGGAATCGCTCGGCCATGGCCGCCCAGTCGGGCTCCTCGGGGAACGGCTCGTACGCCTTCGGGAACGTGTGCGGAGTTTTCAGCCACGCGTCCCGCAACCCGGGCGGCCAGGACTCCACGGCGGGCGTCTTGGGCCTTTTCAGACCCTTCAGGACGATCGGCTCGGCGCTCGCGCGCGTCCGGCGCGTCCACGGCGGATCGACGAGCAGGCGGGGCAGGGCGCTCGCGGGGGCGTACTCGACGCCGAGGGTGTCGGTCATCGCTCCAGTCTCACTGCAGGCGCGGACAGTATCGATCTTCAGACGCACCGCCCGGATCGGCGGTTCGGCCGGTTCCGCGCGCGCGTCGGTTCACAATCGATGTGACGCGTGTTACAACGGGCAAGAGGATCTTGTAACGATCCATCAGGGAGTGTGCTCATGACAGTTTCGCGCCGCCAGCTCCTCGCCAGGACGGGTGCGGTGGGGGCGGGGATCGCCTTCACCGGATCCGTGGAGCAGTTGTTCGCCGGAAGCGCGTCCGCCGCCCCGACCGGCGGCCACGACGGGTACGGGCCCCTCGTGCCCGACCCGAAGGGACTGCTGGACCTGCCGCGCGGCTTCCGCTACACCGTCCTGTCCCGCGAGGGCGACCCGCTGCGCTCGGGAGAGGGGCCGGTACCGAGCCACTGCGACGGGATGGCGGCCTTTCCCGGGCGCCGGGGCCGGACGTGGCTCGTCCGCAACCACGAGAACCGGCCGGACGCCGCGCACCGGGTGCCGGCGGTCGAGGACGTCACCTACGACCCGGGCGGTCTCGGCGGCTGCACCGCGCTGGAGGTCGACGCGGCCGGGCGCGTGCACACCGAGCGCGTCGCCATTGCCGGGACGGCCGTCAACTGCGCCGGGGGCCCCACCCCGTGGCACACGTGGCTGACCTGCGAGGAGACCGAGGACAAGGCGGGCACGGGGAACTACACCAAGGACCACGGGTTCATCTTCGAGGTCGACCCGTACGACCAGGACCGCACCGTCCCCGAGCCGCTGACCGCGATGGGGCGGTTCCAGCACGAGGCGATCGCCGTCGACCCGCGCGACGGCACCGTCTACGAGACCGAGGACGCCTTCGAGAAGCCGTTCGGGCTGTTCTACCGGTTCCAGCCGAAGCGTCCGCGCGGCGGTTTCGGCAGCCTGCGGGCCGGTGGTCGGCTTGAGGCGCTGTGCGTCCCCGGCGTCCCGGACCTGTCGGTCGTGCAGGAGCCCGGCACCGTGTTCGAGCACGTCGAGTGGAAGAAGGTGCCCGACCCGCTCGCGGCCCAGACGCCGATCCGGTTCCAGGACTTCGGGTCCGGAGGCATCACCCACGCCCAGAAGCTGGAGGGCTGCTACTGGGGCGGCGACCGCGTCTACTTCGTGTCGAGCTTCGCGAAGACGAAGGACGGCTCCCGGGCCGACCACTTCGGGCAGGTGTGGTCCTACGAGCCGCGCCACCGCCGGCTCACCCTCGTCATCGTGTTCGGCCCGGACACCGACGTCGAGAAGCCCGGCGAGTCGCCCGACAACATCTGCCTGGCCCCGCAGGGCGGCCTGATGGTGTGCGAGGACGGCAACGGCGCCCAGCACGTCTTCGGCGTCTCCCGCCGCCGCACGGTCTACCCCGTGGCCCGCAACCGCCAGAACATCGGCACGGAGACCGAGCCGGAGTGGGGAGAGTTCGCCGGCGTCACGTTCTCCCCCGACAACCGCACGATGTACGTCAACGTCTACACCCCGGGGACCACCTTCGCTGTGACAGGCCCCTGGTCCCGCGGCTGACCTCGGCTGATCGCGAGAAATCAAATCCGACGAAGTCGGATTTTCTGGACACTGTGCTTCTTGTCCTTGTGGAGGACGAGCGTGGCGCGGGCGCGGGTCGGAAGGATGTTGGAGACGAGGTTGATCTCGTTGACGTCCCGCCACACGCGCTGGGCGAACGCGGCGGTCTCGTCCTCGTCCAGTTCGCGGGCGTACTTGTGGAAGTAGGAGCGCGGGTCGGTGAACGCGGTGCGGCGCAGCGCGAAGAGCCGGTCGATGTACCACTGCCGGATGTCCTCGACCCGCGCATCCACGTAGATGGAGAAGTCGAAGAAGTCGGATACGCCCAGGGTGCCGGGCGGGGGCGCCTGCAGCACGTTCAGGCCCTCGACGATCAGGATGTCGGGACGCCGGACGGTCTGCGCCGCGCCCGGGACGATGTCGTACTCCAGGTGCGAGTAGACCGGGATCGACGCCTCGGCGGCACCCGACTTGATCGCCGAGACGAACCGGACGAGGGCGCGGCGGTCGTAGGACTCGGGAAACCCCTTCCGGTCCATGATCCCGCGCTCGGCCAGAACGGTGTTCGGGTGCAGGAAGCTGTCGGTCGTGACCAGTTCCACGCTCGGGTGCTCCGGCCAGCGCGCGAGGAGCGTGCGCAGCAGCCGGGACGTGGTGGACTTGCCGACCGCGACGCTGCCCGCCACGCCGAGGATGAACGGGGTGGGCTGCACCGCGCCGCCGAGGAAGCCGCTGACGGTGTCGCGCAGCCGCCCGTCCGACAGGAAGAACAGGTTGAGCAGCCGGGACAGCGGCAGGTACACCTCCTCGACCTCGGTGATGTCGATCGGGTCGCGCAGGCCGCGCAGGGCGTCCAGCTCACCGGGCGTGAGCGGGAGCGGGGTGTTCTCGCGCAGGCCGCGCCAGGCCTCACGGGAGAGTTCCACGTAGGGGCTCGGCACGCTGTCCCATCCGCTCGTCATGGCTGAACAGTAACCGGGCTTGCGTTCCGGTCACCGGGTTTCCACCGGTCGTCCACGCTAGCGTCATGCTCCGGAGGCCCTCGCAGGTAGGTCCGGTGGGCGGCACCGAATAGAGTTGCCGCCATGTGCGGAATCGTGGGTTACGTGGGCGGCCGTTCCGCCCTCGACGTGGTCGTCGACGGGCTGGCGCGGCTGGAGTACCGCGGCTACGACTCGGCCGGAGTGGCCGTGCTGGCCGACGGGAAGCTGGCGACGGCCAAGCGCGCGGGCAAGCTGGTGAACCTGCGCGGCGCCCTGGCTGAGGAGCCACCGCCCGCCGGGACGCTCGGCATGGGGCACACCCGGTGGGCGACGCACGGCCCGCCGAACGACCGCAACGCCCACCCGCACCTCGACTGCACCGGCTCCGTCGCGGTGATCCACAACGGCATCATCGAGAACTTCGCGGAGCTGCGGGCGGAGCTGGAGGAGGGCGGGCACGGGCTCGGGTCCGACACCGACACCGAGGCCGTCGCCCACCTGCTGGAGGACGAGCTGAAGGCCGGCGGCGACCTCGCCGACGCCATGCGCCGCGTCTGCGGCCGGCTGGAGGGCGCGTTCACCCTGGTCGCGACGCACACCGGCTCGCCGGGCCTGGTCGTCGGGGCGCGCCGCAACTCCCCGCTCGTCGTCGGCGTCGGGGACGGCGAGAACTTCCTCGCCAGCGACGTGGCCGCGTTCATCGAGCACACCCGGGACGCGATCGAGCTGGGCCAGGACCAGATCGTCGAGCTGCGCGCGGAAGGGGTGACGGTCACCGACTTCGACGGGCGCCCCGCCGAGGTGAAGGAGTACCACGTCGACTGGGACGTGTCCGCCGCGGAAAAAGGCGGCTACGACTACTTCATGCTCAAGGAGATCGCCGAGCAGCCGCGCGCCGTCGCCGACACGCTGCTCGGCCGGATCGGCGCCGACGGGCGCCTGCACCTGGACGAGATGCGCATCCCGGACCGGGAGCTGCGCGAGGTCGACAAGATCATCATCGTGGCGTGCGGGACCTCCTTCCACGCCGGGCTGATCGCCAAGTACGCGATCGAGCACTGGGCGGGGCTGCCCTGCGAGGTCGAGCTGGCCAGCGAGTTCCGCTACCGCGACCCGATCCTGTCCCCGACGACGCTGGTCATCGCGATCTCCCAGTCGGGCGAGACGATGGACGCGCTGATGGCCGTCCGGCACGCCCGCGAGCAGAAGGCCAAGCTGCTCGGCATCTGCAACGTCAACGGCTCCACGCTGCCCCGGGAGTGCGACGGCGTCCTCTACACGCACGCCGGGCCGGAGATCGCGGTCGCGTCCACCAAGGCGTTCCTCACCCAGCTCGTCGCCGTCTACCTCATCGCCCTCTACATCGCGCAGGTGCGCGGCACCAAGTGGGGCGACGAGGTCTTCGCCATGGTCCAGCTCCTCGAACGGATGCCGGAGAAGGTGGAGAAGGTCCTGGAGACCATGGAGCCGGTGCGGGAGCTGGCCCGCTCGCTGGCCGGCGAGCGGTGCGTGCTGTTCCTCGGCCGGCACGTGGGCTTCCCGGTCGCCCTGGAGGGCGCGCTCAAGCTCAAGGAGCTGGCGTACATGCACGCCGAGGGCTTCGCCGCCGGTGAGCTGAAGCACGGCCCGATCGCGCTGATCGAGAAGGACCTGCCCGTCGTGGTCGTCGTGCCGCCGCGGGCGCGGGACGTCCTGCACGACAAGATCGTGTCGAACATCCAGGAGATCCGGGCCCGCGGCGCCCGGACGATCGTGATCGCCGAGGAGGGCGACGCGTCGGTCGAGCCCTACGCGGACACGCTGATCAGCGTCCCGGCCGTCCCGACGCTGCTGCAGCCGCTGGTCACGACCGTCCCGCTGCAGGTCTTCGCGTGCGAGCTGGCCACCGCCAAGGGCCACGACGTCGACCAGCCCCGCAACCTCGCCAAGTCCGTCACCGTCGAATAGCACTCGATTTCGGGCGAGTAGCCCGAAATCGAGTGAACCCTCCGGCCGCGGGCCGCGTCCCATCGGAATCGGGACCGGCCCGGCGTCGGAGGTGACGGGTGGCAGGAGACGGCGGCCTCGCGATCGAGGCGCGCGGGGTGGTGCGGCGCTTCGGGCAGGTGGAGGCGCTGCGCGGCCTCGACATCACCGTCCGGTACGGGCAGGTCACGGCGCTGGTCGGGGCCAACGGCGCGGGCAAGACGACCTTGCTGCTGATCCTGGCGACCCTGCTCGCGCCCGACGCGGGCACGGTGCGGATCGCGGGGCACGACGCGATCGCCCGGCCCGCGCGGGCCCGCGAAGCCCTCGGCTGGATGCCGGACACGTTCGGCGTGTACGACCAGCTCACGGTGGACGAGTACCTGGCGTTCTTCGCCGACGCCTACGGGCTGTCCAGGCAGGAGCGCCCGCGCCGGATCAGGGCGCTGCTCAGCCTCGTCCACCTGGAGGACCATCTCGGGCAGCCCGTCCACGCCCTCTCGCGCGGGCAGAAGCAGCGCCTCGGGATGGCGCGGGCCCTCGTGCACCGCCCGCGCGTCCTGCTGCTGGACGAGCCCGCGTCCGGCCTCGATCCGCGCTCCCGCATCGAGCTGCGCGACCTGCTGCGCTCCCTCGCGGCCGACGGGGTCGCGGTGCTCGTGTCGAGCCACATCCTCAGCGAGCTGGAGGAGATCGCCGACCGGGTCGTCCTGGTCGACCACGGCCGGACGGCCGGGGACCACGCGATGGCGGAGATCGCCGGCGCGTCGGCCCGGGTCCGGTGGCGGATCCGCTCACTCGACCCCGAGCCGCTGGCGGCGGCGCTGGACCGCGAGCTCGACGGGCTGCCCTGGGTGCGGGCGGCCGACGCGGCGGGAGGCGCCGAGGTCGGGCCGCTGACCGAGGGCGAGGCGGCCGGGCTGCTGGCCAGGCTCGTCGCCGCCGGCGTGCCGGTCAGCGGCCTCGCGCCCGCCGGCAGCGCGCTCGAATCGGCCTACCTGGCGATGACCGAGGACCGGAGGTGAGCACCATGACCGCGCACGGAGTCGGCCTGGTGGCACGGCAGGAGATCAGGACGCGGCTGCGGACCGGCCGCTGGAAGATCCTTCTCGCGGCCTGGTTCCTGGCCGTCAACGGACTCGGGCTGCTGTTCCGGGTGGCGCTGGAGTACGGCGACACCTCGTCCTACGGCGAGCCCGGCGTCCCCATGTTCGGCGGGGTCCTGCTCGGGGTGCTGGTGCTGACGCTGCTCGTCACCCCGGCGCTCGGCGGACAGTCGGTCAACGGAGACCGGGAGCGCGGGACGCTCGCGACGCTCCAGGTCACCCGGCTCACCCCGGTCGAGATCGCGCTCGGCAAGCTCGCCGCCGCCTGGGGGACCGGCCTGGTCGCCCTGCTCCTGACGCTGCCGAGCCTGCTGCTGCCGGTCGCCGAGGGCGCCATCGGCGCGGGACGGGCCTTCGTCGTCCTGCTCGTGACGGCGCTGATGATCGGCGTGGTCTGCGCGGTCTCGCAGGCCTGGTCGGCGGTACTGGCTCGCAGCGTCACCTCGATCCTGCTGTCGTATCTGACGGTGTTCGGCCTGCTCGTCGGGACGCCGCTGCTGTTCACGCTGGCGGTCCCGCTCACGTCCGAGCATGTCGACGGCTCGTACGGCGGGTACAACCGGGAGCACACCGAGCGGATCTGGTGGCTGCTGGCCCCGAACCCGGTCGTCGCGCTCGCCGACGCCGCGCCGCGCCTGCCCGAGCGCCGCATCGTCGTGGGCGACCAGGTGATCACCCGCTCGGCGTCGTCCGACCCGCTCGGGCAGATCAGCCGCGGCGTGCGCGAGATCCGCGCGGGTGACGACGACCGGTACGGGTCGTCGCGCTCGGACGGGGCCGCGGTGTGGCCGTGGGGGCTGGCGTTCGACCTGGCCCTCGCGGGAGGCGCGGTGGCCGTGACGGCCTCCCGGCTGCGAACGCCGCTTCACCGGGTCCCCCGGGGCGTTCGGGTGGCGTGAGCGGGCTCACAATGCGATCGACTTCAGGAAAATGCGATCAGCGGGAGCGGGGTGCCGCGGAAAAACACGTGGCATATCCTGCGGCGGCGCGTATCCGCTCCCGTTGATCGCAATTCTCCGGCCGGACTGGAAATCTCTCCGGCGATGCAAGTTGCAGTGACTATTTCAGTGGCTGGTCGAAACGGCCGTCTTTGGCCTCCTCCGTGAACCGGAGCCATTCGTCGGGCCGGAACGACAGGATCGTCGCGGTGTCCTCGGTGTCGCGCACGGATATGGCGCCCTCCGTGCGCCGTGCGACCTCGACGCAGCCGTTGCTGGCGCCGCATCGAGCGCTCTTTCTCCATCGGGCGGGCGGTGTCCCCTGGAAACTCATTCCGGCTCCCTGCATTGAAAGTTGCATTGCCCGCGGCCGCGCTGCCGTTGCTCAAGCACACGGTAACAAGATCGCAAAAAACGCCTGATCACGTCCGGGTGGCGCGGTACCCGTGTGACAGGCGTGCCGAGGTAGTTGCCGAGTTGCGGGTGAGGGGGCGACGAGCCGGGTCAGCGGTGGACCCGGCCCGTGCGGCGTGGCCCCGCGCCGCACTGGGCGGACGGGGCCGGACGGCGCGTCGGCGCCGGGTCAGCAACCCAGGTCGAAATCACCCTTCTTTGCTCGTTTGAGAAATTCCCGCCATTCTCCCTGGGAGAATGACAGAACCGGACTCTGCGTGCCGTGCTTGGCGTCCCGCGCCCCGATGATACGGGATGAATCGGACAGTGTGGCGATCTCGACGCAGGTATTGCTCGCCCCGCAGTAGGCGCTTTTCCTCCATTGTGGAACAGGAGTGGCGAAAGGGGACACTCGGTGCCTTTCACAAGAATTGAGCCCCTTGGGGGACCGTCACCACGCCTCTTTGACCTCGGCTATGCGCCGCCGCGACTCCGCGGCGTCCAGCGCCTGCCGGGACAGGCTCGAATAGGCGAGCCGGTACATATAGGTGACGGCTTCATCCCCGAAGTGGCTGATCGTCAGTGATTCCGTGTGCACGATATCAGGAAAGGTGATGTCGTGCACCGAAGAGAATTCTAGAAGGATAAACGATTCAGCCAACACCGAGTGTGCTATGTCCAAGGGCAAGATCTGTACGTTCACGTTCGGCCGCTCGGTCATCTGGTACAGATGTTCGAGCTGCTCGCGCATGACCTTGTGATCGCCGATGCGGCGCCGCAGAACCGCCTCGTCGATAATCGCCGACAGTTCCAGCGGGGTGGGCTCGTCCAGCAGTTCGCGCCGCCGCATTCGCACGTCGAGCCGGCGTTCGAGTTCCTGCGGGGGCAGGGTGGCCAGGTCGCTCCAGCCGCCGATCACATTTCGGGCGTAGCTCTCCGACTGCAGCAGCCCGGGAATGACCGTGCTGCCCCATTCCCTGGCCGCCGTGGCCTCGGACTCCAGTGCGATGAAGTCCGCGAGCTGGCTCGGCAGGTCGCGGTAGTCCTCCCACCAGCCCCGCTGGGCGGCGTCGTGCGCCAGCGCGATCAGGTCGTCGTGCCGCGCGCCGTCGATCTCGTACAGATCGAGCAGCCGCCGCACATCGCCGATCTTCGCGCCGGTCCGCGCGTTCTCGATCCGGCTGACCTTGGCTGTGGACCAGGTGAGCCGCTCGGCGACCTCGTCTCCGGTCAGACCCTTGCTCTCGCGCAGTCTCCGGAGCTCGGCGGCCAGCCGCCGCTGCCGGACGGAGGGACCTCGGGAAGTGCTCATTGCTCGGGCCTCTCCAGTCCCGGCGGACTGATCTGGGCGCATTCTGCCGCACCGGGGGGTGGCGGCGCGAATACATCGGACCGGTGGACCAAGATTCTACGGCTGAAGATTCTTTTACGCACATGACACCGAAACTTGCGCTGCAAGTTGTGATCACCTCCGCCGGAGGTTGCGGACGGTCCCCACGTGGCACTCTAAGTGTGTGATCGACTTGGGGAGCCGCGGATGAGGTACGCGCACGAGGTCGGCAAGGTCCGGGCGGCCGAGCGGGCCCTCATGGCCCGCCTCCCGGACGGCGCCCTGATGCAGCGGGCCGCCGCCGGGCTGGCCTCGGTCTGCACGCGCGTCCTGCCCGCCGTGTACGGGGCCCGCGTCGTCCTGCTGATCGGCGGCGGCGACAACGGCGGCGACGCCCTGTACGCCGGGGCCCGCCTCGCCCGCCGCGGCGCCCGCGTCCGGGCCGTCCAGGCCGGGTCCGCAATCCACCCGGCCGGGCTGGCGGACCTGCGCGCCGCCGGCGGCCGCCTGCTGGACTCCGGCGCCGAGGCCGCGATCGCCGGCGCGGACCTGATCATCGACGGCCTGACCGGCATCGGCGGCACCGGCGCGCTCCGCGAGCCCCACGCCCGGTACGCCGCCCTCGCCTCCGAGTCCGCCGGGCTCGTGATCGCCTGCGACGTCCCGAGCGGCGTGGACGCGAGCACCGGGCGCGTCGAGGGCGCGGCGGTCCACGCCGACATCACCGTCACCTTCGGCACGCACAAGCCGGGCCTGCTCATCGACCCGGGCGCGGCCCACTGCGGCGTGGTCGAGCTGGTCGACATCGGGCTCGGCCCCGACCTGCCCGACCCCGACGTCGTCGCCGCCCGGCCCGCCGACATCGCCCCGCCCGAGCCCGGCCCCGAGTCCGACAAGTACCGCCGCGGCGTCGTCGGCATCCTGGCCGGAGGCGACCGGTTCACCGGCGCGGCCGTCCTCAGCACCGGCGGCGCCCTCCGCGGCGGCGCCGGAATGGTCCGCTTCGCCTCGGTGGCCCGCCCGGTCGAGCTCGTCCGGCAGCGCTGGCCCGAAGTGGTCACCACGGTCGTCGAGCCCGGCCGCCACGACGCGGGGATCCTGGAGCGCATCGGGCGCGTCCAGGCCTGGGTCGCCGGCCCCGGCCTCGGCACCGGCGACGCCGCCGAGTCGCTGCTGGAGGCCGTCCTCACCACCGACCTGCCCGTGCTGGTGGACGCCGACGGCCTCACCGTCCTCGCCCGCCGCCGCGACCTGCTCCGCCGCGCCGCCCCGACCGTCCTCACCCCGCACGCGGGCGAGCTGTCCCGCCTCGTCGCCGCCGACCGCGAGGACATCGAGGCCGCCCGCCTCGACCACGTCCGCCGCGCCGCCGCCGAACTCTCCGCGACCGTCCTGCTCAAGGGCTCCACGACCCTGGTGGCCGAGCAGGACCGCCCCGTCCGCGTGAACCCGACCGGCACCCCCCGCCTCGCCGCCGCCGGCACGGGCGACGTCCTGTCCGGCCTGATCGGAGCCCTCCTCGCCGGCGGGATGCCCGCCCTGGACGCGGCCGCCGCCGGCGCCTACCTGCACGGCCTGGCCGCCCGCCTGGCCTCGGCCCCGACCCCCGGCCCCGAAGCCCCCATCAGCGCCCAAGACGTAGTCGAAGCCCTCCCCGCCGCCTTCAGGACTGTGTCGGCCCAGGGGTGACGACCCCCTGGCCCCGTCACGCAGGCGATCTTCACGCCGCCCTTGCGGTTCGCGGTGCCCGTGACGGCCGGTGTGGCTGCCGTCGCCTGCGTCGGCCCCAGGCTGAGGTTCGGACCGTTCGCCGGGGGTGAACTCGGAGTCGGGCATTTACGTCATATAGGGGTAAGGGGCGCCGGGGGAGCGCTCGTGAGGGGCCGTTCCGGCCGTGACCTGGGGGATGAGGCGCGGGCATGGGGGTGGGGGCGGCAGACTGGGTGACCATGAGGGTTCCTGCGGAGGCACGGGTCGATCTCGGCGCCATCGGCCACAACATCGGGGTGCTGTGCGAGTACGCGGGGGGCGCCGAGGTGATGGCCATGGTGAAGGCCGAGGCGTACGGGCACGGGCTGGTGGAGGCCGCCCGCGCCGCGCTCGCCGGCGGGGCGTCCTGGCTGGGCGTCGCGAAGCTGGCCGAGGCGCTGCGGCTGCGGGACGCGGGGCTCACCGTCCGGACGCTGGTCTGCCTGGGCGTTCCCGGCGAGCCTTACGAGGAGGCCGTCGCGCGGCGGGTGGACCTGACCGTGGGGGCGGTCTGGCTGCTGGACGAGATCGTCCGGGCGGCGGAGCGGGCCGGACGCGAGGCCCGGATCCACCTCAAGGCCGACACGGGCATGTCGCGCGGGGGCGCGCGGGGCGACGGCTGGGAGGCGCTGGTCGACGCGGCGCTGAAGGCGGAGGCCACCGGGCACGTGCGGGTGGCCGGGGTCATGTCGCACTTCGCCTGCGCGGACGAGCCGGGCCATCCCTCGATCGCGGCGCAGCTCGGCGCGTTCACCGAGATGGTGGCGCACGCGGAGAGGGCGGGGGCGCGGTTCGAGGTGCGGCACATCGCGAACTCGGCGGCGGCGCTGACGCTGCCGGAGGCGCGGTTCGACCTCGTCCGGCCCGGCATCGCGACGTACGGGCTGACCCCGGTGCCGGAGCTCGGCGGGTTCGGGCTGCGGCCCGCGATGACGCTCGTGGCGGACGCGGCGCTGGTCAAGCGGGTCCCGGCGGGCAGCGGAGTGTCGTACGGTCACACGTACCACACCGAGCGGGAGACCACGCTGGCCGTGGTGCCCGTGGGGTACGGGGACGGGATCCCCCGAAACGGGTCCAACGTGCTGGAGGTCCTCGCGGGCGGGCGCCGCAGGACGATCGCCGGGCGGGTCTGCATGGACCAGTTCGTCGTCGACCTCGGCGACGACCCGCTCGCGGCGGGAGACGAGATCGTCCTGTTCGGCCCGGGGGACCGGGGCGAGCCGACCGCGCAGGAGTGGGCGGAGGCGCTGGGGACGATCTCGTATGAGATCGTCACCCGCATCGGAGCCCGGGTACCGAGGGCGTACCCGGGAGGGGGGCTGTAGGGGGCACGGGCATGGACAGCAGGAACAGGCGCAGGATCGGCGTCGCCGGGGTCATCGCGGGCGTGGGCGCCGCGGGGTTGGGTGCGGCGGTCGGGCTGCGGCGCCTCGCCGTCGGACGGGTGCGGCTGCGCCCGGACCCCGACGCGGACGAGCCCTTCGGCGAGTTGCGCGGGCAGGAGTTGTCCGTCCGGACCGACGACGGCGTTCCGCTGCACGTGGAGGTGGACGGCCCCGACGACGCCGACCTCACCGTCGTGTTCTGCCACGGCTACACCCTCAACCAGGACGCGTGGCACTACCAGCGCCGCGACCTGCGGGGTTCGCTGAGGTTGGTGTTCTGGGACCAGCGCAGCCACGGCCGGTCGGGACGCGGCAGGCCCGGGGACGCGACGATCGAGCAGACCGGCGACGACCTGCGCGCGGTGCTGGACGCGGCCGTCCCGCCGGACCGTCCCGTCGTCCTCGTGGGGCACTCCATGGGCGGCATGTCGATCATGGCGCTGGCGGACCGGCACCCCGAGCTGTTCGGGTCGCGGGTCGTGGGCGTGGCGCTGGTGAACACCTCCTGCGGCGACATGGGGGAGATGACGCTGGGGCTGCCGCTGGTGCTGGCCAAGGCCGTCCGGCCGCTCGCCCCGGGGACGCTGCGCGGCCTCGGCCGCCGCGCCGAGCTGGTCGACAAGGCCCGCGGGCTGGGCGCCGACCTGGCGTTCGTCGTCACGCGGAAGATGGCGTTCGCCGACAAGCACGTCAGCCCGTCCGTGGTGGGCTTCCTGGAGCAGATGATCAGAGAGACGCCGATCGACGTGATCGCGGAGTACTACCCGGCGCTGATGGCGCACGACAAGATCGGCTGCCTGGACGTGCTCGGCGGGGTGCCGATGCTGGTGCTGGCGGGCGGCCGGGACCGGCTGACCCCCGCGGAGCACGCCCGCCGGATCGCCGCGGCGCTGCCGGACGCGGAACTGGTAGAGGTGGAGGAGGCCGGGCACGTGCTGCCGCTGGAGTACCCGGGCGTGGTGACCGGGGGGCTGCGCCGGCTGGTCGAACGGGTCCGCCCCGCGTACGAGGAAGAGGAGCGCACCGCGTGAAAGCCGTCACCGTCGCCGTCCCGACCGCCGAGGACATGCGCGAGCTCGGGCTGCGCCTGGCCGGGCTGCTGCGGGCGGGCGACCTGCTCGTGATGACGGGCCACCTCGGCGCGGGCAAGACGACCCTCACGCAGGGCATCGGCGAGGGGCTGAAGGTGCGCGGCCCGATCACCTCGCCCACGTTCGTCATCGCGCGGGTGCATCCGTCGCTCGCGGGCGGGCCGTCGCTGGTGCATGTGGACGCCTACCGGCTGGGCGGTTTCGCGGAGCTGGACGATCTCGATCTCGACGCGTCGATCGCGGAATCGGTGACGATCGTGGAATGGGGAGAAGGGCTCGCCGAAGGCCTCGCCGAGGACCGGCTGGAAATGATCATTTCTCGCGGTGACGGACCCGGCGAGGGGCGCGAGGTAAGGATCGTCGGGGTCGGTGATCGCTGGTCCGACCTGGAACTCGGCCCCGGATGACGCGGGTCTGGCAACTTCTACGGTTTTTGCCTGGCGGGTTGGTCCATTTTACGGCTTGATGTCGTACTCTTTGCCGGAACGAACCTCACCTTCGCGACATATCGATTCCGAACGGGAGTGGGGCCGGTGAGTGGTAACCATCGCAGCGGGAATTACCGCGACGGCCACCGGGCTTCGGACGGTGGCCAGGGATCAGGCGGCGGTTACCGGCCGGACGGCGGTGGATACGGCGCGGGCGGAGAAGAGTACGGGCGGTACTCCTCCGGACGGCCGGGCAGCGGTCCGTACCAGCGGGAGACCGGCCCGTACGAGACCGGGGGCGGATACCGTGCCGAAAGCGGCGGATACCGCACCGAGAGCGGTGGATACCGGGCGGGCAGCGGACCCCATCGTGGCGGGAGCGGCGGATACCGCACCGGCAGCCACCGGGCGCGCGAGCGCCGCACCGGGCGGCGCTGGGCCGTCGTCCTCGGCGGCGCCGTCGCCGGTGTCGCCGTCTGCGGGGTCGCGGCGTTCGCCGTCCTGACGGGCGTCGGCGCGAGCGGCGACAAGAGCACCGGCCAGATCGTCGGCAGCGGCGCCACGGACGACTCCCCGGCGTCCAAGGGGGAGCGCACCACCGTCCCCGACTCGTGCACGATCGTCGGCGACGGTCTGATCGGCCGCCTGGCGCCCCAGTCCGAGCGCACCGACGCCGACAACTACCAGGGCGACGACCAGCAGAACCAGTGCGTGTGGGGCGCCTACGCGGGAGAGAAGAGGCGGCAGCTCACCATCGAACTGCGCGCGATCACGGCCGGGGCGGCGGCGTCGCCCACGGACGCCGCCCGCAAGACGTTCGCGACCGAGCGGACCGCCGACGAGTCCGGCAAGGCGCTGCTGGCGGGGCAGAAGCTCACCGACAAGATCCGGCTCACCGGCGTCGGAGACGAGGGCTACATCGTCTACAGCGTGGACGACAACCAGGGCTCCGGCGAGGCCATCGGCAACGTGCGCGTCGCCAACGTCCTGGTCACCGTCCACTACTCGGGTTCGGACAAGGGCGATCCGCTCTCGTCGGACACCGCCACCGGCGGCGCCACCGAGGTCACCAAGGCCGTGGTCACCGCGCTGAGCCGGGGCTGAGCCCGCCTGAGCCCGCCTGAGCCCGCCTGACCCCGGCTGGGCGAGAGCCGGACCACCCCGTGCCGGCGGCCGGTAGGCTTACAACCCGTGCTGGTCTTGGCTTTCGATACCGCGACCGCCGCGATCACCGTGGCGCTGTACGAGTGGACCCCCGGCGAGGACGCGGCGCCGCGCGGCCTGGCGGAGGCCGTCGACCGGCGGCGCCACACCGAGCTGCTCACCCCGTCCATCGCGGAGGTGATGGCGGAGGCGGGGGCCGCGCCCGATGATCTCAGCGCGATCGCCGTCGGCGTCGGGCCGGGGCCCTACACGGGCCTGCGGGTCGGGCTGGTCACCGCCCGTGCGATGGGCGAGGCGCTCAGCGTTCCCGTGCACGGTGTCTGCACGCTCGACATCATGGCCTGGGCCACGAAGCGGGACGGGCCGTTCGCCGTCGCCACCGACGCCCGCCGCAAAGAGGTCTACTGGGCTCGGTACGACTCGGCACGGTTCCGCGCCACCGAGCCCGCCGTGGGCCCGGCGGCGGACGTCCTGAAGGGCGCGCCCGAGGGGCTGCCCGTCGTGGGCGAGGGCGCGGCCCTGTACCCGGAGGTCCTCGGAGAGTCCGGGCACGAGCCGCTGCTGCCCACCGCGAGCGCCCTCGCCGAGCTGGCCGTCGCGCGGCTGTCGGGCCTGAAGGGGCCCGAGCTGCTGCCGCCGGAACCCCTCTACCTGCGCCGGCCGGACGCGAAGGAGCCGGGCCCCCGCAAGAAGGTGACGCCGGCGTGAGCGACGTCGTCCTGCGGCCCATGACCGGTGCGGACCTTCCGGTCGTCCACCGTCTGGACCGGGCGCTGTTCCCGGAGGACACCTGGAGCGAGGAGATGCTCGCCGGCGAGCTCGCCGACCAGCCACGCACCCGGTACTACGTCGTCGCGGAGGCGCCCGGCGGCGAGATCGTCGGCTACGCGGGCCTGGCGGCGGCGGGCGGGCAGGCCGACGTGCAGACCATCGGGGTGCGCGCGGACCGCCGCAAGGGCGGCATCGGCGCGGTGCTGCTCACCGCCCTGCTGGAGGAGGCCGTCCGGCGCGGCAGCGAGTCGGTGTTCCTGGAGGTCCGGGCCGACAACGACGCCGCCCACCGCCTCTACGAGCGGTTCGGCTTCGAGCGGGTCGGCATCCGCAAGCGCTACTACCAGCCCTCGGACGTGGACGCGATCGTCATGTGCCGCAAGCTCCGCGACCGTCCGCCGATGGGCTTCACCAGAGCCGAATGAGCCGGAGCGGCAGAAGGCGCCCTGCAAGCGGGCGGGACAGGGCGAACGGGGAGACAGGGAGACTCACGTGATTCGGGACGAGCCACTGGTGCTCGGCATCGAGACGTCCTGCGACGAGACCGGGGTCGGGATCGTGCGCGGGCACACGCTGCTGGCGGACGCGATCGCCTCCAGCGTGGACCAGCACGCCCGGTTCGGCGGCGTCGTGCCGGAGGTCGCGTCGCGGGCGCACCTGGAGGCGATGGGGCCGACCGTCGAGCGCGCGCTCGCGGACGCCGGGGTGGCGTTCACCGACGTGGACGCGCTCGCGGTCACCGCGGGCCCGGGGCTGCCGGGCGCGCTGATGGTCGGCGTCGCGGCCGCCAAGGCGTACGCGCTGTCGCTCGGCAAGCCGCTCTACGGCGTCAACCACCTGGCCGCGCACGTCTGCGTCGACCAGCTCGAACACGGCCCGCTGCCGAAGCCGTGCGTGGCGATGCTGGTCTCGGGCGGCCACTCCTCCCTGCTGCTGGTCCCGGACGTGGCGGGCGACGTCCGGCCCCTCGGCGGCACGGTGGACGACGCGGCGGGCGAGGCGTTCGACAAGGTCGCCCGCGTCCTCGACCTCGGGTTCCCCGGCGGCCCCGTCATCGACCGCATGGCCCGCGAGGGCGACCCGGCCGCGATCGCGTTCCCGCGCGGCAAGTACAACGACGGCACCTACGACTTCTCGTTCTCGGGCCTGAAGACCGCCGTGGCGCGCTGGGTGGAGGCGAAGGAGCGCGCGGGTGAGCCCGTCCCGGTCGCCGACGTCGCGGCCTCCTTCCAGGAGGCCGTCGTGGACGTCCTGACGCGGAAGGCGCTGAAGGTCTGCAAGGACAACGGCGTCGACCACCTGCTGATCGGCGGCGGCGTCGCGGCCAACTCGCGGCTGCGCGCGCTCGCCGCGGAACGCTGCGCGGACGCCGGGGTCCGCCTGCGCGTCCCGCGCCCGAAACTGTGCACCGACAACGGCGCCATGGTCGCCGCCCTGGGCTCGGAGCTGGTCGCCTCCGGCATCGGTCCGTCCGATCTGGAACTGCCCGCCGACTCCAGCCTCCCGATCGAGGCCGTCACCCTGTGAACGCGCGCGCCGTCACGCCCGCCCCGGGCGCCTGACGCGCCGGCGCGCCCGTGAGGCGGCGCCTCAGCACTGGGCGAGGAGCCTGTCGAGGTAGTCCTCGTAGAGGGGGACCTGGGGTTCGTCGAGCGTGCGGGCGCCGTCCTCGGGGAGCAGGTCGAGGAGGCTGCGGACGTCCCAGTACGGGTCGTGCTCGTGGCCGCCGGAGACCTGGTCGAAGGAGCACAGGAAGCGGTCGGCGACGGACGCGCCGTAGCGCAGCGCAAGGCCGCGGCGCATGCAGGCGATGTCGACGGAGATGGGGCCGGACGAGGCGTCCGACCAGTCGACGACACCGGTGAGCCTGCCGAAGGACCACAGCGTGTTGTCGGCGTGGTAGTCGCGGTGGATGAACCGGGCGGGCGCCTCCGGGGCGGGCCGGGCGGCGACCTCGAAGGCGTGTTCCCACAGGTCGGGACGGAGCGCGTGCTTGGGCGCGAGCCGCGCGTCGAGGCGGTTGTGCGGGACGTACGGCGGCATCGTGGACGCGCCGTTCAGCTCGTGCACCGCCAGCAGCGCGGCGGCCAGCTGGATCAGGTACTCGGGCAGGTCGTCGTGGGACGGGCGCGGCGGGTGGCCCGGGAGCCGGGTGATGAGCAGGGCGGGGACGTCGCAGTAGGCGCCCGACGGGTCGGCGGCCACCAGGGACGGTGTGGGGATCTCGCAGCCGGCGAGCAGCGCGAGCGCCGCGATCTCGCGCTCGGGGGAGAACTCGGCGTCGCCGTAGCAGCGGCGGGGGGCGGCCTCGCGGGAGGTCCAGCGGCGCAGGACGAGGTGGTGCGCCTCGCCGGAGCGGCTCTCGACGAGGAGGGCGTGGTTGGCGTGGGCGGAGCCGCCGGCGAGGGGCCGCACCATGCGGACCTCGGCGCCCTTGCCGAGGCACTCCTCCACCCATCGCAGGGTGGTGTGCCCGGGCGGGACGCCGGTCGGCAGGCAGGGAGCCGGTAGGTGGGTCACCTGGTCCATGAAAACGGATTCCGAAGGGTATTGGGAGTGATTTTGTGAAGACGGAAAGTAACAAAGCGCACGTCATCGGGGTGACATGAGGGCAGCATTTTCGGTCGTCCCGGCGGTTCGCGGGACGAATGCCGCGGATACCGGAAGGTATTCGAATGCCGGGTGGGGCCCGCGCCGGCCCCACCCGGACGCTCGTCAGTCCTTGGTCTCGCGGCGGGGACGCAGCAGCGCCTCGGCGAGCGCGAGCATCGTCTCCTCCAGGGTGGACAGCCGCTTCAGCACGTCCTCGTGCACCGCGTTGACCTGCTTGGACACATCGTCGTGGACGCCGTCCATCTTCCGGCCGACCTCGTCCTCGACATGGGAGAAGCGCTTGGCGACATCCGCCTGCGCCGCGTCGGCGCGCCGCGCCGCCTCGTCCTGCATGCTCTCCACCCGCCTCGCGAATTCGGACTGGACGCCGCCGACCTGCCGGGCGACGTCCTCCTGCATGGTCCCGACCTGCTTGGCGACGTCGTCGTGGATGCTGCCGACCTGCCGCGTGACGTCCTCGTGGATGTCGCCGATCCGCTTGCCGAAGTCGTGGTGGACCCCGCTGACCTGCCGCGACATCTCGCTGTGTACGGACTCGACCTGCTTGGCGACGTCGGTGTGCACCGACTCGACGCGGCGGGAGACGATGTCGACCTGCGTGGTGAACTCCTCCAGCGCGCTGTCGACCCGCTTGGTGACCTCCTCGTGGATGTTCTCGATGCGCTTGCGGACGTCGTCGTGCACGTCCTCGAACCTGCGGGAGAACTCGTCCATGCGCTTGGCGACGTCGCTGTAGGCGGTCTCGGCGATCTGCGACATGGTGGCCTTGACCTCGTCGCGGTCCGGCCGGGCGCGCAGCTCCTCGATGAGCGGGTCGACGGCCTCGGCGAGGTGCTTCTCCAGCGCGTCGAACCGGTCGCCGTACTCGGCCGCGGGGCGCTGCGCCAGCTCGGCCAGCAGCCGGTGCACCTCGGCGATCTCCAGCGTGGCGGGCAGCCGTTTGATCCGCTCGCCGAGCCCGTCGAGGCGGCCGTCGACGCTCTCGAACCGGCCGTCCAGCCCGCCCAGCTTGCCCGACACCCCTTCGAGGCGGCCGTCGACGCCGTCCAGGCGCCCGTCGAGCCCGTCGAGGCGGCCGCCGACGCCCTCGACCCGGCCGTTGACCGCCTCAAGACCCTGCTCCATCCGCTCGGCCATCTCGCCGAGCGCCTGGTCGACCCGTGACGTGACCCCGTTGACCGAGTGTTCGAGCCGCTCGGACCGGTGGCCGAGCTCGGCGAGCGACTTGTCGAGCCGGTTGAAGCGGACGGACGCGGCCTCCATGCTGCCCTGGAGCTTGTCCAGCCGCTTGGTCATCTCGTCCATGCGCTGCGACGCCTGCTGCGTGGCGTCGGTGATCTGCTGCGCGGAGTCGAGGACGGCCTGGATGCGGGTCAGGCCCTCGTCGACGTTCTCGGCCACCACGCCGACGTCGGCCCACAGCGCGGGCAGCTCGGCGACGGGCTTGACCCGCTCGCCGAACGCCTCGATGTGCTCGGCCAGGCCCTCGGCCCATTCAGGGGGCTTGCCGGACAGGTCGTCGACCTGCCCGCGAACGCTCTCGATCTGCCCGGTCAGCCCGGTGAGCTCCCGCTCCCGGACCTCGCGGAGAAGCCACTCCATGCCTTCCAGGCGCTGGCGGATCTCGTCCAGGACCTGCCCCTGTGAGCGCTGTTCGTAGACGTGGTCCTGCGCCGCACGGGCGAGCAACTCCCGCATCCGATCCGAGACCGGTTGACCCCCTGTCTGCAGGAAGTTGTGATTCGTTTCCACCCGATGCTCCTTCGTGTGCCGGCGCGACGAAATGACGCACGGCAAATGAATCTCTGGAGTGGCCACTGTAGTGCGTGTAGAGCGCGGCTAAAACGGGTAGCAGAGAAGATTGCGAGTTCTGCGGAATGCGCCTGTTATCCGACTAGGTGGGATAGCGAGATATCGCCGGGTGTATGGCGAATTTCCTGCTTCACGGTTATTGCCCTTCTTGGTGGGAGTTGTGGGGTGGACGGTGGCGGGCGGTGCGGGACGGGTCCGGCGTTCCGGGTGTCGTTCTGTCCGTACATCTCGTCCAACATCGGCAGTTCCCGAACCCGGCGGGCGGCCACGCCGACCTGTTGCGCGTGCGACGGGCGTGACGCGGCGGGGCGGGATCCGGGCCTTTTCGGGAGGGCTTTCGGGGAGCCGGTGACCCGGCGGGTGAACCTGCCTTGGTGTTTTTCGCGCCGGTTGATCTCGGTGCGCCGATTCCCGCGCCGCGCCGTGCCCTTGCCGGGCGGCCGCAATCCCTGGTGCGCGCAATGCCGGAAAGCGTCGATGATTTGCACCGCCGTGGCGCGTCGCCCGGTCCCGCTTGGCATTGCGCCGCCGAGGGGAAGATCTTTGGGCAGGGTTGCGGGGCGGCGCCCGTTCCGGGCGGGTCCGGCCGTGTGGCAGGCCGGTCAGGTCCCGGAGACGGGGTGCGTCAGCAGGGCGACGGGGTCGCGTCCGACGCGCGTCACCACGAGGGTCAGCTCCTTGGCGCGGCGTCCCGCGCGGCGCCCGCCGAAACCGAGGTCGCGGCGGAGCCGGTCGACGTCCACGGCGGAGCCGCGCTTCTTGACGGTCAGCACACCGATCTCGCGGCGGCGCAACTCGGCGCGCAGCCGCTTCACTGAGAACGGGAGCACGTCCTCCACCTCGTAGGCGGAGGCGAAGGGCGTCGGGCGCAGCTCGTCGGACGTGACGTAGGCGATGTGAGGGTCCGCCAAGCCGCCGCCGACCAGTTCCGCGACTTCGCCGACCAGGTGGGCCCGGATCACGGCGCCGTCAGGCTCGTACAGGTAACGGCCCCACGCGCGTACGTCCGGGTCGCCCAGCCCCTGGGGAGTCAGAGTCCGCACCTGGGGCTCTGTGCCCGAGAGGTCCGAGAGGTAGGTGTCGGACGCGAGGAGAGTGGCCCGCCGGCCCACGTCGCCTGCGAGCCCGCCCAGCCACAGGGCCGCTTCCTTGACGTCACCCCCGACCGAGACCCACTCGGCCTCCGCGTCGTCCGGTACTGCCTCATGCGGAATGCCGGGCGCGACCTTCACGCAGGCCGCGGGCACCTGGCCGGCCATGGCCAGGACGACGTCGAGCGGCGGCTCGTACGAACGGGGATCGAAGACACGGCCCCGTGCCGTGCGCCGTCCGGGGTCGGCGAAGACCGCATCGAACCCGGACGGATCCTCCTCGGTGGCGTCCCCGACCCGTACAGAGGCGAGACCCTCCAGTCCGAAGGCGGCCACGTTGGCGCGAGCCACCTCAGCGGTCAGCGGGTCCAGCTCCACGCCTTCCCCGGCCAGGCCCGCGCGCGCTCGGGCGATGAGGTCGGCGCCTATCCCGCATCCCAGTTCCAGCACACGCGCGCCGGGCAGCCGGTCCGCGAACCGTCCGGCACGGTAGGCCGCCACGCTCGCGCGGGTCGACTGCTCAAGCCCCGCCTGCGTGAAATACATGCGGTCGGCGTCCGCCCCGAACTTGGCCCGGGCCCTTTCCCGCAGCCGGACCTGCGTCAGCGCGGCGGCCACGAGCGGGGGCTCGTGCCGCTCGCGCAGCCGTGATGCCGTGGCGAGCAGGCCGTCCTCGCTCACGTCCGCCTCGGCCGTCTCCCTGAGGAGCGCCTGGCCGGAGGGGGTGCGCAGGACCCGGAACGACGCGATGTCCATAGGGTGGAAGTTAGCGGCAGAGCCGGAGACCGGCGGCCGGTGAACGCCCGGAGACGGCCGCCGGGCGGGCTCGTGTCCGTGTTGACGGGCCAACGGGCACGGAATAGTCTCACGACTGGCACTCTCAAGGGTAGAGTGCCAAATACAGCGACGAAGGTCGGTCTGGCACCCGCGACGGCAGGCCGGTCCAGGGTCGCCTCTTCTGTCACATGTGCTGGTCGGTCATCCATGGCCGGCCGAGGACCAATCGAAGGGGAGGTCAGATCGTGACGACCGCCACCAAGGTTGTTCTCAAGCCGCTTGAGGACCGCATCGTCGTCCAGCCGCTTGAGGCCGAGACCACCACCGCGTCGGGCCTGGTGATTCCGGACACCGCCAAGGAGAAGCCCCAGGAGGGCACCGTCCTTGCCGTTGGCCCGGGTCGCGTCGACGACAAGGGCGAGCGCGTCCCCGTCGACGTCAAGGTCGGCGAGGTCGTGCTCTACAGCAAGTACGGCGGCACCGAGGTCAAGTACAACGGCGAGGACTACCTCGTCCTCTCGGCCCGCGACGTGCTCGCGGTCATCGAGAAGTAATCACCGAGACGTGATGCACCCGCCCCGGTCGGCGCCGCCTTCGGGCGGCCCGCCGGGGCGGATCGCGTGAAAGAGGAGTATCCGCATGGCGAAGATCCTGGAATTCGAGGAGGACGCTCGCCGGGCTCTTGAGCGCGGCGTCAACGCTCTCGCGGACGCCGTCAAGGTGACGATCGGCCCGCGCGGCCGCAACGTCGTCATCGACAAGAAGTTCGGCGCGCCGACGATCACCAACGACGGCGTCACCATCGCCCGCGAGGTGGAGCTGGAGGACCCCTACGAGAACCTCGGGGCCCAGCTCGCCAAGGAAGTGGCGACCAAGACCAACGACATCGCGGGCGACGGCACCACCACGGCGACCGTCCTCGCTCAGGCGCTGGTCCGCGAGGGGACCCGCAACGTGGCGGCCGGCGCCTCGCCGCTCGCGCTCAAGCGCGGCATCGACGCGGCCGCCCAGTACGTCTCCGACCAGCTGCTGAAGTCGGCCCGCGAGGTCGAGGAGAAGGGCGAGATCGCGCACGTCGCGACCATCTCCGCGCAGGACCCGCAGATCGGCGAGCTGATCGCCGAGGCGTTCGAGAAGGTCGGCAAGGACGGCGTCATCACCGTCGAGGAGGCCCACACGATGGGCCTCGAGCTGGAGTTCACCGAGGGCCTCCAGTTCGACAAGGGCTACCTGTCGCCGCACATGGTCACCGACCACGAGCGCATGGAGGCCGTCCTGGAGGACGCCTACGTGCTCATCGTGGACGGCAAGATCTCCAACGTGCAGGAGTTCCTGCCGCTGGCCGAGAAGGTCGCCCAGACCAAGAAGCCGCTGCTCGTGGTGGCCGAGGACGTCGAGGGCGAGGCGCTGGCGCTGCTCGTCGCCAACAAGATCCGCGGCACCTTCCTGTCCGTCGCGGTCAAGGCTCCGGGCTTCGGCGACCGCCGCAAGGCGATGCTCGGCGACATGGCCACCCTGACCGGCGGCCAGGTCGTCAGCGAGTCGATCGGCCTCAAGCTCGACTCGATCGGGCTGGAGGACCTCGGCCGCGCCCGCCGGATCACCGTCACCAAGGACGCCACCACCATCGTCGACGGCGAGGGCTCCGCGGACGAGGTCACCGCCCGGATCAACCAGATCAAGGTGGAGATCGAGAACAGCGACTCCGACTGGGACCGCGAGAAGCTGCAGGAGCGCCTGGCCAAGCTGGCCGGCGGCGTCTGCGTGCTGCGCGTCGGCGCCGCCACCGAGGTGGAGCTGAAGGAGAAGAAGCACCGCCTGGAGGACGCCATCTCGGCGACCCGCGCGGCGATCGAGGAGGGCATCGTCTCCGGCGGCGGCAGCGCCCTGGTGCACGTCGCCAAGGAGGGCTTCGGCGCCCTCGGCCTGTCCGGCGACGAGGCGACCGGTGCGGAGGCGGTCCGCCGCGCGCTGCCCGAGCCGCTGCGCTGGATCTCCGAGAACGCCGGCCAGGAGGGCTACGTCGTCGTCTCCAAGGTGGAGGAGTTGCAGGTCGGCCACGGCTACAACGCCGCCACCGGCGAGTACGGCGACCTGATCGCCCAGGGCGTCATCGACCCGGTGAAGGTCACCCGCTCGGCGGTCACCAACGCCGCCTCCATCGCGGGCATGCTGCTCACCACCGAGGTGCTCGTGGTCGACAAGCCGGAGGAGGCCGACGAGGCCGCCGGCGGCGGTCACGGCCACGGCCACGGTCACGGTCACTGAGATCGGCCGACCGGCGGGCTCGTCCCGTCCGGGAAGCGCAGGTGAGACCCCCGTCCGTCCGGGCGGGGGTCTCACCGCGTCTGGCAGAGGTGCTGGGCCGGTGGGGGCGCCGGACGGATCGCGTTCCCGCCCGAGAAAGCGTCTTCCCGCCGGGAAAAGTCCGCCACGCCCGGCAGCATGATGACCACGACGCGTAGTAACTCCAGGTTCGCTCCCGCACTGTGACCATTCCGTTGTAGAGGACAGTGGAGACACGCCCGGGGGTGCTGGGCATCATGCTTGACGTGACCGAGGGATGCTTCGCCGGGACCGTGAGCGCGCGCGCTGCCGACCCCTCGAACGGGCCGGCACCTCCCGCCCCCCGCGACACGGCCCGTTCGGCTCGGGCGCTGCGCGCCGCGGACGCCGGTGACGGCGACCTCAAGGAGCTGACCCATCTCGCCGTGCAGGGCGACCCGGGCGCCATCGAGATCCTCATCGCCGAGGTGCGTCCCATGATCGTCCGGTACTGCCGCGCCCGGCTCGGCCGGGTGTCCGGGCAGTACCACATCGCCGACGACGTGGCGCAGGAGGTCTGCATCGCCGTCCTGTCGGCCCTGCCGCGCTACCGGGACATGGGCCGGCCGTTCGCGTCCTTCGTCTTCGGCATCGCCGCGCACAAGATCGCGGACGCGCTGCGCAGCGCGGTCCGCGCCGCCGTGCCCACCGAGGACCTGCCGGACGGTCCGGACGACCGCCCGGGCCCCGAGGAGACGGTGGTCCGCTACATCGAGGCGCAGCGCGCCCGCGACCTGCTCACCCGGCTGCCCGAGCACCAGCGCGAACTGGTGCTGCTGCGGGTCGTCGCGGGCCTGTCGGCGGAGGAGACCGGTAATGTGCTGGGCATGTCCGCGGGGGCGGTACGGGTCGCGCAGCACCGGGCCCTGGCCCGGCTCCGGGCGATGGCCAGAGAGGAGTCGATCGCTTGACGGAGCGCGGCCCCCTCACCGGCCTGCGGGGCGCCCCGAATCCGGACGAGCCCGCCCACTTCGGCGACGCCCCGGCGCAGGCGCCGCAGGCCCGCCCGCCCGCCGTCGCGCCCGCGGACCTGTCCGCGGTGCGCCGTACCGACGCGCTCTTCGAGTCGCTGGCGGCGCGGGACGCTGCCGGTTCCGCGGCCCCCGCTGAAGGCCCCGCCGAAGCCCCCCGCGCCGTCCCGCAGGACGACGACCGCGACCCGGCGGAGGAGGGGCGCGCCGACGACCGCGACCCCGTGGTGCGGCTGCTGCGGGCGCTGGTCGTCGACGTCGACGACCCGAACTGCGACGCCCCCGGACCGCCGGCCCCCTCGGGCCCCGGCCCGCGCCGGCGCGGGCCGCGCACCATCGTGGCCCTGAGCGTGGCCGGCGCCGTCCTCGCCAGCAGCGGCGTCGCGGCCGCGGGCGGCGGCGCCGCCGACCGCACCACCGCCTCCCCGGCGCCGAGCGCGTCCAGCGTGGCGGAGGGCGCGGACAGGTCGGCCGACACCGACGCTGGCACCTACACTCGCCCGCGGCCGCCCGTGCGCCCGGCCCCCGAGGCGGGACGTCCCGCGGCCCGCACGCCGTCCGGCCCAGGCCGCGAGGAGAACCCGCAGGCCAGGCGGCGCCCGGAGGGCCCTTCCCCCCGTCACCTGCCGCGCCGCCCCTCCCGCAGGCAGGAGGCGCCCACGATGTTCACGGAGCCGGTCGGGAGGCCCGAAGCGCAGCCGGTGGCCGACCCGCCGCCGCGCCTCGACGACCTGCGCCGGATCGTCCGCAAGCGCGCACTCGGCTACCAGAACCGCGCCACCGACGACTGACGGCGGCGTCCTCCAGGTCTCTCGCGTCCTGCGCGTCCGGGCCGGTGCGGGCCCGCGCGGTCAGTTCTCGTCGCGGCCCTCTTCGCTGTCGATCACGCCGTCGACGTAGCCGCGGGCGTACTCCCAGCTGACGTAGTCGACGGGATCGGGGGAGAGCGCGGGTTCGTGCACACGGGGGAGGCCCTGGTCCAGCAGGTGGCGCAGGTTGCCGTGCAGCAGGTCCCAGTCGATGTAGTGCATCTTGCCGCAGTCGCCGCAGTCGACGGTGAGGCCGCGCACCCCGAGCGGCTCCAGCAGGGCGCGGAAGACCTCCAGGTCGGCGAGGTCGGCCAGCACGTCCTCCCGCTCCGTCACACTGAGCGGAGCGGTCTCGTCGCCCGGGTCGCCGAGCGCCGCCGCCGGATCCTCCGGATCTCCGGCGAACGGGTCGAGCGGAGCATCGTCGTGCACGTACCCACGCTACTGCGAGACGCCCCGAGAGGTGCACCCCCCGGTCCCTCCGTGCGCGAACGAGCGCGAAGCGTGCGGGCACGGAGGGGAATGCGAAGGACCGCCCGGCGTGTTGGGGGATGTCATCAAGACCACGTGGCCGCCGCGCGCAAACCCCGGCCGGCCGCGGGCTCCGGCCCCTACCATGGGGACAGGGTCCCTTGTGACCTGGCCCGATGCCGTCACCACCACGGGAAGGTTGTCATGATCCCCGCCGCCGAGCCCGACAAGTTCCTCCCGCAGGGCCTGACCTTCGACGACGTGCTCCTGCTGCCGGGGTACTCCGACCTGCAGCCCGGCGAGGCCGACACCACGACCCGGCTGACCCGCGAGATCTCGCTGCGGATCCCGCTCGTCTCGGCGGCGATGGACACCGTGACCGAGGCCCGCACCGCGGTCGCGATGGCCCGCCAGGGCGGCATCGGCGTGCTGCACCGCAACATGTCGATCGAGGAGCAGGCCGCGGAGGCCGACCGGGTCAAGCGCTCCGAGGCCGGGATGATCACCAACCCGGTGACCTGCCTGCCGGACGCCACCCTCGCCGACGTCGAGACGCTGTGCGCCCGCTACCGGATCTCCGGCGTGCCGGTGACCGACGTGCGCGGTGTGCTGGTCGGCATCGTGACCAACCGGGACATGCGCTTCGAGACCGACCTGTCGCGCCCCGTGCGCGAGGTCATGACGGCGATGCCGCTCATCACCGCCCCGGTGGACGTCTCCCGTGAGGAGGCGTTCCGCCTGCTCGCGGGCAACAAGGTGGAGAAGCTCCCGCTCGTCGACGGCGAGGGCCGCCTCAAGGGCCTGATCACCACCAAGGACTTCACCAAGAGCGAGCAGTACCCCGACTCCACCAAGGACGCCGACGGCCGCCTGCTCGTCGCCGCGGCCGTGGGCGTCGGCGAGGACGCCCTGCGCCGCGCGAGCGCCCTCATCGACGCCGGCACCGATGTGATCATCGTGGACACGGCGCACGGCCACTCCAAGGGCGTCGCCGACACGATCGCCGCGATCAAGGGCAACGCGTCCGTCCAGGTCGTCGGCGGGAACATCGCCACCGCGGCCGGCGCCCAGGTGCTGGTGGACGCGGGCGCCGACGCGATCAAGGTCGGCGTGGGCCCCGGCTCCATCTGCACCACCCGCATCGTCGCCGGCGTCGGCGTCCCGCAGATCACCGCGATCTCCGAGGCGGCCCGCGCGGCGAAGGCGGCGGGCGTCCCGGTGATCGGGGACGGCGGCCTGCAGTACTCGGGCGACATCGCCAAGGCCCTGGTCGCGGGCGCCGACACCGTGATGCTCGGCAGCCTGCTCGCCGGTGTCGAGGAGTCCCCGGGCGAGCTGATCTTCGTCCACGGCAAGCAGTACAAGTCCTACCGCGGCATGGGTTCGCTCGGCGCGATGCGCAACCGCGAGCGCGGCGCCTCCTACTCCAAGGACCGCTACGCCCAGGCCGAGGTCAACGCCGAGGAGAAGCTGATCCCCGAGGGCGTCGAGGGCCAGGTCCCCTACCGGGGGCCCCTCGCCAACGTCGCGCACCAGCTCGTCGGCGGGCTCCACCAGTCGATGTGGTACGCGGGCACCCGCACCGTCCCCGAGCTCCAGGAGCGCGGCCAGCTCATGCGCATCAGCGTCGCGGGCCTGCGCGAGAGCCACCCGCACGACATCCAGATGACCGTGGAGGCCCCCAACTACCAGGGCCGCTGACCTGACGTAAGCTCTTCCGGGGCTGGGTCCCGCGAACCGCGGGAAGACCTGATCACGTGGAGGAAGGGCGCAGTGGCTGCTGAGGTGGAGATCGGCCGTGGCAAGAGCGGCCGTCGGGCGTACGCCTTCGACGACATCGGCATCGTGCCGTCCCGCCGGACGCGCGATCCCGAGGAGGTCAGCGTCGCCTGGCAGATCGACGCCTACCGGTTCGACATGCCGCTGGTCGTCGCGCCGATGGACAGCGTCGTCAGCCCCGCCATCGCGATCGCCGTCGGACGGCTCGGCGGCCTGGCCGTGCTCGACCTCGAAGGGCTCTGGACGCGCTACGACGACCCCGGGCCGCTGCTCGCCGAGATCGCCTCGCTGGACGACGTCCAAGCCACCCAGCGGCTCCAGGAGATCTACTCCGAGCCGATCAAGGAAGAGCTGATCGGCCGCCGGATCGAGGAGGTCCGTGAGGCGGGCGTCACCGTCGCGGCGCGGCTGTCGCCGCAGCGCACCGCCCAGTTCCACAAGGCCGTGATCGACGCCGGCGTCGACCTGTTCGTGATCCGCGGGACCACCGTGTCCGCCGAGCACGTGTCGGGGCGCGCCGAGCCGCTGAACCTCAAGCAGTTCATCTACGACCTCGACGTCCCCGTGATCGTCGGCGGCTGCTCCACCTACACCGCGGCGCTGCACCTGATGCGCACCGGCGCGGCCGGCGTGCTGGTCGGGTTCGGCGGCGGCTCCGGGCACACGACCCGGACCGTCCTCGGCGTCGCGGTCCCGATGGCCACCGCGGTCGCCGACGTGGCCGCCGCCCGGCGCGACTACATGGACGAGTCCGGCGGCCGCTACGTGCACGTGATCGCCGACGGCGGCATGGTCAACAGCGGCGACCTCGCCAAGGCGTTCGCCTGCGGCTCCGACGCCGTGATGGTCGGCTCCCCGTTCGCCCGCTCCACCGAGGCGCCCGGGCGCGGCTACCACTGGGGCAGCGAGGCCCACCACGGCGACGTCCCCCGCGGTACCCGCCTCGAGCTCGGGACGATCGGGACGATGGAGCAGATCCTGCACGGCCCGTCCCACGTCGCGGACGGCTCCATGAACCTCATCGGCGCGCTGCGCCGTTCGATGGCCACCGCGGGATACACCGAGTTGAAGGAGTTCCAGCGGGTGCAGGTCGTCGTGGCCCCCGGCCAGTCCACCGACTGAGAGCGACCCCACGTCCGTTCATACGCATCTCGGTGTGAACCGGTCCTTACTCTTGGGTAGGAACCGTTCGGAAACCGAACCGCTGTGGGGGGATGCGCGATGACGGGATCACCGGTGACCGGTCTGGGAAGCTCGCGGCTCGGCCCGGCCGAGCGCGCCGCGGCGCTCGACCGCATGGCCCGCGAGGAGTTCGACGTGGTCGTCGTCGGCGGCGGCATCGTCGGCGCGGGCGCGGCGCTCGACGCGGCCACCCGTGGCCTGTCGGTCGCGGTGGTCGAGGCCCGCGACTTCGCGTCCGGCACGTCCTCGCGGTCGTCCAAGCTGATCCACGGCGGGCTGCGCTACCTGGAGCAGTACAACTTCGACCTTGTCCGGGAGGCGCTGACCGAGCGCGCGCTGCTGCTCCAGCAGATCGCGCCGCACCTGGTGCAGCCCGTCCCGTTCCTGCTGCCGACCACGCACCGTGTGTGGGAGCGCGCGTACCTCGGCGCGGGCGTGGCCCTCTACGACCTCCTCGCCTTCCAGATGGGCAGCACGCGCGGCGTCCCGCACCACCGGCACCTGACGCGCCGCGGCGCGCTGCGCCTCGCGCCGTCCCTGCGCAAGGACGCCTTCACCGGCGCGATCCAGTACTGGGACGCGCGGGTCGACGACGCCCGCTACGTCATGACCGTCCTGCGGACGGCCGCGGAGTACGGCGCCCAGATCGCCTCGCGCACCCAGTGCCTGGGGTTCCTGCGCGAGGGGGAGCGCGTCACCGGCCTGCGCATCCGCGACCTTGAGGGCAACACGACCAGCGAGGTCCGCGCCAAGCAGGTCGTCAACGCCACCGGAGTGTGGTCGGACGACATCCAGGAACTCGTCGGCGGGCGCGGCCAGATCCACGTGAAGGCGTCCAAGGGCATCCACCTGGTCGTCCCGAAGGACCGTATCCACTCCGCGACGGGGATCATTCTGCGCACCGAGAAGTCGGTGCTCTTCGTGATCCCCTGGGGCCGCCACTGGATCATCGGGACCACCGACACCGCGTGGGACCTCGACAGGGCCCACCCCGCCGCGTCCAAGGCCGACATCGACTACGTCCTGGACCACGTCAACTCCGTCCTCGCCACCCCGCTCACCCATGACGACGTGGAGGGCGTCTACGCGGGACTGCGCCCCCTCCTCACCGGCGAGACCGAGGAGACGTCGAAGCTTTCCCGCGAGCACGTGGTCGCGCACCCGGTCCCGGGCCTGGTCCTCGTGGCGGGCGGCAAGTACACGACGTACCGCGTCATGGCCAAGGACGCCATCGACGCCGTCGCGCACGGCCTCGACGGCAAGGTCGCCGAGTCCTGCACCGACCGCATCCCGCTCGTCGGCGGCGACGGCTTCCAGGCCATGTGGAACGCCCGGCACCGCCTCGCCGCGCGCTCCGGCCTGCACGTCGCCCGGATCGAGCACCTCCTGCGCCGCTACGGGACGCTCCTGGACGACCTGCTCGAACTGATCGCCGACAAGCCCGACCTCGCCAAGCCGCTGAGCGGTGCCGACGACTACCTGCGCGCCGAGGTCGTCTACGGCGCCACGCACGAGGGCGCCCGCCACATCAACGACGTCCTCGCCCGCCGCACCCGCATCTCCATCGAGACCTGGGACCGCGGCGTCGGCGTCGCCCAGGAGGCCGCCGACCTCCTCGCGCCCGTCCTCGGCTGGTCCAAGAAGCAGCGCGACCGAGAGATCGAGTACTACCGCAAGCGCGTCGAGGCCGAACGCGCCTCCCAGACCCAGGAGGACGACCAGGAGGCCGACGCCCGGCGCCGGGGCGCCCCCGAGATCGTTCCCATCGCCACCCCCTGACCTGGAGGCCCGCGGTTCAGGGCCGAGGGCGGCCCTGCACGAGGGTCTTGCCGGTGCTGTAGAGGTCGGCGGGGACCCGGACGGGGTCGAGGAGGTGCTGGAAGGCCAGGCCGAAGTCGAGGGCCATGGTCAGGGCGGCGCGGTCGTCGGGAGCGAGCCCGTCGGGTGCGGGGCCGTCGGCGGGCTCCAACTCCTGGGCCAGCTGGGCGCGGCGTTCGGCGTACCAGTCGGCGATGCGCCAGCCGGCGGCGTAGTCGCGCATGCCGTAGAGCCAGAACTCGACCAGGAGCAGGGCCAGGCGGCGGGGGGCCTCGTCGGAGTCGCGGCGGGACGGGCGGCCGGTGCGGTCGGCGTCCTCGGCGGCGGCGCGGAGCTCGTCGCAGACGTCGGTCCGGGTGCGAGCGCTGGTGATGCGCTCCATCAGGGCGAGCAGCAGGTCGGTCTTGCCAGCGAAGTTGGAGTAGACGGCGCCCTTGGTGAGGCCGGCGGCCGCCGCGATGTCGTCGAGCGAGGCGCCGTGGATGCCGCGTTCGGCCCAGAGGCGCTCGGCGGCGGCGAGCAGGGCGGCGCGGGTCTGCTCGCGCCGGTCGCCGCGCGCTCCGGGGCGGCCGGGGCCGCTCTCGGGCGTGTGGCCGCGGGCGTCCGTCATCGCTGTCCCCTCCCCTGGGCAGCGCCGCCCCCCGACGGCGCTGAAATTCTCCGCTGCTTTCGGGATACACCGGGCCGGGGCGGTCAGTCCTCGACTTGCACAACTCCACCTGGCTTGGAACGGTCCGTTTGGCAGGGGTTGTCAGTCGCGAACGGAGAAGCCGGGATCGCGGACGGAGATAGCAGGCCCTAGTGGGGCATATCACTGCAAGTAGCGCGTTACTTGCGGGTAGCCAAACTGGGCGGGTGGTCATACCCTGCCTGCATGGCATCCCCGACGGTCCCTGCCGAAGGCGCGGCAGACCCAGCCGAAGGCGCAACAGGCCCAGCCGAAGGCGCGGCGACCTCTGCGGAAGGCGCGGCGGACTCTGCCGGAGGCGGGGCGGACTCTGCCAAGGGCGCGGCGGAGCACTCGCTTCCTCGGACCTTGGTCGACCGGCTGGTCTCGCACGTCGCATCGGACGGTGCCGAGACCGCGACGATCCCGAGCCCCTTCACCGGTGAACCCCTGGCGACCGTTCCGTTGTCGAGCCCCGAGGACGTCCGGGCCGCCTACGAGCGGGCGCGGGAGGCGCAGCGGGCCTGGGCCGCGCTGCCCGCGAGGGAGCGGGCCAAGCCCTTCCTGCGGCTCGCGGACGCGCTGGTCGACCGGCGCGGGGAGATCCTCGACATCATCCAGCTGGAGACCGGCAAGGCGCGCCGCCACGCGATGGAGGAGTTCCTCGACGTCGCGCTGTGCTCGCTCTACTACGCCCGGCGGGCCCCGCGGCTGCTGAAGCCGCGCCGCCGCAAGGGGATGGTGCCGGGGCTGACCCGCGTCCAGGAACTGCGGCACCCGAAGGGCGTCGTGGCGCTGATCGCGCCGTGGAACTACCCGTTCGCGCTCGGGGCCAGCGACATCGCGCCGGCGCTGATGGCGGGCAACGCGGTCGTCCACAAGCCGGACACCCAGACGTGCCTGTCCAGCCTGTGGGTGCTGGACCTGCTGGTCTCGCTCGGGCTGCCCCGGGACCTCTGGCAGATCGTCGTCGGCGATCCCGCCGAGATCGGCGACCCGCTGGTGGAGAACGCCGACTACGTCTCGTTCACCGGCTCGACGCGCGGGGGCAAGGCGATCGCGGAGAAGGTGGCGCCCCGCCTGGTCGCCTACTCGCTGGAGCTCGGCGGCAAGAACCCGATGATCGTCATGCCGGACGCCGACGTCGAGCGCGCCGCGCGCGGCGCGGTCCGCGCGTGCTTCACCAACGCCGGTCAGCTGTGCATCTCGATCGAGCGGATGTACGTGCACGAGGACGTCTACGACCGGTTCGTGCCGCGGTTCGTCGAGCTGGTCAAGGGCATGCGGCTCGGCACCGGCCTGGACTTCGACGCCGAGATGGGCTCGCTGACCCACAGGCGCCAGCTGGACGCGGTGACGGCGCACGTCGACCAGGCCGTCAAGGAGGGCGCGACCGTCCTGGCCGGAGGGAAGGCCCGTCCCGACGTCGGCCCGCTGTTCTACGAGCCGACGGTCCTCGCGGACGTCAACGGCGACATGGACCTGTGCGCGAACGAGACGTTCGGGCCCGTCGTCGCGGTCTACAGGTACCGGGACGAGGACGAGGTCGTCGCCCGCGCCAACGACACGTCCTACGGGCTGAACGCGTCGGTGTGGACGAAGAGCCCGGCGCGGGGCCGCCGCCTCGCCGCCCGCATCCAGGCGGGGACGGTCAACATCAACGACGGCTACGGCGCCGCCTACGCCTCCTACGACTCCCCGATGGGCGGGATGAAGCAGTCCGGTGTGGGACGCCGCCACGGGTCCGAGGGGCTGCTGAAGTTCACCGAGGTCCAGACCGTCGCGAGCCAGCACATCCTGGACCTGGAGCCGCCCGGCGCCATCGGCTACGACAGGTTCGCCGACTCCATGGCGACCGGCATCAAGCTCATGAAGAAGCTGCGGATCAAGTAGGGATCGCCTGTGAAGCATGACTTCGACGTGCTCGTCGTCGGGTCGGGGTTCGGCGGCAGCGTCTCGGCGCTGCGGCTGACCGAGAAGGGCTACAGGGTCGGCGTCATCGAGGCCGGCCGCCGCTTCGACACGAATCCGGGCGGCGCGCCGGGGTCCCGGTATCCGGAGCTGCCGAAGACGAACTGGCGCATCGCCCGCTACCTGTGGGCGCCCGCGCTCGGCCTGACCGGCATGCAGCGGATGCACCTCATCCGCGGCGCCAAGTCGAGCCGCGTGATGGTGCTGGCGGGTGCGGGCGTCGGCGGCGGGTCCCTCAACTACGCCAACACGCTGTACGTCCCGCCGGAGCCGTTCTTCAAGGACCGGCAGTGGGCCCACATCACCGACTGGCGGGACGAGCTGACGCCCCACTACGAGCAGGCGAAGCGCATGCTCGGCGTCGTCCAGAACCCGACGACGACGGCGGCCGACAAGGTCATGAAGAGGGTCGCCGACCGGATGGGCAAGGGCGAGACGTTCGTGAGGACGCCGGTCGGCGTCTACTTCGGGAGCGGCGCCGGGGTCGAGAGCGCCGACCCCTACTTCGGCGGGGCGGGCCCGCGCCGGCGCGGCTGCCTGGAGTGCGGCGAGTGCATGGTGGGCTGCCGCCACGGTGCGAAGAACATGCTGACGGAGAACTACCTGTACCTGGCCGAGAAGGCGGGCGCCCGGGTGATGCCGCTCAGCCGCGTCACCTCGGTGCGGCCGCGCGCCGGCGGCGGGTACGAGGTCGAGATCGTCCGGACCGGTTCGTTCGGCCGCAACCGCAGGACGCTCACCGCCGAGCAGGTCGTCTTCGCCGCCGGCACCTACGGGACGCAGAAGCTCCTGCACAAGCTCAAGTCGACCGGGCTGCTGCCGCGCCTGTCCGACCGGCTCGGCGCGCTGACCCGCACCAACTCCGAGGCGATCCTCGGCGGCGGGCGGCGGGGCGGCAGGCCGGGCCCGGACTTCTCCGAGGGCGTGGCGATCACGTCGTCGTTCCACCCGACGCCGGACACCCACGTCGAGCCCGTGCGGTACGGCCGGGGCTCGAACCTGCTCGCCTCGCTGCAGACCCTCCTGGTGGACGGCGACCGTCCGGGCGAGCCGCACACGCCCCGGATCCGCAAGTTCGCCCGCGAGGTGGTGCGCCGGCCGGGCGACCTCCTCCAGCTCTTCGACGTCCGCCACTGGTCGGAGCGGACGGTGATCGCCCTGGTCATGCAGACCCGCGACAACTCGATCACGCTGAGCCCGAAGAAGGGCCCGTTCGGCTGGGACGTCCGCGCGTCCGCCGGGCACGGCGAGCCGAACCCGACGTGGATCCCCGAGGGGCACGAGGCGACCCGCCGGATCGCCGAGGAGATCGGCGGCATCCCGGGCGGCGCCTGGGGCGACCTGTTCGACGTCCCGATGACCGCGCACTTCCTCGGCGGCTGCGCCATCGGCGACTCCGCCGAGACCGGCGTGATCGACCCCTACCACCGCGTCTACGGGCACCCCGGCCTGCACGTCGTGGACGGCTCCGCCGTCTCGGCCAACCTGGGCGTCAACCCGTCCCTCACCATCACGGCCCAGGCCGAGCGCGCCATGTCGTTCTGGCCGAACCGCTCGGAGGAGGACCGGCGTCCCGCCCTCGGCGACGCCTACCGCCGCCTCGCCCCCGTCGTCCCGAAGAACCCGGCCGTCCCGGCCGACGCCCCCGCGGCCCTGAGGCTCCCGATCGTCGACATCACCTGAGGGTGGACGAGTCCGGCGCCGGAGCGGTCACCCGCTCCGGCGCCGGGTGTCGGGATCAGGCGCGGTAGGCGGCCCACTGGTTCTTCATGCGCGTGGACTGGCCCGGCGTGAACTCGTACATGCACGAGTCGTAGCTGTAGTCCATGAAGTTGTGGATGGGGTCGGCGCCGGCCGTGGAGCAGGTGTCGCGGCCGGTCGGGCAGCCCGAGGCCGGGCTCTGCTCGGCGGGCGTGTCGGAGACGCTGTCGCCGGTGCTGCCGCACCCGCCCTGGAACGTGTGGTAGAGCCCCATCCAGTGACCCACCTCGTGGGTCCCGGTGTCGCCCTCGTTGTAGTTGCCGAGCGAGCCGCCCGGCAGGCTCTGGTAGTGGACGACGACGCCGTCCAACGACGGCTGGGAGCGGTAGCTGCTCGGGAACGTGGCCCAGCCGAGGAGGCTGCTGCCGAGGTCGGCCGTGTAGAAGTTGAGGTCCTGCGCGTTGCCGGCGTGCAGGGCGGACTTCATCTGCCGCTCGTAGCCCTCGGGGTCGGAGAACCAGGCCGCGTTCTTCGTCCGCCTGGTCTCGGCCAGGGTGAACGTGACGCCGCTGCCGGCGTAGGCGTTGTTGAGGACGCTGAGCTGCTTGGTCAGGGCCGAGTCGGACACGTTGCCCGCGCTGCCGTAGACGACCTGGAAGTGCACGCGGACGGTGATGGCCGCCGCCGTGCTCGCCTTCCTCAGCTTGCCGAGGCGGTTCTGGAAGTCCTTCTCCATCGCGGCGACCTGGGCCGTTCCGGGCTGGTTCCGCTCGGTGGCGTGGGCCCCGGCGCGGACGCGGGCCTGGGCGGGCTGGTCGGCGCACACCGTGGACGAGGTGGACGGTGCGGCCAGCGTGGCGGGGGCGGCGGGGGCGTACGCCGTGAAGGCGGCGGCCATGCCGAGGACGGCGGCGATTCCGGCGCGTTTCATGGAACTCCTTGGGGGTGCGGCGCGTGCGGGGGAGCGCGCGCGTGGGGAGCGGAGTCATCGCTGGAACCAGGGTGGATGCGAACAAACATCGCGTCTTTAGCAAACGTGGACGAACAGGGGTGAGTAAGACTGAATACGGCACCGTAGCGCGGCGGCGTAGCGTGTCTCCCATGGATGCGGAGGGGGAGGCGGCACGGATCCTGGCCGAACTGAGGGCGCAGGCGGACCCGGTGCGCGCCGAAGGAGAGAAGCGCTACCTGAAGAGCGATTTCGTCCATTTCGGCGTGCCCGTCCCCGCGTTGCGCAAGGTCGCGTTGCGGGCGGTGAAGACCACCCCGGCACGGGAGGAACTGGTCGCCCTCGCCGAGACGCTCTGGGGTGCCACCGAAGGAGGCCGCCCGGTGCACGAGGCCCGCATGGCCGCCATCGAGGTCCTTGTGAAGCGGGCGGCGCTGCTGGGGCCGCGCGACGTGGGTCTGGCCGAACGGCTCATCCGCGACTCGGCGAGCTGGGTGTACGTCGACCATCTGGCGGAGAAGGTCGTCGGGGCGTTGGTCGTCCGTCACCCCGACCTGGCGACGGTACTGGACGCGTGGGTCGCCGATCCCTACATGTGGGTGAGGCGCACGGCCATGCTGGCGCTCCTGGCGGGCGTCCGGACGGGCGACCCTGATCTCGACCGCATCGACCGCTATGGAGACGCGCTCAGTGGCGAGCGCGAGTTCTTCATCCGCAAGGCCCTCGGATGGGTGCTCCGAGAGCTGTCCAAGAAGGACCCCGAGTGGGTGGCCGCCTGGGTCGAACCCCGCGTGGACGCCCTCTCAGGCGTCACGCTACGCGAGGCCCTCCGCCATCTCCCTCCCGAAGCCCACCTTCCTCCCGAAGCCCACCACCCGCCTCGGTTCTAGGCGCGGTAGGCGGTCCACACGTTGTGGATTCGGGTGCCCTGGCCGGGGGTGAAGGACGTCATGCAGGTGTCGTAGCCGTAGTCCATGTAGTTGTGGACGGGGTCTTCCCCGGGGGTGGGGCAGGTGTCCTTGAAGGACGGGCAGCCGTTCGTGGGGTCGCGCTCGGCAGGGGTGTCGGCGACCCGGTCGCCTTGGCCGCTGCAGCCGTCCTGGAACGTGTGGTAGAGCCCCAGCCAGTGCCCGACCTCGTGGGTCGCGCTGAACCCCTTGTTGAAGTTCTCGATGGAACCGCCCGGCATGCTGGCGTAGTGGATGGTCACGCCGTCCATCGTGGGGTCGGACTTGTACTTCCAGGGGAACGTCGACCAGCCGAGCAGGTCGCCGCCGATATAGGTGCTGTAGAGGTTCAGCGTCGACTTGCCGCCCTGGTGCAGCCTCGGCTTGTAGGTGCCCTCATAGCGTTCCGGGTCGCCGAACCACGCCGCGTTGTCGGTACGGCTCACGGCCTTGAGCGTGAAGGAGACGTGCGCGTTCGCGCCTCCGTCGCCTCCGCCGTAGGACGTGTTCAGCGTGCTGATCTGGCGCTGGATCATGGCGTTGGACACGTTGCCCTGAGCGCCGGCGTGGATCACGTGGAAGTAGACCGGGACGGTGATCGGCGCGGCCCTGCGCAGGCTCGCGCTCTTCGAGGGTCCGTGCCGGCCCTGGGCGAGGCCGTCCAGGATCCGGTTGAGGCGCGTCTCCACGGCGGCGGCCTCGGCTGGGCTCAGATCCATGCGGTCCCGGGCGTGGCCGTCGTCCGTCCGGTGGCGCGCCCCAGGTGCCGCAGGGGGGCGGGCGCAGTCGTCGCCCCGGCGTTCGTGCCCTGTGCTCGCGGACGGTCCTGTGCTCGCGGACGGCGCGGACTGCCCGAAAGGCACGGCGGGGACGAGGGCGGCGAGCAGAGCGGCGGCGGCGAGCGGCTTCACGGCACTCCTAGGGACGGCGTTCCGGCGAGCGCGGCGTTCCCGAGGAAAACAGCGCTTCGCCGAATACAGGGCGTCATCAACTGATATCAGACCGCAGTCATCCCTGACGTGTGAGCAAGGTAAATGGATGCTGACCGTCATCGGTCAGTCGCGCATCGTAACGATCACGTCCGGGGTGCGGCGCATCGGCGCAGGCAGGGGCCCGTAGACTGGGGAGTCCCTTCCGGCCGGGCGAAAGGCGTAGTTGGTGGTCGCAGACCAATCCTTTGACACCGTCCTCGTCGTCGACTTCGGCGCGCAGTACGCGCAGCTGATCGCACGACGGGTCCGCGAGTGCCATGTGTTCAGCGAGATCGTGCCGTCCACGATGCCGGCGGCGGAGATGCTCGCCAAGCGGCCGAAGGCGATCATCCTGTCGGGCGGTCCGGCGTCGGTGTACGCCGAGGGCGCGCCGGTCGTGCCGGAGGGCCTGTTCGACATCGGCGTCCCCACGCTCGGCATCTGTTACGGCCACCAGGTGATGGCGCAGGCCCTCGGCGGGACGGTCGAGAACTCCGACGTCGCCGAGTACGGCGGCGCCACCGTCGCCGTGACGTCCCCCGGCATGCTGTTCGCGGGCCTGCCCCACGAGCAGGCGGTGTGGATGTCCCACCGCGACTTCGTGAGCAGCGCCCCGTCCGGCTTCACCGTGACGGCCAGCACGGACGTCACCCCGGTCGCGGGCATGGAGGATCTGGAGCGCGGCTTCTTCGGCGTCCAGTTCCACCCCGAGGTCCTGCACACCGAGCACGGCATGGAGATCCTGCGGCGCTTCCTCTACGAGGGCGCCGGGTGCCGGCCGAGCTGGACGATGGTGAACATCGCGGACGAGTCGATCGAGGCCGTCCGGGAGCGGGTCGGGGAGAAGCGGGTGATCTGCGCGCTGTCGGGCGGGGTCGACTCCGCCGTCGCCGCCGCGCTCGTCCAGCGCGCCATCGGCGACCAGCTGACCTGCGTGTTCGTCGACCACGGCCTGTTGCGCAAGGGCGAGCCCGAGCAGGTCGAGAAGGACTTCGTCGCCGCCACCGGGGTGAACCTGCACGTCGTGGACGCCCAGGAGCGCTTCCTGTCCGCCCTCGACGGCGTCACCGACCCGGAGGAGAAGCGCAAGATCATCGGGCGCGAGTTCATCCGGGTGTTCGAGGAGGCGGCCCGCGAGATCGTGCACGGCGGGGCGGGGGCGGCCGGAGAACCGGCCGAACCGGTCGAGTTCCTCGTCCAGGGGACCCTCTACCCGGACGTGGTCGAATCGGGCGGCGGTACCGGCGCGGCCAACATCAAGTCGCACCACAACGTCGGCGGCCTCCCCGAGGACCTCCAGTTCAAGCTGGTCGAGCCGCTGCGGACGCTGTTCAAGGACGAGGTCCGCGCGCTCGGCGAGCAGCTCGGCCTGCCGTCCGAGATCGTCTGGCGGCAGCCGTTCCCCGGCCCCGGCCTCGGCATCCGCATCATCGGCGCCGTCACGCGCGACCGCCTGGACATCCTCCGCGACGCCGACGCCATCGCCCGCGAGGAGCTCACCCGCGCCGGTCTCGACCGCGCCATCTGGCAGTTCCCGGTCGTCCTGCTCGCGGACGTGCGGTCGGTGGGCGTGCAGGGCGACAGCCGCACCTACGGGCACCCGATCGTCCTGCGCCCGGTGACCAGCGAGGACGCGATGACGGCCGACTGGGCGAAGCTGCCCTACGACGTCCTGCAGCGGATCTCCACCCGCATCACCAACGAGGTCCGCGAGATCAACCGCGTCACCGTCGACATCACCTCCAAGCCCCCGGGCACCATCGAGTGGGAGTAGCCACGGCGAGGTGAGCACCGCGAGGTGAGCACGGCCCGGTAGGCACGGCGAAAGGCCCGGACGGATTCCGTCCGGGCCTTTCGCCTACCGTCGAACGTGCCCGCGGTCAGACCGTGGCGGGGGCCAGCGCGGCCTCCGCGTCCAGGGTCGCGGCGGTCGCGTTCACCACGGCGGCGATCCGCAGCACCTCCTGGACGAGCTCGCGCGACAGGCCGGCCTCGCGGACGACCTTCTCGTGCGACTCCAGGCACCGCCCGCAGCCGTTGATCGCCGACACGGCGAGGCACCACAGCTCGAAGTCGACCTTCTCCACGCCGGGCCTACCGATGATCGACATCCGCAGCCGGGCCGGGAGGGTCGCGTACGTCTCGTCGCCGATGAGGTGGGTGGCGCGGTAGTACACGTTGTTCATCGCCATGATCGACGCGGCGCCCTTGGCCGCCTCGAACGCCTCGGCGGACAGGTTGCCGCCCGCCTCCTCGGCCAGTTCCCGGATGACGACGGCGCTCCGCGTGGCGAGGGCGCAGGCCAGGACCGTCCCCCACAGCTGCTGGTCGCTGAGCTGGGAGGTCGAGGTCAGCGAGCCCAGGTTGAGCTTGGTGTCCTTGGCGTAGCCCGGGAGGGCGCCCTTCAGCGCGTCAACGCTCATGATCATGCGTCCTTTCGTGCGGACGGCCGGCCGCGGGTCGCGCGGCCGGCCGCCGTCGGTCCGTGCTCGGACTCCGCCGGGTCCGGCCCGGCGAGAGGCTCAGACCCCGGCGAGCAGCTTGGCCGCGTCGAGCGTGTCCTCGCCCTTGTTCCAGTTGCAGGGGCACAGCTCGTCGCTCTGCAGCGCGTCCAGCACCCGCAGGACCTCCTTGACGTTCCGGCCGACGGAACCGGCGGTCACCATGGCGAACTGGATCTCGTTGTTCGGGTCGACGATGAACGTCGCGCGCTGCGCGACGCCGTCCTCGGTGAGGATGCCGAGCGACTCCGACAGCTCGCGCCTGAGGTCGGACAGCATCGGGAACGGGATCTCCCGCAGGTCCGGGTGGTCCTTGCGCCACGCGTAGTGGACGAACTCGTTGTCGACGGACGCGCCGAGCACCTGCGCGTCGCGGTCGGCGAAGTCCTCGTTGAGGCGGCCGAACTCCGCGATCTCGGTCGGACAGACGAACGTGAAGTCCTTGGGCCAGAAGAAGACGACGCGCCACTTGCCCTCGTAGGTCTTGTGGTCGATCGTCTCGAACGCGTTCTCGGCGTCCAGCGAGACGCAGGCGGTGAGCTCGTACTCGGGGAACTTGTCACCGACAGTAAGCACGCATGCTCCTTCATCATGAGAAAGGGGTCGCCTCGCGATGAGAGGCGCGGGAGGGCCGCCGGCTTTCGCCTCGGCGGCCGTGTCACTCAGCGTGCCGCGACCCGATTCCCAAGAGAAATCGATCGATCCCAAGTGATCGATAGGAGCTTCTTATCAATGGCCCGTAAGACCCTCTGACCTGCGACGGAGGGGGTGTTCAGCGTGGACGAGAAGCGGGGCACTAGATGTACATCACATCGAATCGCCCAAAGCGGACTTCACGCTCGGTAGCGAGTCAGTGTAGGGCCACCCGCCCCCGCGATACGCATCGAGTGACCAATACCTCAAAGACTGTGATTGCGGGCAAGGCCCGACTTTCAGGAGATTTCCCGCTCTTGCCGATGGACCAGGATCTCCGAAACCCTCTCAATATGATGAGAGCGAGATCCCTTCGGGGGTGCCTTCGGTCGTGCGGGTGCCGGGTGGGCACGGATGAGCACCTGGACGGTGGGGCGTGAGCGGGCTGCCGTCCCCGCTTCCACCTGGTTTCTGGGCTGTTCGGTATGTCGGAGCCCGGTATCCGGGATCACAGGCCGTCGTCGAGCGTCCCGGCATCGCCGACGGCGCGAACTGCCAGCTGTTCGCGTACGAGGTGCTCGGGCACTTCGGGCTTGAGGTGCCCGCGTTGCGGTCGAGCGAGTTGTGGGCCGACACGACGGCGACGGCACCCGTCTCGGAGGCCCGGCCGTTGGATCTGGTTCTCTTCAACGCCACGGGCGACGCCTGGGGCGCCCATGTCGGCGTCTGGATCGAGGACGACCAGGTTCTTCATCTCTGCGCCGAGGTCGGGCGTCCGGTCGTGTGGCGCATGGACGAGTTCGCCGCCCGGGACCGGTATCGGACCGTGATCGGGATCAAGCGCGTCATCCGGTCGGCGGGCATGGGCGGTACCGGACATTCTTGACACGGCCGTGACCAGAACCTACCTTTCTGGCAACAGGCGTAGCCAGATGGGGGAACCCTCGTGCCCCAGACCAGCGAGACCGGCCGGACCGCGGAACCCGCGAACGGCGAGCCGGACATGGCGCGCGTCTTCGCGCCGCTCATGCGCGAGCACGACTACGTCGTCGACCAGATCGACGGCGAGCTCCCGTCCGGCCTCACCGGCACGCTGTACCGGATCGGCCCGGGCAAGTGGGAGGTCGGGCGGACGCTGATGCACCACCTCTTCGACGGCGACGGGATGGTCTCGCAGTTCGCCTTCGACGGGCGGTCCGTGCGGTTCCGCAACCGGTACGTCCGGACGCCGCAGTTCAAGCACGGCATGGTGTCCGGCGGGCCCGTCCATCCGGGGGTCGGAACGCCGCTTCCCGGCGGCTTCTGGGCCAACTTCGTCAAGGGGAAGGGGCCGGCGAACGTCGCCAACACCGGCATCGCACTGCATGCCGACCGGCTGCTGGCCCTGTGGGAGGGCGGCCCGCCGCACCGCCTCGACCCCGACACCCTGGAGACGCTCGGCACGTACGACTTCGACGGACGGCTGCGCGGCGCGCTCAAGGCGTTCTCCGCCCACCCGAAGTGGGATCCGGTGACGGGCGAGATGTTCAACTTCGGCCAGGACTTCGGCCCGCTGCCGGCCCTGAACTGCTGGAAGGTCGACCGGCGCGGCCGGCTGCGGCGGCTCGCCCGGGTCCGGATGCTGAACATGCCGTGGAACCACGATGTGGCGCTGACGACCGAGCACATGGTGTTCGTCCTGGACCCGTACATGGTCGACGTGCGCACGATGTTCGGCGGGGGCGCGTCGGTGTTCGACGCGATCCGGCACCGTCCCGAGAAGGGGACGCGGTTCGTGCTGGTGCCGCGCAACGGCGGCCCGGCGCGGGTCGTGGAGCACGAGGCGCTCGTGCACGTCCACCTGGCGAACGCCTTCGAGGACGGCGCCGACACCGTCGTCGACCTGGTGCTCTTCGACGACTTCGAAGCGATCAGACGTGATCTGTCCGACTTCCGCACGCGCTTCACCGACCTGCCGTCCAGCAGGCTCATGCGCTACCGGATCACCCCGGCTGGACGTGTGATCGAGACGCCGCTGTCCGACCGGCCCGGCGAGTTCCCCCAGTACGACTGGCGACGTTCCACGCGAAGGCACCGCTACACCTACATGACGGGACGGATGGGCCCGACCGGCGAGTACGACACCGTCCTGAAAGTCGACAACGACACGGGCCACACCCAGGCGCACGATGCCGGCCCGCACACCTACGTGGGCGAGCCCATCTTCGTGCCCCGCGCACCGGATTCCGCCGAGGACGACGGGTGGCTCCTGTCCGTTGTGTATCTCGCCGCGGAACACCGCTCGCGGCTCACCATCCTGGACGCCCGGGACCTCGCCCCGGTCGCGGACCTCCACCTCCCGCACCACCTCCCGTTCGGCTTCCACGGCACCTTCACCCCCCGTGTCGCCGACCCCGGCGCCCCCATCCCGCACCCCGACCGCCTGCCCGTCCGCTGACCGCCCGCCCGCTGTGGTGAATCCCACCCCGCCTCGACCTGGGACAAGTCACGGTGCGTGACCGCCCTTCGGTAATGTCTGCGTCAGGATGGCGATCAGCAGACCGACGGTGGCCCAGTTGCGGGCGTTCCTGGCATTGGCGGAGTACCTGCATTTCCGTGACGCCGCCGCCGCTCTGCGCATGAGCCAGCCCGCCCTGTCCGGGGCCGTGGCGGCGCTTGAGGAGGGCCTCGGGACGCAGCTCGTCGAGCGGACGACGCGCAGGGTCCTGCTGACGCCCGCGGGGGAGCGGGTCGCACGGCGGGCCGAGACGGTCCTCGCGGAACTCGACCGGCTGGTCGAGGACGTCCAGGCCGTCCGAGGGATGCTCGTCGGGCCGCTCCGGGTGGGCGTCATCCCGACCGTCGCGCCCTACCTGCTGCCCGTCGTCCTGCCGAGGCTCGCCAAGGAGTTCCCCGACCTGGAACTGTCCGTCCACGAGGAGCGGACCGGCCACATCGTCGCGGAGCTGCTCGCCGGACGCCTGGACGTGGTGCTGCTGGCGCTCCCCGTACCGGCGTCGGGCGTGACGGAACTGCCGCTGTACGACGAGGACTTCGTGCTCGTCGCGCCCGCCGGGTTCGAGCTGGGCGCCACCGAGGTCGCGCGGGAGGCGCTGAACGACCTCGACGTCCTCCTGCTGAACGAGGGCCACTGCCTGCGCGACCAGGCGCTGGACGTCTGCCGGGAGGTGGGGGCGCGCGCCGCCGCGGCCACGTACGCCACGAGCCTGGCGACGCTGGTCCAGCTCGTGGCGGGCGGGCTGGGGGTGACGCTCGTCCCCGAGACGGCGCTGCCCGTGGAGACCCGCCGGGCGCCGAACCTCGGTCTGCACCGCTTCGCGGCGCCGGCGCCCTTCCGCCGCGTCGGCCTGGGCTTCCGGTCGACCTCCCCGCGCGCGGACGAGTTCGAGGTGCTCGCGGCGAGCCTGCGCGCCGCCGTCGCGGAGTCGGGCGTGGCCCCCGGCATCCGCCCCGCCTGATCTGCGGGATTCCTGGCCCGGTGGATTAACGCCCAGGTCAAGTGGCGGCCAGGCGAGGTCAAGTCTGCGTCAGGGGACGGCCTCGCAATCGCGATGCGCGTTCGTGCCGCGGCGTGACGTCACCATGCTCGTGGGGCGAGGAGGAGGCCCCATGTCCCCGAAGCTCAGCGTGGTCGTGCCGTTCCACAACACCGAGGAGTACCTCCAGGAGTGCCTGGAATCGCTGGCGGGCCAGACGCTGGGCGACCTCGAAGTGATCATGGTGGACGACGGGTCCACCGACAACGGCGCCGTGATCGCCAAGGACATGTGCGGCCGCGACCCGCGGTTCCGGCTGCTCACGCGGGAGAACGAGGGGCCGGGGCCCGCCCGCAATGCGGGCGTGCGGCAGGCGAGGGGCGAGTACCTGGCGTTCGCCGACGCCGACGACGTCGTGGAGCGCGAGGCGTACGCGCGGCTGGTCGCGTCCCTTGAGCGGACCGGGTCGGACCTGGCGTCCGGGAACGTCCAGCGGATGGACGACGACCGGACCTGGCAGTCGCACCTGCACGACGGGCTGTTCACCGAGTCCCGTTCGAAGACGCATGTGTCGTCCATGCCGATGCTCATGCGCGACCGGACGCCGTGGAACAAGGTGTACCGGCGCGTGTTCTGGGCCCGGACGGGTCTGGAGTTCCCTCCGGGCTACTACGAGGACCCGCCCGTCACGGCGCGCGCGCACGCCCTGGCCCGTTCGGTGGACGTCCTGAGCGAGACGGTCTACTTCTGGCGCAAGCGCCCCGGGTCCATCACAGAGGACCGCTACGACTGGGACAACTTCAGCCAGCGCATGCGTTCCGCGCGGACCGTACGGGACGGCCTGGCCGACTACGCCCCGCAGCTCCTGAACGCCTACGACGAGCACGTCCTCATTCCCATCGAGCTTCGCGTCCTGTTCGAGGCCCTCCCCAGGACGCAGGAGGAGAACCGCGGAGAACTCGTCGCCATGGGGGCGGCCCTGGCCCGGCAGGTGAGCGCCCGCGTCCTGAAGCGGCAGCCGGCGATGACGCGCCTGCAACTGCACCTGCTGTGCCGGCGGATGCTGCCGGAACTGCTGGAGGTGCTGCGCTACGTCCAGTTGCGCAAGGCGGCGGACGCGCCGCGCGTGCGTCGCGGCCTGCGGCACCGCTGGTACGCCGAGTACCCGTTCTTCGAGGACGAGGACCGCGGCGTCCCGGCGCACGTGTACGACGTGACCGACGAGCTCAGGCCGGTCGCGGCGATCGACCGGGCCACCTGGGCGGACGGCCGGCTCCGCCTGGAGGGCCACGCCTACATCCGGCATCTGGACGCCTCCAGCGAGGACGGGTCCCGCATCCGGATCTGGCTGGTGGCGGCCAACAAGCGGGGCCTCATGCGCGTCCCGGTCAGGAGGGTCCGCAGGCCGGACGTGACCGCCGGGTCGCGGCAGTCGAACGTGTCCTACGACTGGTCCGGGTTCGTCGCGGAGCTCGACCCGTCCGCGCTGCGGATGTTCGGGCGCTGGCGGGACGTCGACTGGGTGCCGTGCGTCGAGATCGTCAACCGCGGGCTGCGGCGCCGGTCGACGTTCGCCGGCCCGCGGCTCACCGGGCGGCAGTGGCCGCAGGACCGGGAGTGCGCGCCGGGCGTGCTCGTCCAGGGCGTCACGGGCCGGAACCGGTTCGTGATCCAGGTGCGCCGCACGCCGGCCGCGGTCATCGGCTGCCACCTGGAGGGCGGCGAGCTGTGGCTGGACGGCTGGAGCCGCCTCCCGTTCGGGGACGAACCGCGCGTCACCGCCTCCCCGAGGGCGGGGCGCACCGCGGTGCTCGGGCCGGTCGAGCCGGTCGGCGCCGACGGATTCCGGGCGCGGCTGCCGGTCACCGGGCTGGCCCGGAGGCACGGCGACTGGGAGATCACCCTCTCGGAGGGGATCCGCCCGTACCTGGACGAGGACCCGGCGGGCGCCGCCTTCCCCATCCCCGGCGGCGAACTGGAGATCGCCAGGACCCGGCGCAGCACCCTGCGGATCGTCTCCCGCGGCCGCGTCCTCGCCGTCGACGAGGTGGCGTGGTCGTCCGAGGGCGCCCTTCGCCTGGCGGGCACGTGCTCGGACCGGATCGGGCGGCCGGACTCGCTGATCCTCAGGCGGCGGCGGTCGAGCGAGGAGCACGCCGTCAGGCTGCACTGGGAGGACGAGCGGTTCACCGCGGTGTTCTCGCCCGCGCGCATGCCGGTGCTCGGCCTGTCGCGCCCGCTGGTCTCCGGCCGCTGGGACGCCCTCGCCACCGTCGGAGGGCAGGAGCAGCCGGTGGTCGTGCGCCGCCACACCCTCCGCGACCTGCCCGAGCCGTTCGAAGCGGGACTGCACCGGATCACCGTCCGGGCCCAGCGGACCGACCAGTTGCAGCTGCGCGTCGAGACCGCCTTGGACGACGACGAGCGCGGCGCCTACGCGCAGAGCCGCATACGGTCCGGGCACTACCGGCGCCACCTGAACCTGCCCGTCCGCGAACTCGTGGTGTTCGACGCCTACAAGGGCCGCCAGTACGCGTGCAACCCGCGCGGCATCTACGACGAGCTGCGGCGGCGCGAAACCGACCTGGAATGCGTGTGGGTCACCGAGAACGGACAGTTCGGCAAGCCATCTGGTGCCCGCACCGTCCTGGCCGGGACGCGGGAGCACTACGAGGCGCTCGCCCGCGCGCGCTACATCTTCGGCAACTGGTCGCAGCAGGAGTGGTTCACCAAGCGCGAGGACCAGACCTACGTGCAGTGCTGGCACGGGACGCCGCTCAAGAAGCTCGGATACGACGTCAAGAAGATGCCCTTCAAGCGCACCGAGGGCGTGGACTGGATGGAGTACGACGTCCCCCAGTGGGACCTCCTCCTCGCCCAGAACGCGTTCTCCGTGCCGCTGTTCCGGCGCGCGTTCGGCTACACCGGGGACGTCCTCGAAAGCGGCTACCCCCGCAACGACGTGCTGAGCAGCCCGCACCGCGACGAGATCGCCGCGGCGGTGCGACGGCGGCTCGGCATCCCGGAGGGCAAGCGGGTCGTCCTGTACGCCCCGACGTGGCGGGACGACTTCCACCAGGCGATCGGCAAGCGCGCGTTCAGCCTCGAATTCGAGGTCGACCGGTTCCGGGCCGCGCTGGGACGCGACCACGTCCTGCTCCTGCGGACGCACTATCTCGTCACCGACCGCCCGAGGCTGCGGCCGGGCGACTGCGTCATGGACGTCTCGGTCTATCCCGACATCTCGGAGCTGTTCCTCATCAGCGACGTGCTCGTCACCGACTACTCGTCGTCCATGTTCGACTTCGCCGTCACCGGCCGCCCGATGGTGTTCTTCACCTACGACCTGGAGCGCTACCGCGACCACGTGCGCGGCTTCTACTTCGACTTCGACGCCGAGGCGCCCGGTCCGCTGCTCGCCACCACGCAGGACGTCGTCGAGGCACTGCGCGATCCCGCCTCGCTGGAGACCGGGTTCCGGGACGCGCGCGCCGCCTTCGCCGCCCGGTACTGCCCGCACGACGACGGCCACGCCGGCGCCCGCGTGCTCGACCGTGTCCTTCGCTGAGCCCGTCCCGCCCGCCGAAGCCCGCTCGACCGCCGAAAGCTCACGCATCCCCGTAAGCCCACGCATCCCCGAAAGCCCAGTACGGAGCCGCCCGTGTCCCCGCAGATCAGCATCGTCGTCCCCATCCGCAACACCGGCGGCCGCCTGGCGGAGTGCCTGGAGTCGATCGCCGGGCAGACGCTGCGCGACATCCAGGTGCTCATGGTGGAGGACGGCCAGGGCGGCGGAGCCGCCAAGGACGCCGCCGTCGCCAAGGAGTTCGCGGGACGCGACGACCGCTTCGCCCTCCTGCAGCCCGCCCCCGGCACGACGGCGGCCGACGCGGGCGTCGAGCAGGCGAAAGGCCGCTACCTCGCCTTCGCCGACGGTGAGGACGCGGTGCCGCCCTACGCCTACGAACTGCTGGTCGGGACGCTGGACGGCACCGGTTCGGACCTCGCGGGCGGGAACGTCATGTGCCTGGACGAGGAACAGGTGTGGCAGTCTCCGCTCCACAGCGACCCCTACGCGGAGACCATGCTGTCGACGCACGTGACCAGGCACCCCGCCCTCCTGCAAGACAGGACGGTGTGGAACAAGGTCTACCGGCGCTCCTTCTGGGACGCGTACGGCTTCGAGTTCGGGGCCGGCGGAGACCTCCTCATCGCCGTGCAGAGCCACGTGTTGGCCTCCGCCGTGGACGTGGTGGACGCGCCCGTCTACTTCTGGCGGGACCGACCCGGAACGGCCCCCCGCACGCGCCCCGACCCGGCCGACATCACCGAACGCATGGCGACCCTGGCGAGGACGCGGGAGTTCGTCCGCACGCATGAGCCGGACCTTCTGGCCGTCCACGACATGTACGCGCTCGACCTGGACGTGCGCGAACTGATGCTCGCCCTGCCCACGGCCACCTGGGAGGAGCGCGAACACCTGGTCGAGCTGGGCGCCGAGGTCGTCGCCGGCTCCGGGCGCCGGGCCACCGCGGGTCTCGAGGCGATCAGGCGGCTGGAGACGTACCTGCTCGGCGAGCGCATGCTGCCCGAACTGCTGGAGGTGCTGCGCTTCGAGGAGGACGGCCTGCGGGACGTCCCGCTGGTGTCGCGCGGTCGTCTCCGGCAGCGCTGGTACGCCCGCTACCCCTTCTTCGACGACGCCGACCGGGGCGTCCCGGAGGACGTGTACGACGTCACCGACGAGCTGGCGCTGTGGGCGGACGTCGACCGCGTGGAGTGGGACGTCGACACCCTCATCGTCGAGGGGCACGCCTACTTCGACCGGTTCGCCGTGGCGGCGGTGGACGATTCCCGGATCCGCGTCTGGATGCGCGACGTGCGGACCGGCAAGGAGATCCGGCTGCCGGTGGAGCGCCGGTACGTCCCGGAGGTCACGGTGCGCTCCGGGCAGGCGAACGTCTCCCTCGACTGGTCGGGCTTCACGGTACGGGTGGAGCCGGAGTACCTCCTGGACAGCGACGAGTGGCGGACGGCCACCTACGAGCTGTTCGCCGAGGTGTCGACGGCCGGGCGCAGGGCGGTCCAGCGGCTGACCGCGACGGCTCCGGCCGTCCGGTGGACGTCGCCGCGGCAGGTGGACGAGCACGTGGCCGTCCAGCCGGCGGCGGGCGACGACGACGTGTTCGTCGTCCACGTCAAGCGGGCCAAGGCCGTCCTCACCGGGATCGGCCTCGACGGCGACGCGCTGGTGCTGTCCGGCTGGACGCGGCGCGCGCTCGGTGCCGGGGCCGCGATGGTCGCGGTGCGCAGGCACGGGGGAGACGAGATCCGCGGCGAGGTGACGTTGCGGCAGTCGGCCGTCCTGCGGATGGCGGAGGGCACCGGGTTCGACTTCACGGCCAGGCTGCCCCTGAAGTTCCTCGCGTCCGTGCCGAACAGCGAGCCGAACAGCGAACCGTACGGCACGCACCTGCGCGACACCATCGACTGGGACATCCGGTTGACGGGTGAAGGCGGCCCGCTGCGCCTCACCGTCGCGAACAACGTCAAGCCCGCCCGCTTCGCCCTGCCGGAGAGCGCGGGGCGCGGCCGGGAGTTCGCCGTCAGCCGCACCGCGTTCGGGAACCTGCGCGGGGTCGAGCGCAGCTTCCGTCCGGTCGTCACGGGAGCCGAGTGGGACGCCAACGGACTGCTCACGCTGGGAGGCGACTTCGCCGACCCGGAACACCGCCCCGACCACTTCGTCCTGCGGCGGCGCCGATCCGGCGAGGAGTATCGCCTCCCCGTCACCTGGGAGGACGACGCCACCGGGAGGGGAGGCCGGTTCACCGCCGCGTTCGCCCCCGCGACGATGTCGGTGTTCGGGACGGACCTGCCGCTGAGCAGCGGAAACTGGGACCTGGCGGCGCGCACGCGTTCCGGCGAGGTGGCCGTCGTCGTCGAACGCGAGGCCATCCCCGGCCTTCCCGGCCGGCACCGCGCGGGCACGCACGAATTCGAGATCGGCGTCCACCAGATCGACGCGCTGATGCTGCACAGCCGCGTGTCCCTGGAGGACGACGAGCGCGGCGGGCACGCGCAGACCCTCCTCCAGCAGAGGGACTATTCGGTCTACCTGCGGAGTCCTCTGGCAGGCATGGTGGTGTTCAGCAGCTACGACGGCTCCCAGTACAGCTGCAGCCCGAGGGCCGTCTACGAGGAACTCATCCGGCGCGACACCGACCTGGAATGCGTGTGGGTGTCCCAGGACGACCAGTTCGCGGCGGACGGAAAGGCCGCGACCGTCCTCGCCGGGAGCCGCGAGCACTACCGCGTCCTAGCGCGCGCCCGGTACGTCGTCGCCAACCACGCGATGCCGCCCTGGTTCTTCAAGCGGACAGGCCAGATCTACCTCCAGACCTGGCACGGCACCCCGCTGAAGCGCCTCGCCTACGACTTGCGGGACATGCCGTACCAGCGCACCGAGCGGCTGGACTGGATGGAGCGGGAGGTGCCGCCCTGGGATCTCCTGCTGTCTTCCAGCCCGTACGCCACCCAGGTCATGCGGCGGGCTTTCCGGTACGAGGGCGAAGTCCTGGAGACGGGGTTCCCGCGCAACGACATCCTCAGCACGCCCGAGTGGGAACGCATCGGAAGCCGCATTCGGAAGCGCCTGGGGATTCCGCAGGGCAAGAAGGTCGTCCTTTACGCGCCGACATGGCGCGACGACCGGCACCACGCAGAAGGCAGGCAGGGCTTCTCGCTGGAGCTGGACGTGGAGACCATGCGAGAGGCCCTGGGCGACGACCACGTCCTCCTCCTGCGAACGCATCACCTCATCACCGACCGGGACCGCACGGCCGCGGTGCAACTCGCCGGGGGCGACTCCGGCCCCTTCGTCATCGACGTGTCCCGGTATCCCGACATCGCCGAGCTGTACATGGCCGCCGACGTGCTCGTCACGGACTACTCGTCCGCCATGTTCGACTACGCGATCCTGGGTCGCCCCATCGTCCTCTACACCTACGACCTGGACTGGTACCGCGACCACGTGCGCGGCTTCTACTTCGACCTGGAGGCCGAGGCGCCCGGCCCGGTCGTGCGGACGTCCGCGGAGGTCGCCGAAGCGGTCAGGGCGGCGCCGGCGGGAGAGCAGCGCTACGCGGACGCCTACGACCGATTCTTCGTGAAGTACTGCCCGCACGACGACGGCCAGGCCGCGTCCAGGGTGGTCGACCGCGTCTTCGGCAAAGCCTGAGACGGGGGAGCTCGCCGTTCAGCCTGGGCGGCGCGCCCGCGCGAACAGCCACACACCAGGCCACGAGGCGACCGGCAGGCGCCGCTCCAGCGAGGCGGACAGGCGCAGCGTCTCGTTGACGAGCGGATGCAGCGGAGCCAGATCCTCGTGCCGCACCGTCCGGTTCCTGAGCAGACGCAGGAGCGGACGGTGCAGGACGCCCCTGCTCCACACGCGCTCCAGCACCAGCCCCGCACCCTCCAGGAGCTCGACCAGAGTGCGGCGGGAGTAGCGGCGGACGCGTCCGAGAGCCACGTCATGCGCCGACCACAGAGCCATGTCGCAGGGCACGGACACCAGCACCGTCCCACCCGGCCGCAGCACCCGCGCGACCTCCGCGGCCGCTCGCTCGTCGTCCTCCACGTGCTCAAGCACGTCGAGAGCCAGCGCCAAGTCGTATTCGCACGCCGGCAGCGGCAGGTAACGCGCGTCGCCCTCGTAGGCCTCGATGCCGTAGGCGCGGGCCAGCGCGACGGCGTCCGGGCTCAGATCGATCGCGGTGGCGCCCCAGCCGTGACCGGCCAGCACGCGGCAGGACGCCCCGGACGCGGCGCCGATGTCGACGGCCGTCCCGGGCACGCTGAACCGCAGCAGCTCCGCGGACAGGATCTCGCGGCGCTCGCGGTACCACCAGTTGTCGTTCTCGATCCGCACGATCCGCTGGAGCTCGGTGGTGTCCACCGGACCAGCCGACCGCACCGGGGACGGCGCGTTCCATCGACGCCGCCGCCCGCGCACGGATCGTTGACGGCGGCTTGACCTCGTCCCGGAGGTGAGCGCCCGTCAGCGCTTCTTGCGGCGGCGCACGAGGAAGCGGACGGCCAGGAGGACGGCGACCAGGCCGCCGACCGCGGGAACGGCCCGCTTGGCGATCGACGGGCCCACGAACTCCAGCAGATCGATCGCGTCGTCCTTCTCCTCCACCCCTTCTTCACGCCCGCCCGCCACGTGCAGCGACGGGCGCTTGCCGGGCTCGGCCTTGACGGGGCCGGGCTTGTCGGCGGACTCCTCCGGTGTCGCGGGGGCCACCCCGGTCTCCGCCTCCAACTCCGGTTCGGCGGCCTTCTCAGGACTCTCCGGGGTCGCGGCAGGCGTCTCCGTGGGCGCCACGGCGGCGGTCGCCGGTGTGTCGGCGGTGGCCTCAGTGGGCTTCTCGGCGGGCGTCTCAACAGGAGCGGCAGCGGCGGCCGGGACCTCGGCGGCGGTCCCGCCGGGGGCCTCGAGCTCGGCGGCCAGCTGCTTGGCGAACCGCGCGATGATCTTGGAACCGACCTCGGACAGGATGTTGCGGCCGAACTGCGCCGGGCGGCCCGTGACGTTCAGCTTGGTGTGGACGCTGACGCGGGTGACGCCGTCCTCCGCGTGCAGCCTCGCCTGCACGGTCGCCGCCGCCGTCCCGGACCCGCGGGCCTCCTTGGCGGACGCCTCCATCGTGACGACGCGGGACGAGGCGTCCGCCGAGACGATCCGCGCGGTGCCGCGGTAGGTGATGGTCATCGCGCCGACCTTCACCTTCATCCGGCCCGAGTACTCCTCGCCGTCGACCGAGTCGAGCGTCGCGCCCGGCATGCAGGCCGCGACGCGCTCCACGTCGAGCAGCACCGACCAGGCCTGATCCACCGGCACGGGGACGGTGAAATCGTGGTCGAGCTCCATGATCAGTGTCCTTATCGTCCGGAGACCTTGCCCGCGACCCTACGGTGGCCGCCCGTCGCGTCGCCAGTGGGGCCCCGGGCACCTCGGTACGCCCCAGGCACCCCGGTACCCCGCGCCGCTGTGATCATGCGGCACCGGCGAACATGCGGCCGGGCGCCGGGGCGACGGGCCCGGCCGCATGTTCCCGCCGCGCGGGCGGGTCAGCCCGCGGCGGCCGCCAGCGCGCGCGCCGTCAGCACCGTCGCCAGATGGGCCCGGTACTCCGACGACCCGTGCAGGTCCGTGGGCGGCTCCGTGCCCGCCGCGGCCTGCGCGGCGGCGGTCCGGAACGCGTCCTCCGACGCCGAACCCCCTCTGACGGCGGTCTCCACCGCGCTCGCCCTGACCGGGGCCGCGCCCATGTTGGTCAGCGCGACGCGCGCCTCCTCGACGCCGTCACCGTTGCGGTGGACGGCGCACGCCACCCCGACGATCGCCCAAGCCTGCGCGGTCCGGTGGAACTTCTCGTAGTGGACGCCCCAGCCCGCACCCAGCTTCGGCACGCGCACGCCCACGAGCAGCTCGTCCGGCTCCATCGCCGACGTCATCCAGTCGACGAAGAACTCCGACGCGGGGATCTCCCTCTCGCCGCGCGAGGACCGGACGAGGAGCACCGCGTCCAGCGCGAGCGCGACGGCGGGCAGGTCGCCCGCCGGGTCCGCGTGGGCGAGCGACCCGCCGAAGGTGCCGCGGTGCCGGACCGCCGGGTCGGCGACGGTCTCCGTCGCCTGCACGATCAGCGGGACGTGCTCGCGCACCAGCGGATCGCGGATCACCTGGTGGTGCGTCGCCATGGCGCCGATGACCAGCGAGTCGCCCTCGTCGCGGATCTCCCGGAGCGCGTCGAGCCGGCCCAGGTCGATCAGCGAGTCGGGATAGGCGAGCCGCAGCCGCAGCAGCGGCATCAGGCTCTGCCCTCCCGCCAGCACCTTGGCGTCCTCGCCCCCGTCGGACAGCGCCTGGACGGCGTCGTCCACCGAGGTGGGACGGACGTAGTCGAACGTCGCGGGGATCACTGGTCACCTCCGGCCGAGCCGAGCCCGCCGCCCGCGCCCGGTTCCGCGGCCGCCGGCTTCTCCTCCGCGCGCATCGCGCGCCACACGCGCTCGGGCGTGCACGGCATCGGCACGTCGTGCACCCCGTAGGGGCGCAGCGCGTCCACGATCGAGTTGACGACCGCCGGGGTCGAGGCGATCGTGCCGGCCTCGCCGACGCCTTTCACGCCCATCGGGTTGGACGTCGCGGGCGTCTCGGTCCGGTCGGTCGTGAACGTCGGCAGGTCCGCGGCCGACGGGACCAGGTAGTCGGCCATCGTCGTCGTCGTCAGGTTGCCGTCCGCGTCGTACACGGCCTCCTCGTAGAGGGCCTGGGCGATGCCCTGCGCGAGCCCGCCGTGGACCTGGCCCTCCACGATGAGCGGGTTGACGACCTTGCCCACGTCGTCCACGGCCACGTACTTGCGGAGCTTCACCATCCCGGTCTCGGTGTCGACCTCGGCTGCGCACAGGTGCGTGCCGTGCGGGAAGGAGAAGTTCTCCGGGTCGAACGTGGCGTCGGAGTCCAGGGACGGTTCGATTCCGTCCGGCAGGTCGTGCGCGGCGAACGCGGCCAGTGCGACCTCCTGGATCGTCCTGCCCTCCTCCTGGACGCCGCGGACGCTGAACCGTCCGCCGTCGAACTCCAGGTCCTGCTCGGACGCCTCCAGCAGATGCGCGGCCACCTTGCGCGCCTTGTCCACCACCTTCTCGCAGGCGGAGAACAGAGCGACGCCTCCCACGGCCAGGGAGCGGGACCCGTAGGTGTCCATTCCCTTGGGCGAGATGGCGGTGTCGCCGTGCAGGACCTTCACGTCCTCGAACGGCACGCCGAGCCGGTCGGCGGCGATCTGCGCCCACGCCGTCGCGTGGCCCTGCCCGTGCGGGGACGAACCGGTGACGACCTCGACCTTGCCGGACGGCAGTACCCGCACCGACGCGTGCTCCCAGCCCCCGGCCCCGTACGACAGCGACCCGAGGACCCGGGACGGGGCGAGACCGCACATCTCCGTGAACGTGGACACTCCGATGCCCAGCTGCACCGGATCGCGCCGTTCCCGCCGGTCCAGCTGCTCCGCGCGGAGCTTGTCGTACTCGAACAGCTCCAGCGCCTTGTCGGTGGCCGCCTCGTAGTTGCCGGAGTCGTAGGTGAGGCCCGCGATCGTCTCGTACGGGAACTCCTCGTGCCCGATCCAGTTGCGGCGCCGTACCTCGATGGGGTCGATGCCCAGTTCGGCGGCCAGCTCGTCCATCATCCGCTCGATGGCGTAGGTGGCCTCTGGGCGGCCCGCGCCCCGGTAGGCGTCCGTGGGCGTCTTGGTGGTGAAGACCCCTGTGCAGGTGAACGACAGCGCGTCCATCTTGTAGATGCCGTTGAACATGAACGCGCCCAGCAGCGGGATGCCGGGGGTGACCAGCATGAGGTACGCGCCCATGTCGGCCAGCAGTTCGACCTTCAGGCCGCGGATCCGGCCGTCGCGCTCGGCGGCGAGCGTGAGCCGCTGGATCTGGTCGCGGCCGTGGTGGACGGTCATGTTGCCCTCGCTGCGGGTCTCCGTCCACTTCACCGGACGGCCGAGCCTGCGGGCGAGCAGCAGCGCGAGGACCTCCTCCCCGTACACCTGCAGCTTCGAGCCGAAGCCGCCGCCGACGTCCGGCGCGACGACCCGGATCCGGTGCTCGGGGATCTCGGTGACCGTGGCCAGCATCAACCGCAGGATGTGCGGGATCTGCGTGGCCGAGTACAGCGTGAACTCGTCCCCCTCGGGGACGCACAGCACCGACCGCGGCTCCATGGCCGTCGGGATGAGCCTCTGCTGGACGTAGCGGCGCTCCAGCACGACCGGCGCGTCCCGCATCGCGGCGTCGAGATCCCCGTTCTCGAAGACCCACGTGTAGGACTTGTTCGTGCCGAGGTCCTCGTGGACCAGATCGGCGCCGTCGGCCACCGCCGCCTCCATGTCCACCACGGCGGACAGCGGCTCGTAGTCGACGTCGATCTCCTCCAGGGCGTCGACGGCCGCGGCCCTGTCGCGGGCCACGACGCAGGCGACGGGCTCGCCGACGTAGCGGACCTCGTCCACCGCCATGGGCGGATGGGCCGGGTGCTTCATGTCCTCGGTCACGACCCACGCGCAGGGCAGCGAACCCTGTTCCGCGGCGAAGTCCTGGCCGCTGAACGCCGCGACGACTCCGGGACGCTCCTTCGCCGGCGCCGCGTCGACCCCGGTGATCCGGGCGTGCGCGAACGGGCTGCGCAGGAACGCCACGTAGAGCGTCCCCGCCGGCGTCATGTTGTCGGTCCACCGCGTCCTGCCCGTGATGAGCCGGGCGTCCTCCGACCGCTTGCGCGGGGTGCCGACCTCCTGCACGGTCACGGCGTCACCTCCTGCCGGCCGGGCTCGCGCATCTCGCTCGCCGCCCGCCGCACGGCCTTGACGATGTTCTGGTAACCGGTGCACCTGCACAGGTTCCCTTCCAGCCCCTCCCGGACCTCGTCCTCGGACGGGTCGGGGTTCTCCCGCAGCAGGTCGAGCGACGCCATGATCATGCCGGGCGTGCAGTAACCGCACTGCAGCGCGTGCTCCTCGTGGAAGGCCCGCTGCATCGGGTGCGTGCCGCCGTCGACGCCGAGCCCCTCGACGGTCGTCACGTCTTGGCCGTCCGCCTGGACGGCGAGCACGGAGCAGCTCTTCACGCTCATTCCGTCCATCAGGACGGTGCAGGCTCCGCAGTTGCTGGTGTCGCACCCGACCGGGGTCCCGACCTTTCCCAGCCGTTCGCGCAGATAGTGGACGAGTAGGAGGCGCGGCTCGACGTCGTCTTCGTACGTCGCTCCGTCGACCTCCACACGGATACGTGGCATGCGGTTTCTCCCAGGGACGTCTCGGGGTGGAAGGTGAGAGGGACGCCCCTGGGAGGAGCGCGCTGATCCGGCCACGTCATCGGGGCCACCTCCGTGGAAGGCGACCCTACGAACCTATGCCGGGGTTGAATGCCGTACTAGTCCCCGGCATCGCTTATTTACCGACGTCTGGGGGACTGATGGCCGTTAGTGCACGCGGAGCAGAACCGGCCAGGTCTTCGGCCCGACGATCCCGTCGTCTTCGACGCCGCCCCACCGCTGCATGGCCTTCACGGCCGACTCTGTCGTGTCGTCGAACTTCCCGGTCATGCTCACCTCGGGGTGGCTGCGCGCCAGCAGGAGACCCTGCAGAGTCTCCACGTGCTCCCCGGAGTCTCCCTTGTTCAGCTCCGGCAGCTTCTTCACCATGTCCTCCGTCCAGTTGCCCCCGCCGTAGGCGGGCCGTCCGTAACCAGCGATGACACTGGAGTCCCTGACGCGGCGCCTCACCGAGTCGCTCGTGTTGCCCTCGATCGTCTGGAGGCGCCCGCCGCCGAGGACCTTCTCGACGACGCCGACATGGTCGATCGCGCCGACACTGTTGGTGGCGCCCCAGTCGAAGAACACGATGTCGCCGGGCTTGGCCTGGTCGACGCTCGCGGTCGTCCCGCTGTGCCAGCGCCCGGCCTTCTGGAAGTCCTGCGCGTGCCACACGGTGTAGGCGCGGTCCCCGCCGGG
>NZ_JBFAGB010000032.1:0-117196 GCF_040639875.1 Actinomadura sp. NPDC023710
TGACCGCCCACGCACGCCGCACCGAACAACTCGCCAACACCGGCGCCCAGCTCACCACCGAACAACTCGCCACCCTCCTCCCCGAAGACATCACCTAGTCCTCCGGCGTGACGCTCCACCAGGCGGCCGTGTCGGGCGGGAGGATCGCGTTCCGTCCTGCCGTACGGATCGGCCCGCTGCTCAGCAGGAGCGAGCCGGGGGCCGAGAACGGGATGCTCTGGTCGCCGGTGTTCACCGCGCACAGCATGCGCGGGCCGCCGGAATGACCGGTGCGCTCGAATACCAGGCAACCCGGCGGCTCGTCCAGCCAGCGCAGCTCGCCGTCGCCCAGAGCCGGATGGTCGCGCCGGATCCGGAGGGCTTGGCGGTAGAGGGTCAGCATGGAAGCGTCGTCGTCCCGCTGCGCCTCCACGGTGAGCGACTTCCATTCGGCCGGCGACGGCAGCCAGCCACCGCCCGACCCGAACCCGAACGGGGGCTCGTAGCCCGACCACGGCAGTGGAACCCGGCAACCGTCCCGGCCGCCCTTGATGCTCTCCAGCTGCGGGTCGGTCAGCAGCTCGGCCGGGATGTCGAGCACCTCGGGCAGACCGAGCTCCTCTCCCTGATACACGTACGCCGAACCGGGCAACGCCAGGGTGAGCAGCGCCGCCGCTCGGGCCCGCCGCTGTCCGAGGTCGCCGTCGCCGTAGCGGGTGACATGCCGCTGGACGTCGTGGTTGGACAGCACCCAGGTGGTGGGTGCGCCGACGGAGCCGGCCGAGGCCAGGGACCTCTCGATCACCGAGCGCAGTGCACCGGCGTCCCAGTCGGTTCTCATGTAGTCGAAGTTGAAAACCTGGTGCAGCTCGTCCGGCCGTACGTAGTTGGCCAGCCGATCGAGCGAGGGCGCCCATGCCTCCGCGACCCCGATCCGCTCTCCGGGGTAGGAGTCGAGCAGCCGTCGCCAGCCTCGATGGATCTCGTGCACCCCGTCCTGGTCGAAGTACGGCACCTTGCCGCGTCCCAGCAGCCGCGACTGCGGCGCGTCACCGACGTCGGGCAGCCCTGCCGCCTTGACCATGCCGTGCGCCACGTCGATGCGGAATCCGTCGACCGCCAGGTCCAGCCAGAATCGCAGGACGTCGTCGAACTCGGCGCGCACGTCCGGGTGCTCCCAGTTCAGGTCGGGCTGCTGCGGAGCGAACAGGTGCAGGTACCACTGCCCGTCGGGCAGCCGGGTCCACGCGGGACCACCGAAGACCGACTCCCAGTCGTTGGGCGGCAGTTCGCCGGCGGCTCCTCGTCCCGGCCGGAAGACGTAGCGCTCCCGCGCCGGACCGGAGATCCCGGCGGCCAGCGCCTCCTGGAACCAGACGTGCTGGTCGGAGGTGTGGTTGGGCACGATGTCAACGATGACGCGCAGCCCCAGGCCGTGCGCGTCCTCGATCAGGTCCGCGGCGTCGGCGAGCGTGCCGAACGTCGGGTCCACCGAGCGGTAGTTCGTGACGTCGTAGCCGCCGTCGACCATCGGCGACTCGTAGAACGGCGTGATCCACAATGCGTCCACGTCGAGCGAGGCCAGATAGGGAAGCCGGTCGCGGACTCCGGCCAGGTCGCCGATGCCGTCCCCGTCGGCGTCGGCGAAGCTGCGTACATAGATCTGGTAGATGACCGCGTCACGCCACCAGCGTGTATCGCCCACCGGAGGGCTGGAGGACTCCGCAGGGCGTCGCACCCCGCGCGTCGGTGAAGGAGGTCTCGATGACAGATCCATACGAGGGACCGTCTGGAGATCCATTTGATACGCACTGGAGGTGACCGATCAACGTGATCTCCGCCGCGACCGCCTGCCCGCTCAACGATGCGAGTCTGCGTGAACGTCGATGTGGACGGGCAGTGCGCGGGGGCTGTTGGTGAACATGGAGGGGACTTGCCGGAGGTCGCCGTCGGGCACGGCGAGCCGCACCTCGGGATGGCGGCTGAACAGTTCGCACAGCGCGATGCGGGATTCGAGGCGGGCCAGAGGCGCGCCGAGGCAGTAGTGGCTCCCGGTACCGAAGGCCACCTGCTGGGAGACGACGCGGGTGATGTCGTACCGGTCGGCGGTGGAACCGTAGAGGTCGGGGTCGCGGCCGATGCCGGCGTACAGGCTGACCAGGAGCTGCCCGGGCGGAATGCTGACGCCGCCGATGGGGATCGTGTCGGTGGTGTAGCCGGCCACCAGATAGTTGATCACACCGTCCCACCGCAGGGTCTCCTCCACCACGGCGCTCCAGCCGTCGGGTGGGAGTGCTTTGGCGTGAGCCAGCTGATCGGGGTGGGTGAGCAGGGCGCGGACCGCGTTGGTGATCAGATTGAGGGTGGTCTCGTGCCCGGCGATCACCAGTGACCACAGGGTGTCGAGCAGCTGCCGGTGGAGCAGAGTGCCGCCGCCGTTGTCGCGCACGGTGATCAGGCTGCTGGTCAGATCGGTACCGGGGCGGGCGCGGCGGAGTTCGACCAGTTCGTCCAGCAGATCCAGGCGGCCCTGTTCGAGGGCGGCGGCGTCCTGCGCGGTCTTGGCATCGGTGCGGAGCAGCGTGTCGACCAGGTTCCGGAATTGCGGCCGCATGGATTCGGGGATGCCGAGCAGGTGGCAGATGACGCCCATGGGGACCGTGTAGGCGTAGTGGGCGCGCAGGTCGACGGCGCCGTCCGGGCCGCGGCGTCCGGGCAGGGCGTCCAAGGCGTGCCGGACGATGCGGGTGATGTCGGCGCTCAACCGTTCCACGCGTTTGGCGGTGAACACCGAGCTGATCATTCGGCGGTGATGCTGGTGTTCGGGGTCGTCGAGGAAGAACATGTTGGTCAGGCCGATGAACATGCCCGCCAGGGGCCAGTCGGCGGGGATGAGGCCGTCGCGGTAGGCGGCCCAGTGCCGGTGCGCGACCCGGGACACGGCGGGGTGCCGGCTGAGCCGGCTGAGCAGGTCCTGGCGGGTGACCATCCAGGCGTGCACGGTGTCGGGCAGGCCGGGTAGCACCGTTCGCACGACCGGACCGGCGGCGCGCAGCCGGGCCATCTCGGCATGCGGGTCGGCGCCGAGGGGGTCGATGGTGACGATCGGAGCCGACTGTTGCCGGTCGCTGGTCTGGGCGTCGATGTGTGTCACTGTCTGCCTCCAATGTTGTGGACCGGACGGCGTCGGACACGACGGGGCTTCACGGCGATCTCGCCTCGTGGTCGGCCCAGGTCGGGCGCTCCAGGATGTCGATCACGGCGGCCGTCCAAGTGAAGCCGGCGCCGACGCTGATGACCAGGCACCGGTCCCCGGCGCCGAGTGCGCCGGTCAGCATCAGGTGCTCCAGTCCGGCGAAGGGGTCTCCGGCGCCGAGGTGCCCGATGTGCCGACTCCACGGCCAGGTGGTGATCTCCGGCCTGAGGCCGAGTCTTCGCAGGTAGCTGCCGTTGAGCCGGTGGAGGCCCAGGTGGGGAAGGACGACGCGGTCGATGTCCGCGAGCTCGACTTCCGCTTGCGCCAGCGCCTTGGTGAGCACCGCTTCCTGGCCCGCGCACACGCGCGCCGCCACGCGTCGCATTCCGGCACTCGCGAGGAAGTCACGCTGGCATGCATCGAGGTCGACGATGGAGCGCGCGCTCAACGGAGCGGGCCCGAAGGAGTCGTCGCCGCGGTGCATGCCCTCCAGTTCTGGGTCGCTGACCGTCACCAGGCTTCGCAGCAGCCCGAATCCCCTCCGCCGGGACAGCGCGAGCGCGGTCCCGCCGTCGGCGTACACGGTTCCCGGGTCGCTTCGCCACCGGTCGAAGGCGGGCGGGCTGAACTTGTCGCCCGTGGTCACCAGCGCGGCCTCGCGGCCGGGACCGGCGATCAGGAAGGCGCGCGCCAGATCGACCGCGGCCATGCCGCCGTTGGACGCCTGGCGTATCTCCACCGCCGGGCAGTCATTCCCCACGGCGACACGTTGGACGTACGACGCCGGGGCCCACACGTCATGGCCCTGGTAGAAGAAGTTCGCATGCAGGATCAATGCGATGTCCGCGCCGTCGTAGCGCGCCCGCCGCAGCGCGATCCGAGCGGCCCTGCCCGCCATTTCCGGTGCCGCCTCGGTGCCGGCCACAGCGACCGACACCATTCCCGTGCGCTGTGCGAGTTTCTCGTCGCATTGACCGTCGGCGACGGCCTGCGCGACCGGAAGCAATGGCGGCAGCCAGGTCGCGCAGGCCGCGATGTAGATGTTTGGCTCGCTCACCGAGCACCCTCCATGCCCCTTACAGGGAGTACCGGGAAGTGCGGCCCCTGCGGATGGCCGTGCCGGTGGCCGCGGGGCCTGGGATGCCCTTCCTTACGCCGCGACGGCCTCGATGATCGAGTACTCTCCGAGCGTCTGCACGGGGAATATGTTGCTGATGCGCAGGCCCGCGCCGTTGAGTATCGCTTCGAATTCCTGGCGGGTGCGTTCCTTGCCGGTGAGGGTGCTCAACATGACCAGGTCGAGGGCCCAGCCGAAGTGAGGGTTGCCGGGTTCCGGCAGAACCGGGTCGATGATCAGTACGCGGGCGTCGTCCTTCATCGCCGACCGGCAGTTCCTCAGGATGGCGGTGGACTGCTCGTCGTCCCAGTTGTGGATGATGTGCTTGAGGACGTAGACGTTTCCGCCGACAGGGACCGACTCGAAGAAGCTCCCCTCTTCCAGGCGCCAGCGGTCGGCCGTCTGCGGCGTGTCGAGGACGTGCTCGCGCAGCGCGCTCCGGTCGTCTTGGAGAACGCCGTTCAGGTGCTGGTTCTTCTCGAGGATCTCGCGGAGCAGCGCGCCACGTCCCCCGCCGACGTCGACCACGGTTCCCGTGGCAGGAAAGTCATAGGCATCGATGATTCTTTCGATGCCCGTTTCGGAGAGTTGAACCATCGACGCGTGGAATGTCGAGGCGGCGTCGGGGGTCGCGCCCAGCCATTCGAAGAAGGGCTTGCCGTACAGCTGTTCGAAGGAACTGGATCCCGTCTCCACCGCGGCGGTCAGGTGGCCGGCCGATCTCCACATGTAGTCTTCGGAGAACATGATCACGGCGTCGCGGAGTGACCGGCTCGCGCCGGAGCGAAGGAATTCGGCCGCGGGCGTCAGGTGGTACAGGCCCTGGTCGTCTTCCCGGAAGATGTCCTGGGAGGCGAGCATGCGGAGGACCCGGCGCAGCGCCGCGGCGTTCACGCCGGTCCTCTCGGCCAGTTCGACGACCGTTCGCGGCCGGTCCAGGTGGTCGGCGACGCCGGCTCTGGCAGCGACGGCGAGGGCTGCGGTCCGGTACATCCCGACGGTCTGATCGAGGATGATCGTCGCGGCGGCGATGCTGTCCTGAGCTGGTTCCATTCCGGTCCTCCGTACTCGTCTTCTCGGATGTGCCCTGGCTCTCGGGCTGGTCTGCGCCTGTTAGGAGGCGGACGTGTCGACGACGTGTCGTCCTGCCGGCGAACCGTCGACGGGGGCCTTCTTGCGCGCCGAGATCAGGCCGTTGCAGGAAGGGGTGTCGATCGGCTCCAGTTCCGGCGCTTCGAACCCCGCTTCCAGCAGCCAGGCGTTGTACTCGGCGGCGGTGTAGTTGCGGCCCTGGGTGGCCACGAGCATGTTGAGGCTCATCAGCGCCGCATCGGCGGGCCCGGACTTGTCGTCGTCGACGAGCAGCTCGCTGATGATCGCCCGGCCGCCGGGTGCCAGCGCCCGGTGGCATTTGTTCAGGAGCCGGAGGCACTCGTCGGGCGTCCAGTCGTGCAGGATCATCGAGAGCAGAACGGTGTCGTATCCCGACGGCAACTCCTGGGTGCGGAAGTCCCCGCAGATCGTGCTGATCCGGCTGCTCAGCCCCTCCGCCTCGATCTTGGCCCGGGCCAGGTCGCACACGGGCGGCAGGTCGTAGATGGTGATCGTCAGCTGCGGGTTCGCCGAGGCGAGCTCGATGGCCCAGGCCCCGGTTCCGCCGCCGACGTCGAGCAGCGTCCGGGCGCCCGACAGGTCGATCCGCTGGGCGGCTGAGGCCGCCGAGTGCCGGGAGAGGGAGTGCATCCCGTCCTGGAACTGGGAGGTCAGCTCCGGGTCGACGATGTCGAAGGGGGTTTCCGCTTCGTGGCCGGATTGCCAGCCCATGGGGCGGTTGGTTCGTATCGCTTCGGTCAGATGGGCCCACCCGGGGTAGTTGCGTTGGTCGAGATGGGCGATCCAACCGCCGAAGTAGTACCTACCGCCCCTGACCAGGTAGGTCTCGGCGAGCGGGCTGTTGCCGTACCGGCCGTCGTCGACCTTGAGCAGTCCGAGCGAGGCCAAGGCGGTCAGCAGCGTTTCCGCGGGCCGTTCCTGCACGTCGAGCCGCCGTGCCAGGTCACTGATCGGTTGGGCGCCGGCCTCGTGCAGGATCTCGAAGAGGCCGAGTTCCTGCGCGCTGACGATGGACTTGAACGCCCAGAAGCCGGTGCAGATCTCCATCAGGTCCTTGATGGAGCCGGGTGGTTGTGTTTCCACGGTCACTGATTTCCTCTGGTTCGCGACGTCCCGTTCGGCGATGGCACTGGGTCATCGCCTCCGGGAGCCGTTGCCGGGTGTGCTCGCATGGCCGCGAGCGCCGCACGCGGGTCGGGCCCGGTGTCACCCGGCCGCGGCCGTGATGTGCTGGTTGATCAGGCTGGTGGCCTGGGTGATGCTGACCTTGAGCAGTTCGCCGAGCAGGGGATCGGGGAGCTTGACCTCGTAGCGGAGCTCGATCTGGGACATCAGGTCGGCCATCGCGATCGAGTCGTATCCGAAATCGGCGAGGCTGCGGCTGCCGGTCGTCTCGCTGTCGTGGGCGGGCGCGGGTGCGCCGTCCGTCGGCAGCATGTCGATGAGGTCCTTCTCGTTCAGCCGGGCGTCTGTTTCCATGGCCGGTGCCCTTTCTAGGCGCAGACGTGGTGTGCGGGTCAGTCCAGGGCGCCGACCACGATGGCCGAGTTGTGGCCGCCGTGGCCGCGGGCCAGGACCAGGGTGTTGCTCAGCGGGGTCTCGCGGGGACGGTCGTAGACCATGTCGATGCCCCGCGGCGGCGGAATGCTCCCCCGCCTCGCGGTCGGGGGGATGACCTGGTGGTGCAGCGCCAGAAGCGCGGTGGCGACGTCGAGGGCGGCTCCGCCGGCGCCCATCTTCCCGGTGAGGGTCTTGGGTGAGGTCACCGGCACCGGGTGGTCGGTGAAGATCTCGGTGATGGCCGCCGTCTCGATGTCGTCCAGGTAGGGGACGGTGCCGTCGGCGAAGATCACGTCGATGTCGGCGGGGTCGACCTGCGCGTCGGCGAGGGCGGCGCGGGTCGCGCGTTCCAGCCCCGAGTCGCCTGGCCGTGGTGTCACCGGGTCGAAGGAGGTTCCGTAGCCTTTGATCTGTCCGTAGGGGGCGGACAGCCGCCGTTGGGCCGTGTGCGATTCGAGGACGAGGGCGGCGCCTCCTTCTCCGATCAGCCGGCTCGCCTCCGGGCTTCGCGGGGGCTGTGCGTCCGCGTCGGCAAGGTACGCGGTCGCCACTTCCTGTCCGACCGGATCCAGGAAGGAATCGAAGGCGCCGGTCATGGCGATGTGGCCGCCCCTGCGGAGGTGGCGGCACGCCTGCGCGATGGCGTCCAGTCCACCCGCTTGCCCGCTGACCAGCGTCCAGGCGGGGCCGTGGGCGTCGTGCCGGATGGACGCCTGGCTGGAGTTGGCGGCGTAGAACCAGGCGTAGGACAGGTAGGGCTTGACGTGCCCGGGACCCAGTGTCCAGAGCTTGTGCAGTTCCTGCCCGACGTAGTCGGTGCCGCCGAAGGCATTGGCGAACACGGTGCTTCGGCCTTCGGCCGGGACATCGGACAGCACGAGCTTGGCGTCGGCCAGTGCCCAGTCCGTACCGGCCAGCGTCATCTGGGTGACCCGGGCGGTCTGGGGCAGCAACTGAGCGGGGATGTGGGCCGCCGGTTCGAAGGAGCTGGTCAGCGAGGCCTGCCGCCCGTTGGTGAGTCGGGTGGTGTCGCAGGCCAGGGCCGCTTTCCAGAAGTCGGCGTGCCCGAGACCGGTCGGGCTCAGCACACCGAGTCCCGTGACGACGATCTTCGCCGAGCTCATCATCGGCCACCTCCGGGGGCGCCCATCAAGATCGCTGTCTGGAGGCCGCCGAAACCGCTGCCGGTGCACAGCGCGATGTCGGTGCGGTGCTCGCGTCCGATCAGGGGCACGTAGTCCAGGTCGCACTTCGGATCGGGGTCGTACAGGTTGGCCGTGGGCGGGATGAGGTTGTCGCGGATGGCCATGGCGCAGGCGATCAGCTCGATCGCGCCGGCCGCACCGAGCGCGTGACCGACCATCGACTTGATCGAGCTGATCGGGACGGTGAAGGCTCGCGATCCCAGCGCCTGTTTGAGCGCCGCCGTCTCGTGTTCGTCGTTGTGCCCGGTCGCGGTTCCGTGGGCGTTGACGTAGTCGACGTCGTCCGCCGCAACCTTGGCGGTGTGCAGTGCTTCCTGGACGGCGTCGGCCAGGTCGGATCCCTCTGCCTCCAGGCCGGTCATGTGGTGCGCGTTGGCGCGGTGTCCGCAGCCGAGCATCTCGGCCAGGACCACCGCGCCCCGGTTGCGGGCACTGCCGGCCTCCTCCAGGACCAGGACGCCCGCGGCCTCGGCGACCACCATGCCGTCGCGGTTGCGGTCGAACGGGCGGCACGCCTCCGCCGGGTCGCCGTCGTAGGCGGATGTGGCCCGGATGGCGTCCATCGACGAGACCGCGACCGGTGTCAGGGGTGCTTCGCTGCCCCCGGCGATCACGACATCGGCCTGCCCGTCCTCGATCAGCTGCACGCCGTGGGACACCGCGTCCAGCCCGGAGGTGCAGCCGTTGCTCACCACGCGCACCGGCCCGCGCGCGCCCGCCTGCTGCGCGACCACCTGTGCGATCACGCTCGGCTCCGCCTCGGAAAGGGGCCGCCCCCTGCCGTCGGAGCCCCCGAGGGCCATGGCGAAGCGGTTGGTGGTGCGCCGGGCGGTCCAGTGGTCGAAGGAACTGACCCGGCCCAGGGCGCTGCCCATCGAGACCCCGATCCGGTCCTTGGGGAACCGGTCCAGGTCGAGTCCGCTGTCGGCGATCGCCTGCCGGGCCGCGACGTAGGCGAACTGGCCCGCGCGGTCCAGTCGGTGCGCCTCGGCCGGGTCGATGCCGTGTGCCTGCGGATCGAAGTCGCATTCTCCGGCGACCTTGCTACGAAACTCCGTCGCGTCGAAGCAGGATATCTTCCGAATGGCGGAGTCGCCATGAATGATCAAGTCCCAGAACGGTCCGGTGCCGATTCCCGCCGGTGTCACCGCCCCCAGTCCCGTGACGACCACGCGGCGGGGCGCCGCCCCGCTCATCGATGGCTTCCGAAATGTAGATGACGACGCACGATTTTCCCCCACTAGTTGGATGGGTCGGCAGCGCTTGTGCCGTTGTCGCGCTTGCAACAACGAGCACGCTAGCACTACGGAGAGTTGCTTTACGGATACAAACGGCTACTCGGAACGTAGTAGATCGTGTGGCGCGATTCGCTGTGAATGCCGCCGGCGGGAGCCGATGCTCGGAAAGGCGTGCCGAGAGCAGGAAGCCGCGGGGAGAACAACAGGAACGCCGAATTCGACGCGTCCTCGTTGCGGGTTCCTTCCCGGCGCGGACGTTCCTGACCGGGGCTCACTGAATTGGCGGCCCGGCCCCCGCCGCGCAAGACCCGGCCGCGGCAAAGGGGTATCGCCGATCCGGTCTCTTGCGAAGACGGTCCCTAGGGATTTCGCACCGGAGGCGGCCGTGTCCGGCCGTATGGCTGCTTCCGGGCCGCGATCAAGGGCTTCCTGCCGCCGTTGTCACCCCATCGCGTGATGGTCGGCCAGATCCTGGTGGGCCTTCCATCTCGCAGTAGCGCCGGGAGTTGCGAAACCGCCTCCGCCGTATCGAATATCCCGATGCCGACTGCGTCCGGGGCGCGCCGCTCCTGATATCTCACCCGGCGCCGGTGCTCCTGACCTGAGCGGTGCGATCTGCGACCGACCGCGTCACCGGTCGTTGTTCATCTCGGCAAGTTGCCGGCTGAGCGCGTGAACCTGCGAGGCCAGTTCACGCAGGAAACGCCGGTGATGCTTGGCCCGTTTCTTGCTGCCCTTCTTCCCGTGCCACATGGCATGAGAGGCGTCCGCAACAGCGGGGAAGAGCACCGAACGAGAATGCGCCGTCTGCTCGTGCCAACCGTCGTAGGCGCAGCCGAACTGGCAGAGGCCGGTGTTCGCCGGCGCCATGAGGTGGACGGTACGGCCAGGCACGCAGACAGTGAACGCGGTCTGGTCCTGGCGCGCTTGCGCCACCACCATCTGCACCGCGTCACCCGAAAGTGGCAGGTCGGCGTCCGCGCCGGTCTGGGTGGCGGGGGCGCCGCCTTCCCCGTGAGCGGCGCAGGCGGATTTCGCATGGCTGCACACTGCGACGGCCGCGGTCGCGATGACGTGGGTGATCCGGTCGGGCACCCCGGCCCGGTCGGTGGTGACGATGGCGGTAACGGACAGCGCGCCCGGTGCCGTGGCCGTGGTGTGCAACTGCAACTCAGCGGTATCGCCTGCGGGGAGGTCCCCGATCGCCCACTCGCCGGGGGGCCGGCCGTACGTCCCCGTCCCGGCGGCCGACACGAACTCAAGGTCCGCCGAGAATTGGACGGTGACGATGACACCGGTGGCCTGGGCGGGGCCGTGGTTGCTCACCGCCAGGTGGAAGGTGACGTCCTCGCCGACCGTGGCCGACACCGGGTCGGTGACCATGGTCGCGGCGAGTCGGCCCGCCTCCCCTTCGGCAGCCTCCCCGTCGGCCGCGGGCGCGACGGCCACGGAGGTGGGGTTGGAGGTGGAGGTCAGGTGCTCTTCGGCGTCACCACGGGCGCCGTCGTAGGTGGCGGTGGCCTGCTGGGAGATCGTTCGACCGGCACCCTCGCGCTCCACCTGGACCTGGAACTGGGCGTTGACGCCATCGGGCAGGTCGACGGTGGAGGGCAGGGTGCCGCCTTGGGCGGCGGTGGCGCCCTGGCCCAGCGGCAGGGTGAGCTGACCGGTGGTCGAGTCGTACCAGCCGTTGCCGCTGCTCTGACCCGGCCCGTTCTCGAGCTTCAGGGATCCGGGCACGTAGCTGGTCCCGGCAGGGACGGCGTCGCGCAGGATGAGGTTCTCGGCGGGGATGCCGCCGTGGTTCTTCAGGTTGACGGTATAGGTGATGGTGTCGCCGACGGCGGCGGACTCCGGCTCAGCGGCGGCGGTCACCACCACGCAGGGGGCGGTGCCGAAGACGATGTCGTCGAGGAAGTTGCCGACGGTGGGATTGCCGGTGGCGGTTCTGCCGGCCTCGAACGCGAACCGGGTCACCGTCTGTCCCGCCGGGACCTTGTAGGAGTCGGCGTGCGGCACCCATTCGGCGGTTCCGTCGGTGAAGGTCCAGGTCTTGTTCGGCCTTCTGTCCGGTCGGCCGATCTTCACCGACATCGTGTCGTCGCCCTCGCGGCCGCGGTGCCGCAGGCTCCAGTACAGCGTGGTGCCGGGTGTGGTCTCCAGGTCCTGGTACAGGGCGGAGGACTCGTTGGCGTTGAGCTCGGCGAACTGTTCGCCGCCCGCCGCGGGCACGCCCCTGCGGCTGTGCCAGATCTCGATCACGTGGTCGGAGGCCGTCGTCTGCCAGCCGGGTACCGAGCCATCACCGGGCCGGGTGGCGTCGTGCAGCATCTGGTTCCCACCGGTGATCTTCGGCTCCTCGAAGCCGCCGTTGATCAGGGCGACCTGTTGGGGCACGTCCTGCAGCGTGGGGAACTGGGGGAGCGATGACGTCGGCTGGTCACGTAGATCGGCGCCGGTCGCGGTGGGGGAGGCGACCGCGGCGGGGTCGGCATTACGAGGGGACATGAGATCCTTCCACGCTGCGGGGGGACATCGGGAAGGAGGCTAACACGGAGTAATTGATCCTTTCCGTAGCGCAACCGGAGGGCTCGGTGCGGGACGGGCTCGGGGCTCGCGCGACCGCACGGGGGGTACTCACGGGCCGACCAGCGGCTCTGTGCAGTCGGAGCCGCTGTGCTCCACGTGAATCGGGGAAAGAGAATAAGCACGGCTGGTAAGCGGGAAATGGCGGCGCAGTCGGCAGGTCACCGCCAGGATCGCCGCGTCGATGACGGCGGCGGGGGCGTAGAGGTCCTTGCCGTGCCACAACGGCGGGTGCCCCGTCCCGGCAGCGGCCAGGCGCTGCAGAGCGGCGGCGCCCCTGGCCAGCAGGTCCTGTGAGATCTGGTGCGGCGCCGCCAGCAGCGTCTGCAAGGCGTACGCGGTCTCCTCGGCGGTTCCCCTCCACACCCCCCAGGACCCGTCGGGCCGCTGGGTGGCTCGGACCCACCAGGCCGCGCGGGCGACCGCGGAGGAAGCGCCGCGGCAGCCGAAGCGGCTCAAGGCCACCGAGATGTGGGACGTGGCGTAGTAAGGCGAGGCGTGGCCCGGATCCTCCCAGCGGCCGCTCAGCTGCTGACGGCCGCACAACCAGCGTGTGATCTTGGAGATGACCGGCGCGTGACGCGGACGGTGACCGGGACGGGCCGCGGCATGGGCGCCGAACGCCTCGAGCACGTGAGCGTTGGCGACGGGCGAGCAGACCGGGTCCCCGGGCCAGCGCTGGAAATGGGTCGCGGTCTCGAAGCGCCGCAGAACCTCCACGGGGCACCGCTCGCCCAGCTCGCCGAGTTCGGCGAGGGCGTACAGCGCGGTGCTCACGGCCCCGCAGTCTCCGGTCACCTCGCGGGGCGCCTCGCCGGTCCCGCCGGTCGCCTGCCACCGCAACCGCTCCCGCAGGGAGGTCGGCACCGCGGCACCCAGTCCTGCGCGGACCAGCGTGGCCACCAGCTTGACCTGCTCGTAGCCGGTCACCGGCCACAGGCTGGGCACGGGGCCCCCGTGCACGCGCGCCACGCCGTCGAGCGCGCCCACGCACCGCCCGTCGCGTTCGTCGGCCGGCCGACGTGCCAGCCACGCCGCGGTCGCCGCCGGTGACGAGCCGATCATCCCGTCCACCGGGCTCGCGGCGGCCGTCTCGCGGGCCGGGCCGCCGGAGTCTTCCCAGAAATGGCCTGCCAGGAACGGCAGCCCCTGAGTCGAGGAGGACGAAGGCACGGCCCCCTTGGCCGCCCCGCACTCCCGGCCCTGGTGAGGGGACGGCAGCACGGCATGGCGCCCTAGTCGCCGCGGCAGGCTTCCAAGGGTGTCCGGGGTCGCGCATGGGCGCAGCGTCTTGTTGATCTCGTTGACCAGGTACGGCACGAGCAGGTCGGCTCCAAGCGTGCGAGGCCGCGGCCGGGAGGCTCTGCCGAGCAGACGCCGCGATGCTCCAAGCCCGCGGTCGGCGGCGGCCGCCAGGAGGTCGGCGGCGTCGGTCCGGGGTTCGGCCCTGATCGGCGAACGGTCCCGGGCACACGCCAGATGCAACAGTGCCTCCGTCGCGCTGAGAGTGGGCACCAGGGCGTAGAGATCGGGCCCGCCCCAGGTGCCGTCCCGGCGCTGCAGAGCCATCAGGTAGTCGATGCGCGCATGGTGCCCCCACACCCACGGCGCCAGGCGCACAAGCCGGGCGGTCTCGTAGACCGACAGGGACAGATGCACGCCCGAGCCCACGGCGGCTCGCGCCAGCAGCCGGTCGGCCGCAGCTCTGTCGGTTGCCGGCATCGGTTCCACCCCGGATGCGGCAGTGGCCGCCTTCTCGTAGCCGTCCCTGCCCGGCGCCCACCGGCTGAGCGTCGGACCCGCGACGGCGCCGGCCCGAACCACCCTGTCCAACCTGCCCATGAGCACCTTTCTGATCGGATAACGCTCTATGGCCGCCGCTGATTCAGTAGATAAGAACCAAATCGCGCCATTCGGGACGAGCGATCCCGTCCGGTCGTGGTCTTCTTTGGCGTAAGCGGGTGAAGCCTTGGCCGGGGTGTTGACAATCGCAGGGCGGCCCGATGCATACTCGCACTCGACAAGGCTCCGCCGGTAAAGGATCGGCCTGAACTGGCGATCTTTGTGGGCTCGGCGGCAAAGACCATATCAGTGCGAAAGGTGACGTCGTGGCAAGAAGGTCCGTCTTCGACGACATGATCAGACGCTCCGAAAAGTCCGGTAACAGGCACGCCAAGGCCGTGCGGAAGAGCCTCGGCGTGAAGAAAAAGAAGAAGAGTGGAAAGAAGCGGGCCAAGCGGAACGAGCGGCACATCCGCGAACTCGCCGGGCAGATCAGCGTGCTCAGCCAGCAGATCGCCGACATGAAGAAGTAGCCGGAGACGAACACCGTGCCGTCGGCTGATCGCGCCGGCGGGTAGGGAGAACGCGTGCCCGCAGGCAGGGCCAGCCGCACGATCAAGATCGCTTCCCGATCGGCCGCCAACGAGGCGACGCGCAGCCTCCGGGCGCGGCTGGCCCGGTCGCAGGCACCCGCCGACGGGCTGCGACAGCAGGAGCGGGCGAAGGCGCTACGGTCGATGCTGGAAGACTTGGGGCCGATCTACATAAAACTCGGGCAGCTACTGGCGACCAGGCCCGATATCATGCCCCAATACCTGATGGACGAGTTGGCCAATCTCAACGATCAGGCACGCATCGACCCCTTCTCGGTATTCGAGCCCGTCATCGAAGCCGAACTGGGTGGTCACTGGCGCTCGTGCTTCCAGGAGATCAACACTGAGCGGCCACTGGGCGCCGCCTCCGTCGCCCAGGTCTATCGCGCCGTGTGGAACGACGGGCGCCCCTGCGTTCTGAAGGTGCAGCGCCCCGGCACGTCTGCGGCCATGCTGGGCGACATGGCGGTGTTGCGCAAGATCGCCGGCCTCATCCACCGGGCGGCCCCGCACTTGTGCGAGGTCATCGACGTCAAGTCGATGATGGAAGTGGTGTTCACCGCGATGGAGGCCGAGGCGGACTTCACGCGCGAGGCACGCAACATGAAAGACGCGCGCAAGGCCGCGAGGCACTTCAAGCGGATCAAAGTCCCCAAGGTCATCGAGGCGACGCCTCGCGTGCTGGTGCAGACATTCGTCGACGGCACGCCGATCAACCGGTTGAAGGACGACGATCTGACGGACAAGCAACGCAAGGAGATCGCCTACCAGTTGATGGGTTTCATGTTCCGCGGCTACTTCGTCGACCGGGCCTTCCATGCCGACCCCCACCCGGGCAACATCCTTGTTGATCAGAACGGGAAGGCGCATGTGATCGACTGGGGGATGTATGGAAAGATCGATCGAAATGCCAGCCTGATTCTGCTCAAGGGACTCGTCGGAATGGCGCGCGGCGACGGGGCGGCCCTGGCGAGAGACTGGATCAAACTGGGATCGCTCACGCCGTGGAGCAACAGCACGCGTTTCGCCAACGATGTGTCGAACACGATCCCGTACTGGGCGAACGCCACCCTGGAAGAATTGAATCTCGGGGTCGCCCTGATGTCCATCGCCCGCTACTCCACCCAACGCGGGATCCAGGTCAGCCCGCTCATCTCACTGATCGGCAAGTCGATGGGGAACATCGAAGGATCAGTGCGATTCATCTACCCCAAACTCAAATTCGACAAAGCGTTGAGCAGGGTGATGAATGACATCGCTCGCGAGATCCTGGCGGACAGCCTCGGTGTCGACCACGGAATGCACATGCTCCTGGACTTCGTTTACTCGTTCAACAATTCATCCTCCCAGATGCAGTCCGTCCTCGGTGACGTGACCACCGGACAACTCGGCCTCAACGTCCGGACCAACCTGGGGGACCCCCTCGGCCCGAGGCGGAGACAGCGCCTGAAACACCATGTCTCCCTCGGTTCCACGGCCGCCGCGGCCACGGCCGAAACCCTGATCCGGCGGACTCTCGGCGGTTGAACCCAAGGCCGCCGCCGAGCGGAACCGCTCGTATGGGGTCCAGCCAGAACCGGCGTCACGTCACTCTGCTCGCATCATCAGCCCATCGCCCGCAATCCGACCACCCTTCGTACGGACACGCCGAGGACGAAGGCGTCCGCCGACGCAGGCGGACCGCCGGGAGGTAGCCAGGATCATGCCACCGACGAACCCGCCGACCGGATCGGCCGACCAACTCCGATGGCTGGTCGACCGGGCGGCGATCAGCGATCTGCTCATCGACTTCGCCCGCGCGCTCGACGACCAGGACTGGAAGAGCTACGCGGCGAACTTCGCAGAAGACGGCGTGGTCATCATCTCCCCGCTCGTCGCCAAGACCATCACCCACCGCGGACGCGAGGGCCTGGCCGAGTTCGTCGCCGGCAACCTCGGCCGATACGCCGGCACCCACCATCTCAGCACCAACCACGCGATCACACTGGACGCCGACACCGCCGACGCGCGGTCCGCCTTCGTCGCCGCACACTTGTTCGACGCGCACGACCCTCAACGACATGCCGACGGAGCCGGATGGCACTACTGGAAACTCCGCCGCACTCCAGATGGCTGGCGCATCGCGCAACTCACCCTGGAAGTTCGCTACTTCTCTGGCGAACCCCTCCTGCACTGAGGTCTTACTCATCGAGACTGAAGGCTCCCCCCGATACCGCGGACAGCTGGGGTGAGAGTACGGGTCAGGTGGACGTGTTTCTTCAGCATGTCCGCCACCCCGATCGGTGACGTCTGCCGCGTAACGCCAGGGAGATAGCCGCACGACTCGCACGGCCACTCGACCGCGCCGGAGCCGGCCTGGCCGCGGGCCGGCGACTGGTGAGCACCCGGATGTGCTGCCGTGCGTGCACGTCGCGGTCAACCGGACAGTGCCAGGTGCACCTTCGTCGAGGGCGAGCAGCTCCCTCCGGCGTGGCCATGACCGAACGGCGACTCGTCGGTTCTCCGGCAGTCCTAGCAAATATGAGGATCCTTCATGTAATTTGGCGCTTCCCCGGCGCCAGGAGGCCACCTTGGGTTCGCGACGTCTCGTGTCGACGACCGTGGGTGCCGTCCTGGTACTGGTCGTGGTGGGGGCGCTGATCGATCCGGTCGGGTACTTCGCGTTGCTGGGCATGCCCGGACGGGTGGTGCCGGCGGCGCGCTGGCAGATCGTTCCCCTGGTGGTCTACGTTCCGCTGCTGCTGGGGGGCACGGCGTGGGTCGTGTCCGCCTTCGGGCATCTGGGGCGGCGGGCGCGCTTCGCGACGGTCTGGGCGGGGTTCGTGCTCACCGCCGTGGTCGCGAAGGCCGCCATGTCGACGGCGGCGACCGCGCCGGAGCCGAACGTCGCCGACCTGCTGTGGGCGACGAGCTTCACCGTGCCCAAAGCGGCCCTGTACGCGCTGGTCCCGGCGGCGGTGACCCTTCTCGCCCGTACGGGAGACCGCGAGGACGGCGAGCCCGCGCGCCGGTCGCACTGGCCGGTCGCTGCCGTCAGCGTCTCGGTGCTGGCGGTGACCGGACCGTGGGTGGCGTCGCACTGGTCGCGGGACCTGCCGGATGGACTGCCGTCGGCGTCCCCGCAGGGTGGGGCGGCCGGGCTCCTCGCCGGACTGGTCGTCGTCTCCCTCGCGCTCGCCCGCACCCAGCGGACCTTCGCACGCCGGTCCCGCACGGCCGCCGGGGCCTTTCTCGGCGGGTGGCTTGCCGCGCTCTGGGCGGGCATCGTCCTCGGCGCCGTCCAAGTCGCCGGACTCCTGATCCTGGACGGGCCAGGTGCTCCCCTGCAGACGCCCGCCGCCCTGTGGATCAGGCTCGGCGAGGGCGCGTCCCTCGGCGTCGCGTTCGGCTGGCTGCCCGCGCTGCTGGCCCTGCCCGCCACCCGCCGGGCGTTCGGGCGGGCGGCCCCGCGCGCCTCCGCCGCGACCGCCTTGAGCATCGCGGTCGTGGTGGTGGCGACGGCCGGAGCCGTGGCCCTCGCCGGACCGGAGCCCGCACCGTCCGCCCGCAAGCCGGTCGCCGCGCAGGGGACGGAGCTGTCACCGTTGCGGGCCGTCCGCGGGGAGCGGCCCCGCATCGTCGACGGTGAGGACAGGCAGGTCCTCCTGCGCGGAGTGAACGTCAACCAGCTGGTCGACTTCTACGTGCCGCGTCCGGGAGTGCCGGCGACACTGCCGCTCAGCGAGGACGATTTCGCGCAGATGGCGGCGCTCGGCCTGAACGTGGTGCGGCTGGGGGTGTCGTGGTCACGTATCGAACCGCGCCCCGGCCGGTACGACGAGGGCTACCTGCGGCAGATCGACCAGGCCGTGGCCTGGGCGAAGCGGCACGGGCTGTACACGGTGATCGACATGCACCAGGACGGCTGGAGCAACGAGCCCACCCCGGCCGGAACCTCGTGCCCCTTCGGCACGTCCCGGATGGACGGCTACGACGGCGCGCCCGCGTGGGCGACCAAGGCCGACGGCGCACCCCGCTGCCAGTTCACCGGACGCGACATCTCGCCCGCGGGGAACCGCGCGTTCACGAACTTCTACTATGACCGCGACGGTGTCCAGGGCCGCCTGGTGAAGGTGTGGGGAATGCTCGCCGGACGCTTCGGCGGCGACCCCGCGGTGGCCGGGTTCGATCCGCTGAACGAACCCGGCTTCGGTGAGCAGGCGCCGCTGACCTCGACGCTGCTGCTCGGCCGTTTCCACGACCGTGTCCTGCGTGCGATCCGCGCCGCCGAGTCCCGCCCCCATCTGCTGTTCGTCGAGCCGAGCATCTTCTGGTCCGGCACCGGTTTCGACGCGATCCCGCGCGGCTCCTTCCGGTCCGATCCCGACGTCGTCTTCGCGCCCCATCTGTACGCCGAGTCGATCACCATGGACGCCTCGCTCGGGCTGCCCGTCATGACCTCCGTCGAGCACGGCTTCGCCCTCGCACGGCGGGCCGCCGGCGACATGCCGGTCTGGAGCGGCGAGTGGGGGTTCTGGGGCGACGCCGGCTCGGTGGCCGGCAGGCTGCGCCGCTACGCCCGCCAAGAGGACGACGGCAGGATCGGCGGAGCGTTCTGGGTGTGGAAACAGGCGTGCGGCGATCCGCAGAACGGCATCGAGCCGACAGGGAACGGCCTCAACAACCTCGACTGCGCGACGGGACGCTTCCTGCCCCCGGACGCGGTGGCCGTCCAGGAGATCTCGCGCGCCTACCCGCGCGCGGCACCCGGCGTCCTCACCTCGCTGCGCTCCCTCCCCGGTGGCCGGCCCGGCGCGAAGCCCACGGGACCGCAGAAGTTCACGCTGGCCGGAAGGACAACCGGCGGCGGCTGCGAACTGGACGTCTGGGTGCCGGGAGAAGACCGCCCCGCTCCCGCGGTCACCGGCATCGAGAAGATCGAAGCGACGAGGGCCGAGGGCGGCTGGCGGGTCACCGGCTGCGCCCGCGGCTCGTACCGGCTGACGATCGGCTGACCGCTTCACGGTGCGGGCTCGGTGAACCTCAGCAGCCGGTCGTGGCGGGTGTTAGAACTGGGTGTGTGGCGTCTGAGTTGGCTTTGATACCAGCCCCGGGGCGGGTCGAACGGACCGGAGGGTCCGGTCCTGTCAGCGGGGATGTGCGTACCGATGTCGACCCGTCACTGGGGCCGGAGGCGTACCGGCTTTCCGTGTCGGCTGACGGCGCCGAGATCGTGGGCGGTGATGAGGCGGGTGCCTTCTGGGGGCGTCAGACCTTGCGGCAGATGCTGGGCCCGGAGGCCTTTCGCCGCGCCCCCAGTGCGCGGGGACCGGTCACGGTGCCGTACGTGACCATTGAGGACCGGCCGCGTTTCGCTTGGCGGGGCTTCATGCTCGACGTCGCGCGGCACTTCCTGCCCAAGGACGATGTACTGCGCTATGTCGACCTGCTGGCCGCCCACAAGCTGAACGTGCTGCACCTGCATCTCACCGACGACCAGGGGTGGCGGGTCGAGATCCGCCGCCACCCCCGGCTCACCGAGATCGGCGCCTGGCGGCGGCGGTCTCGCCTGGGCTGGGGGGAGCCGCCGCTGTGGGACGAGCGGCCGCACGGCGGCTTCTACACCCAGGACGATCTGCGCGAGATCGTCGCCTACGCGGCGGAGCGGCACGTCACCGTCGTGCCCGAGATCGACATTCCAGGCCATTCCCAGGCCGCCATCGCCGCCTACCCCGAACTGGGGAACACCGACGTCGTCGACACCGCCGCGCTGGAGGTGGGGACCGACTGGGGCTTCAACCGCAACGTGCTGGCCCCTACTGACGCCGTGGTGCGCTTCTATCAGGATGTCCTGGAGGAAGTGCTGGCGATCTTTCCCAGCCGGGTCGTCCACATCGGCGGGGACGAATGCTTCAAGGACCAGTGGCGCGAGTCGCCCACGGCCCAGGCCCGCATCCGGGAACTCGGGCTCGAGAACGAAGACGGTCTCCAGTCGTGGATGATCCGCCACTTCGCCCGCTGGCTCGCCGCGCGGGGCCGGCGCCTCATCGGCTGGGACGAGATCCTGGAGGGCGGCCTGGCGGACGGCGCCGCCGTCATGTGCTGGCGGTGGTACTCGGGCGGGATCGCCGCCGCGCAGGCCGGCCACAGTGTGGTGATGTGTCCGCAACAAGAGGTCTACCTCGACCACGTCCAGGCCCACGGCTCCGAAGAGCCCGTGCCGTTCGGATGGGTCCACACACTTGAGGACGTCTACCGGTTCGAACCCGTACCGCCCCGGCTGTCCGGCACGCCCCACGCGGCCAACATCATCGGTGCACAGGCCAACCTGTGGACCGAGGTCGCGGAGGACCGCAGCCGGGTGGACTACCAGGCGTTCCCCCGCCTCGTCGCTTTCGCCGAAGTGGCCTGGTCGCAGCTCCCAGGCCCGGATGAACGTGATTTCGAGGACTTCGAGCGCCGGATGAACATGGCGCACTATGCCCGCCTGGACGCGCTGGGCGTCGGGTACCGCCCGCCCAGCGGACCGCACCCCTGGCAGCAACGCCCCGGCATCCCCGGACGGATGCACGACCAACCTCGCAAGACCTGGCGGATGGCGAACTGACCCCTCGGCCGGCAGGCTGCCGTTCACAGCGGCTGCATGGCAGGGGGCGTGCCGCGCTCAGGTCGGCGCGGGCCCCCGAGACCAGGCGGCTCTTGGACGCCACCGTCCTCACCGCGAAGTGGGCTTAGCACTACCCCCGTTGACGTCCTGGCCCTACGGCCTGCCGGGTGCCTCCGGTCCGAGCATGGGTTGCATCGGCCGCCGGGAAGCGCCCGGCTCCGGCCGCACGAAGGAGTGATGGACACATGAGCGGGTCCAGGACTCGAACCACGGCGTTGTGCGCCGTGCTCGCCCTCGGCGGGACGTTGGCCCCCGCGGTGCCGGCCCACGCATTCTCCGGGCACCGGCCCGCCGTGCAGAGGATCCGGTCCTCCGGGACCACGGAACTGGCCTCCGGCTGGGCGATCCGGTCCTCCGCCGACACCCGCGACACCGGCGCTGAGATCTCCAAGCCGGACTATTCGACGAAGGGCTGGCTGCCGCTGTCCCGGCCCGAGACGCTGATGGCGGGCCTGCTGGAGAACGGCCGGTACCCGGACATCTTCCACAACGACAACATGGCGAAGGTGCCGGCCAAGCAGTTCGACGTGAACTGGTGGTACCGCGAGCAGTTCACCGTCCACCCCAGGAAGGGCGGCCGCACGTCACTGGTGATGAACGGCGTCTCCGGGAAGGCCGATCTCTGGATCAACGGGAAGAAGGTCGCCGGGGGTGCGCAGTTGCAGGGCTCGTACGCGCGGCTGGAATACGACATCACGCCCTACGTCCGGGACGGGGCGAACGCCATCGCGCTCGATGTCTCCCGCAACGACGCCGACATCACCAAGTTCGACACGCCCATGCGGTACCTGACCCAGAACCAGGTCGACTGGAACCCGATGGCGCCCGACCAGAACACCGGGCTGCAGTACGCGCCGCAGATCGTCCAGGACGGGCCGGTCTCGGTGCAGAACGCGCACGTCCTGCAGGACGACGCCGCCGACCTGTCCGCCGCCGACCTGACCGTGAAGGCCGACGTGCGCAACAACACCGGGTCGACGCAGCGGGTGGTCGTGTCCGGCACGGTGACGCACGGTTCCACTCGCGTCGCCTGCAAGGCCACGGTCACGGTGCCAGCGCGCGCGACACGGGCCGTTGCGATCACCAAGGCGGACTGCCCCGGCCTGCACCTGGAACACCCCGACGTGTGGTGGCCCTACCAGATGGGCGACCAGCCGATGTACCACCTCGCGCTGGACGCGTCCGTGGGCGGGACCGTCTCCAGCGCCGCCGCCGAGGACTTCGGCATCCGGACGGTGACGTCGCGGCTCACCAAGCCCGTCCCCGGCAAGACCCACGGCAAGGACGGCTACCGACAGTTCATCGTCAACGGCAAGCCGCTGGTCATCCGTGGCGCCGGATGGTCGCCGGACCTCTTCCTGCGCTACTCCCCGTCCAATGTCTCCGACCAGATCTCCTACATCCGGAACATGGGCCTGAACGCGGTCCGGTTCGAGGGCAATTTCCCGCCCGACGACATGTTCGCCCAGCTCGACCGGGCGGGCGTCCTCGCCATGCCGGGCTGGCAGTGCTGCGCGCTCTGGGAGAGCAAGTCGTCGACCTGGTCGGACGATCTCAAGGCCAACGCCTCCAACCAGGCGGGCACGATGGCGGAGCGGCTCCGCGACCACCCGAGCGTCTTCACCTTCTTCCAGGGCAGCGACGACGCGCCCGACGCGGAGAAGGAGGCCCTCTTCCTGAAGGCGTTCGAGCGGGCCGACTTCCGGCTCCCCCAGGTCGCCGCCGCGGAGTACAGGTCGTCGCCCAAGCTGGGGCCGGCCGGCACCAAGGAGGGCGGCTACAACTATTTCCCGCCGAACGCCCTGTGGAACAACAGGCGGGAGACCGTCAACACCAACGACCCGACGCTCAGCATGACCGGTAGCGCCTGGGGGTTCGACACCGAGGTCAGCACCGGCAACACCATTCCGACGCAGGACTCGCTGAACCGCTTCCTCACCCCGGACGAGCAGAAGAAGATCTGGGACCCGGCGACCGCGCAGGGCCAGACCGCAGGCCAGGACATGTACCACACGTTCTTCTACGCCGATTACACGCGCCTGTCCCGGATGGGCGTCTACAACACCCCGCTGTGGCACCGGTACGGCCCCTGGAAGGACGCCGGCTCGTACCACAAGACCGTCCAGCTCGGTGAGTACGAGGCGACGCGCGCGCAGTTCGAGTCGTACATCGGCAACTCCACCGACAAGGCGAATCCCAGCACCGGGATCATCTACTGGATGCTGAACAAGGCGTGGCCGTCGCTGCAGTGGAGCATGTACGGCTCCGACTTCGACCAGCCGGGCGTCTACTTCGGCGCGAAGAAGGCCAACGAGCCCCTGCACGTCATGTACTCCTACGACGACGGCTCCATCAAGGTCGCCAACCTGACCGGCGCCCGCCAGGACGGCCTGCGCGCGACCGCGCAGATCATCGACCTCGACGGCAAGGTCCGCGCCACCGCCACCGCGCCCGTCGGGGCGCTGGGCAGCCAGGACGTCCGGACCGTCCTGCACCCGAAGGTCCCGTCCGGGATCTCCAAGACCTACTTCGAGAAGCTCACCCTCACCCGCGGTACCGAGGTCGTCAGCCGCAACGTGTACTGGCTGTCGACGAAGGCCGACCAGGTCGACTGGCCGAAGACGCACGCGCCCGGCCAGTACACCCCGTCCAACGGGTTCGCGGTCTTCCAGAGGGACGGCTACGCCGACCTGACCGGCCTGCGCGCCCTCAAGCCCGCCGACATCAAGGTCCAGGCCACCACCCGCCGCGAGGGCCGCGAGATGGTGACGAGCGTGACCGTCCGCAACGTCGGCCACGGCGGCACCCCGGCCCTGTTCACCCGGGCCGACCTGTTCGCCGGCGGCCAGCAGGTGCTGCCGATTCGCTGGAGCGACAACGACGTCACGCTCTGGCCCGGCGAGCAGCAGACCATCACCGCCCGCTACTCCGCCACGTCCGCCAAGCCCGACGTCCGCGTCAACGGCTTCAACGTCCCCGACCAGACCCGCCACACCGGCTGACCCGGCACGAAGGCCGGATGGGGCCCGCCCCATCCGGCCGTTGCGGTTGATTCCGTCCGGAAAACGCGCCTCCGCCCGGCGTAGTGACGGCGACCTTGGTCATTGGGTGCATGTATTTGAATTTTTAACTCATACCATGACATTTCGCCCGTTGGGTCTCCATTGGCCGGACGAGAGGACGTTTAGGCCAAGGCTGCTGCGGTACCGCGATCTCGATTGCACCAGATTTCACGGAGCAAAGGAGAGTTATGCGGCGAAAAAGGATAATTGCACTGGCCCTGGCTGCCGCCACGATGCTGGCCGGCACTGGACGGGCCACCGCGGACGGGAAGAGCCATCACCGCGAAACCGGCCGCACGCACGCGGTCTTCGTCCAGACGAACAAGCCCAGGTCCGCCGGCGGCAACACGATCCGGGTGTTCAAGCGGGCCGACAACGGGAGGCTCAGCGCGGCCGGGGAGTTCAAGACCGGTGGGAACGGCGGTGCCGTTGCCGGTGCGCCGACCGATGCGCTGGCGTCCCAAGGCTCACTCGTCTACGACGGCAGGCTGCTGTTCGCCGTGAACGCCGGCAGCAACACCGTCACCCTGTTCCGCGTCCACGGCACCAAACTCAAGCGGCTCCAGGTGACCCGGTCGGGCGGTCTGCTGCCGGTCGGCGTCGCGGTACGCCACGGCCTGGTCTACGTGCTCAACGCCGGCGGCGACGGCGCCGTGCAGGGATTCCGCCTCGAACACGACCGGCTGCACCGGATCGCCGGGGCCAACCGCTCGCTGCACCTCGGCAATCCCGCCCGGCCGAGCTTCGTGCTGTCCCCGGCCCAGGTGGGAGTCGACCCGCTCGGCCGGTTCGTGCTGGTCACCACCAAGACCAACAACACCGTACTGGCCTTCCGGGTCGGCCACGGTGGCCGACTGGCGAAAAGACCGGTCAGCACGAGGGACTCCAACGGGCCGTTTGCGTTCACCTTCGACACACAGCGCACGCTGCTCGTCGTCGGGGTCGCCACCAACACCCTGACCCGCCACCGACTCGACCGGCGCGGCTCGCTCCGCCAGATCGGCGCACCCGTGCCGAACGGGCAGCAGGCCTCGTGCTGGATCCAGCGCGTGGGGAACTTCTACTACGTCTCCAACACCGCCAGCTCCACGGTCAGCTCCTACCGCGTCAAGAACGGAAAGCTTCGCCTGCTCAACGGCAGGGCCGCGGCCATCCCTGGCGGCGGAACGATCGACATGACCGCGAGCGGCCGCTTCCTCTACGTACAGAACGCGACCGCGGGCAACGTGCAGGGCTACGCCGTGAATGACGACGGATCCCTGAGGCTGGTCACCACTGCGACTGGCCTGCCGAAGTTCGCCAACGGCATCGGAATGGAGGGAATCGCGGCATCCTGACGCCGCCTCCACCGGTCCCGGCCACATCGACCGGGACCGGCCAGGCGGTTCTCGGCCATTGCTCGGCATGCGGCGCCGGTGCGGGAGGCGTCCTCGGCGAAGGTGACATAGCCGACGTGCTGCCGGGGCCTCCGGCTGCCAATGGCCCCCGGATGTGGTGGAGATCGCCCCGGACGTCGGCGGTCTCCGTTCCCGTCAATGAGAAGGTGCGCCCTTCTTGGAAGAACCACCGCCCGGGAGAGGTGTGGCCCGTCCCGGCTGTACCGCTCTGACGTGATCATTTGGGCTTGATCGGCTATCAGCTGGTGGACGCGGGCCCGCACCCCGACCGGGCCCACGCCGCCTGGGGCGGGCGGGCTCGCCGACTTGAACCCGACCCGTAGACCGCGCCGATCGTGCAATGGATCTTCGCCCAGCGGCTGGCCGGGCACAGCATGGCGCGTATCACCCGGGCGCTCAACGCCATGCAGATTCCGCATCCGTCAGCGGCTGATCCGCGGCGGAACGCTCACCGGTCCCGGCAGGTGTGGACGCTGACCGCGGTGCGGACGATCTTGAACAATCCTCGGTACACCGGGCGGCAGGTCTGGAATCGCCGGCCGAGCGAGCATGATCTGATCGATCCGTCCAACACCTGGGCTGGGACATCGGCAAGTGCAGCGGTGGAACCTGCCCGACGGCTGGGCCATCTCCGCTCGCCCCGCGCACCCGGCCCTGGTCAGCGAAGCCGACTTCATCGCGGTCCAGGGCAACCAGACCCCGCGCGGCACCACCGCAAGGCCGGATCGCTGTTACCTACCAGCGGGGCCGCTGTGCTGCGGGATCTGCGGGCGCCGACTCCGCGAGGACCACGGAAACGCCCGGCTATGTACAAACTGTGTGTCCGAGGGGGGACTTGAACCCCCATGCCCCGTAAAGGGCACTAGCACCTCAAGCTAGCGCGTCTGCCTATTCCGCCACCCGGACCGGTCGCAGGCCGCAGCGGGGCTGCGGCGGCGGAGTTCACCATACCAAAGGTGGCGAGTCGCGGCGAAGTCGATCGGCGGGGCACCATGGGACGGTACGCAAGCGACGCGAGGTGATCATTGTGGTTCCGCAGCCGACCGCTGAGGACGAGGTCGTCCGGCTCTGCCAGGAGCTGATCCGGATCGATACCAGCAACCCGGGCGATCATTCGGGGCCGGGGGAGCGGGTGGCGGCGGAGTACGTCGCGGAGAAGCTGGAGGAGGTCGGGCTGGAGGCCCGGATCTTCGAGTCGCATCCGGGTCGGGCCAGCCTGGTCGCGCGGATCGAGGGGGAGGATCCGGGGCGTGACGCGCTGCTCCTGCACGGGCATCTCGACGTGGTGCCGGCGCGCAAGGAGGACTGGACGCGCGACCCGTTCGGCGGGGAGATCGCCGACGGGTGCGTCTGGGGGCGCGGGGCCGTGGACATGAAGGACATGGACGCGATGATCCTCGCGGTGGCGCGGCAGCGGTTGCGGGAGGGGCGCAGGCCCCCGCGGGACGTGGTGCTCGCCTTCCTGGCCGATGAGGAGGCCGGGGGGAAGTGGGGTGCGCACTGGCTGGTGCGGGAGCATCCCGAGCTGTTCGAGGGGTGCACCGAGGCCGTGGGGGAGGTCGGCGGGTTCAGCCTGACGGTGCCCGGGGACCGGCGGATGTACCTCATTGAGACGGCGGAGAAGGGCATCGCGTGGATGAACCTGACCGCCAAGGGGACGGCCGGGCACGGGTCGATGGTGCATCCGGACAACGCGGTCACGGCGGTGGCGGCGGCGGTCGCGCGGCTGGGGGCGCACGAGTTCCCGGTGCGGCTGACGAAGTCGGTGCGGGCGTTTCTGGAGCGGGCCTGCATGGCGTACGGCGTCGAGTTCGATCCGGAACATCCGGAAAAGTGCCTTGCGGAGATCGGGCCGCTCGCGCGAATGATCGGGGCGACGCTGCGGAACACGCTCAATCCGACGCGGCTGGATGCCGGATATAAGGCGAATGTGATTCCGCAGACCGCCACGGCTCAGGTGGACGGGCGCTTTCTTCCCGGGCACGAGACGGAATTCTTCTCGGTGGTGGACGAACTTCTCGGTCCGGACGTTCAGCGGGATTTCGTCCACCATGACCACGCGGTCGAGACGGACTACGAGGGCGCGCTCGTCGCGGCGATGGAAGCGGCGCTGACCTCGGAGGACGCGGGCGCGCTGCCGGTGCCGTACTGCCTGAGCGGCGGGACGGACGCCAAGGCGTTCTCCACGCTGGGCATGCGGTGCTTCGGCTTCGCGCCGCTGAAATTGCCCCCAGAGTTGGACTTTTCCGGAATGTTCCATGGGGTCGACGAGCGCGTTCCCGTGGACGGCCTGCGCTTCGGAGTCAGGGTTCTCGACAAATTCCTTGATCGCTCTTGAATTTGCCATCACCAGAGCTTTCCGTGGTGCTATCGTCGCCATTCGTTGAGGACGGATCGGTGACGGCGGAGGGTGTCCGGTGGCAGGTGGCGCGGTTCGAGTCGGGGCGGAATCCGTCCTGCCGCGCCGCGCCGCCGTGGGACGTTCCGTACGGCGCCTGCTGGTCCTCGGCGGGCTCCTGATCGCCGGCTGGCTCCTCGGGTGCGCGGCGCAGTCCGCGCACGCCGACGAGCCGCCGCCCGCGCCCGTGGCGGGGGTCGTCGAGAAGACGCCCCTGCTGGGGGACGCGGTCCAGACCGTTAGCGAGCGCCGGCCGGTGCGCGAGGTGCCCGGCGTCGCCGACCCGGTCGAGCTCGTGCACGTGGTGGCGCCGGAGCCGCGTGAAGAGAAGGCCACGCGGAATGTGTCGCCGCCTCGGCCGGATGTTCGGGTCGAGCCGGCGGCGGAGCGGGAGCCCAGGCGGGTCGTGACCGAGGTCGCGGCCGCGCCTGAGACGCACCGCCGCCCGCCGCCCGCTGTTTCCAGCCTTTCCCGGACGCGACCGAGTGCCGGCCATGGGGCCCGCCATGTCGTCGTCCAGCACCACCCCGCGCCGATGCCGGCGCCTGAGAAGCCGGGCACGCATTCGGCGACCGGCGGCTTCGCCATGACCGGTGTCGCCGCCGGGTTCCCGGCGGCCGGGACGTGGGTCCCCGCACCTCGTCGGGCATCACTGCGCCATGTCTTCGGTGCGGTGCCGCCGGCCGTCCGCACCGCCGCGGACGAGCCCTCCTTCGCGCCCGACTAGTTCCTGACCACAGTCTCCGGACGCGTGCCCCGTGCGGCTCGGGCGCGCCGATCCGGTCTCCCGCCGTGCCCTCATGCGCGGCCTTCCCCCGAGACACACGTGTCTCTTCTCCACCAACTCTCCCCTAGGAGCATCATGCGAACGTGGGCAAAAGGCACCTCGCGTGCCGTGCTGACCGCGGGCTTCGTCGCCCTCGGCGTCAGTGCCATCCCCGTCAACGCCTTCGCCGACGTCACGACCGGCAACGGCGGAGTCCTGAGCGGCAACCAGGTGAACGCGCCGATCTCCGCCCCCGTCGACGTGAGCGGCAACGGCGTCTCGCTGGTCGGCGGCAGCAAGGCGAAGTCCCGCGGCGGCGCCAAGGTCGACCAGGGCGGCAGCGGCAGCGGCCAGCGGACGTCCGGCAAGCGCGGCGTCGTGTCCGGGAACCAGGTCAACGCCCCCATCTCCCTGCCGGTGAACGCCTGCGGCAACGCCGTGGCCGTCGTCGGCGGGGCGAAGGCCGGCTGCGAGGGCGGCGCCAAGGTCAAGGGCAGCGGCAAGGGCGGCCAGACCACGGACGGGACGGACGGCGTCCTCGCGGGCAACCAGGTCAAGGCTCCGATCTCCGCGCCCGTCAACGCGTGCGGCAACGCGGTCGCCGTCGTCGGCGGGGCGCTCGCGGGCTGCGAAGGGGGCTCGAAGGTCAAGAGCGGCGGGAACACCGGATCGAGGCAGAAGACGTCCGGCGTCCGCGGCGTCGGCAGCGGCAACCAGGCCGATGTGCCGATCAGCGTGCCCGTGGACGTCTGCGGCAACGCGATCGGCAACGCGGTGGCGGCCTGCGAGGGCGGCGCCTCCGTGCGCAACGGCGGCCACCGGACGGGGCGGCAGACCACGTCCGGCGCGCGCGGGATCCTCTCGGGGAACCAGGGCAACGCCCCGATCAGCATCCCGGTGACGGCCTGCGGCAACGCCGCGGCGCTCGTCGGGGAGGCCGGTGCGCTCTGCGAGGGCGGCGCGCACGTGCGCAGCGGCTCCGGGGGCGACCAGCAGACCTCCGGGGTGCGCGGCATCCTCTCCGGGAACCAGGGCAACGCCCCGATCTCCATCCCCGCCGAGGTCTGCGGCAACGCGGCGGCCGTCGTCGGCGATGCGGCGGCGAAGTGCAACGGCCAGTCGCTCGTCAAGGGTTCGCACGGCTCCGGCGCCAAGACCTCCGGCGCCCAGGGCACCGGCTCCGGGAACCAGGCGAACGCGCCGGTCCAGGTCCCCGCGGAAGTGTGCGGCAACGCCGCCGCCGTGGTCGGCCGGGCCGCCGGCGTGTGCGACGAGCCGGGCAACGGCGGGTACGAGCCCTACTCCCGGACGGCCGGCACCGGCCCGCGCCCCGGTTCGAAGATCGACCCGCCCGCGGTCGGCGGCCTTGACGGCGTGCCCGTCCTGAACGGCGGGGCCGGTCTGGTCGGCGGCCTTCCGGCGCAGGGCGGGACCGCGGGGCGCACCCAGCGCACCGCGCTCGACGGTGACAGCGCACCGGCGGCCGTCTCCCTCCTGGACACGCAGGCCCTGCCGGGCGGCGCCGGCCTCCCCAGGGTGAACGGCCGTAGCGCGGCGACCGGCGCGCCGGTCGCGAACGGCCTCCCCGAGTTGGGGAACCCGCAGGCGCTGGGCACCGCCGCCTCGAAGCTGGGCCTGGTCGGTCTGGCCAAGGGAACCGTGCTCCAGGGCGAGCAGGCCCCGAGCGCGGTGTCGAGGTCGAAGGACCTTCCGAGCACGGGCCTGCCGAAGGTGGGCGTTCTTCCGGATGTGAACGGTGTGACGCGGGTGCTTCCCGGGACGAAGGTGCTTCCCCAGGCCCAGGGCCTGGCCGGGAAGAGCGCGCCGGTGAGGGCCGGAGCCCAGCGCGTCCGGCCGGCCGAGGGGGCGCCGGGCGCGCTCGCGCTGCCCGCGACGCCGGTCGACCTGCACGGCGTGGCCACCGCCAAGATCGCGGACGTGCCGGGCGGGATCGGCCGGATCGCCCCGGTCGCGTCCACGAAGACGATCACGCCGGGGACCAGGGCGGGCGCGACGCTGCTGGCGGCGGTCTCGGGGCTGCTGGCCGCCGCGGCCGGAACCCTGGTGCTGACCCGGCGGATCCGGGTGGGCCGCCGCTAGATCCACCAGACCGCGGGTGAGCCGGCCTCGGGCCGGTATGCGGAGGACCTTCGCCCGTCCCGGAGGCGCGGACCGGGGCGGGCGAAGCCGTGTCCACGGGCGGGTGAAGGCATGTTCACGGGCGGGTGTGGCCGTGCCTGCGGCGGACACAGTAACGTCACGTCAGGGAATCCGTACGCAGTGCTACGCTCCGGACAGGCCGCTGGGAACGGTCAGAACGTACGGACGGCGCGGATGACCTTGCGGCGCAGTTGAATACGACGGCGGCCGTCCGGGTACAGGCGCAAGCGATCGAGTTCCCACCCGCCGTGCTCCGCGTGCTCGGTCATGATCTGCCGGGCGGTGTCACGGGTGGTACCGCGCGGCAGTGACAGGACGAGGTAGGTGTACTCCGCCATCGCGACCATTATTACTTGGTCTACCGGCCGTGCGGCACCGTACCGTGGCCTCCCGGTCCGCGCGGTGCGCGGCGGCATGTCATCCTGTCGGGGGCGCGCGGCGGTGAGAATCCCGCCCCTCCGCGGGGGCGGCACGATGATCGCGAGGCGGTCGCGAGAAGGCGCGGGCACAAACACGCCGTCATGCGACGTTGTACGAAGCCGGTAGGAAGAGCCTGATTCAGAGAACCCGAGACAGCGAGGTTGGAGCGACTGTGCCAGCCAAGAACGGCACCGCGAGCAGTGGCCGGGGCAACGGCGCGGGGACGCGCCTGGTGATCGTCGAGTCGCCCGCGAAGGCGAAGACGATCGCCGGTTACCTGGGCCGCGGCTATATCGTGGAGTCCAGTATCGGCCATATCCGGGACCTGCCCGGAAGCGCCTCGGAGGTGCCGGCCAAGTACAAGGGCGAGCCGTGGGCGAAGCTCGGCGTGAACGTCGAGCACGGGTTCGAGCCGCTCTACGTGGTCAACTCCGACAAGCGCCAGCAGGTCCAGAAGCTAAAGAAGCTGCTCGCCGAGGCCGACGAGCTCTTCCTCGCGACGGACGAGGACCGGGAGGGCGAGGCGATCGCCTGGCACCTCCAGGACGTCCTGAAGCCGAAGGTCCCCGTGCACCGGATGGTCTTCAACGAGATCACCAAGGACGCGATCCAGCGCGCCGCCGCGAACCCGCGCCAGCTGAACATGCGCCTGGTGGACGCGCAGGAGACGCGCCGCATCCTGGACCGCCTCTACGGGTACGAGGTCAGCCCCGTCCTGTGGAAGAAGGTCATGCCGAAGCTGTCGGCGGGCCGCGTGCAGTCGGTGGCGACGCGGCTGGTCGTCGAGCGGGAGCGGGAGCGGATCGCGTTCGTCCCCGCCCACTACTGGGACATCGCGGCCCAGTTCGACACCGGCAAGGACGAGGAGCCGACGGCCTTCAAGGCCGGGCTCGTCTCGGTGGACGGCAGGCGCGTCGCGCAGGGCCGCGACTTCGGTTCCGACGGCGCCCTGAAGACGCGGGACGCGCTGCACCTGGACGAGGCCGCGGCGACGGCCCTCGCCGAGCGGCTCCGCGGCCGCCCGTACGAGGTCAAGTCGGTCGAGCCCAAGCCGTACACGCGCCGTCCGTACCCCCCGTTCCGCACGACGACCCTCCAGCAGGAGGCCAGCCGCAAGCTGAACTACTCCGCGAAGTACACGATGTCGGTCGCGCAGAAGCTGTACGAGAACGGCTTCATCACCTACATGCGAACCGACTCGATCACGCTCTCGGAGACGGCGATCACGGCGGCGCGGCGGCAGGCGGCTTCGCTGTTCGGCGGCGAGTACGTCCCGGACAAGCCGCGCGTCTACACGTCCAAGGTGAAGAACGCGCAGGAGGCGCACGAGGCGATCCGCCCGGCGGGCGACTCCTTCCGCACGCCCGCGGAGACGGGCCTGTCCGGCGACCAGTTCCGCCTGTACGAGCTGATCTGGAAGCGGACGATCGCGTCCCAGATGAAGGACGCCGTCGGCCAGTCGGTGTCGATCCGGGTCACCGGGGTGTCGACGCAGAACGAGCGGGCCGAATTCGGCGCGACCGGCAAGACCATCACGTTCCACGGTTTCCTCAAGGCCTACGTGGAGAGCGCCGACGACCCGTCCACGGACCGGGACGACCAGGAGCGGCGGCTGCCGAACCTGGCCGAGGGCGACCCGCTGACCGCGAGCGCGGTGGACGCCGAAGGCCACTCGACCCGCCCGCCGGCCCGCTACACCGAGGCCAGCCTGGTCAAGGAGCTGGAGGAGCGGGAGATCGGGCGGCCGTCGACCTACGCCTCGATCATCGGGACGATCCTGGCGCGCGAGTACGTGTTCAAGAAGGGCACGGCGCTCGTCCCGTCGTTCCTGGCGTTCGCCGTGGTGAACCTGCTGGAGCAGCACTTCGGCAACCTGGTCGACTACGACTTCACCGCCCACATGGAGGACGGTCTCGACGAGATCGCCCGCGGTGAGGCCGAGCGCGTCCGCTGGCTGACCCGGTTCTACTTCGGCGACTCCGGCGAGGAGGGCCTGAAGGAGCTGGTCGGCGACATCGGCGACATCGACGCCAAGGGGATCAGCTCGTTCCCGATCAAGGGCACCGACATCATGGTGCGGGTCGGCCGGTACGGGCCGTACCTCGACCGGGACGGCGAGCGCGTCAACATCCCCGAGGACATCGCGCCGGACGAGCTGACCGCCGACAAGGCCGAGGAGCTGTTCGCGCAGCCGTCGGGCGACCGGGAGCTCGGTGCCGACCCCGAGACCGGCCACACGGTCGTCGCCAAGTCGGGGCGGTTCGGTCCCTACGTCACCGAGATCCTGCCTGAGCCGGCGCCGCCGGCCGACGGCAAGAAGCGGACGAAGAAGGCCGACGCCCCCAAGCCGCGCACGTCGTCGCTGTTCAAGTCGATGTCGCTCGACACGATCACGCTCGACGACGCGCTGAAGCTGCTGTCGCTGCCGCGCACGCTGGGCGAGCTGGACGGCGAGCCGGTGACCGCGCAGAACGGCCGGTTCGGCCCGTACATCAAGAGGGGCTCCGACAGCCGGTCGCTCGGCTCGGAGGACGAGCTGTTCACGGTCACGCTGGACCGGGCGAAGGAGCTGCTGGCGCAGCCCAAGCAGCGCGGCCGCCGCGCCGCGGCCGCGGCGCCGCTGCGCGAGCTGGGCAAGGACCCGGCGAGCGGGGAGCCGGTGGTGGTCAAGGAGGGCCGGTTCGGCCCGTACGTCACCGACGGCGAGACGAACGCCAGCCTGCGCAAGGGCGACGAGATCGAGTCGATCACGATCCAGCGCGCCGCGGAACTGCTCGCGGAGCGACGGGAGAAGGTCGCCGCGGGCGGCGGGAAGAAGAAGACGGCGCCGCGCCGTCGAACCTCCGCAAAGTCCGGTTCATAGGGACATCTACGCCGATACCCTGACCGACATGACCAGAACGGGCGCACCTCGGCCGCACCCCGCAGCGCCATCGCCGCCGGGCGTTTCGTCGCTTTCGTCGATCGGGCCGTTCCGGCGGCTCCGGATCGCGCTGTCGCTGTCCAGCGCAGGCCAGTGGGTCGGCGTGCCCGCGCTGACCGCCATGGCCGCGATGCTGACGCGCGGCGACGGCGCCGCGGCGCAGGCGCAGGCGATCGGAGGCGTACTGGCGCTGATGCTGCTGCCCGCGGTGGTGCTCCCGCCGGTCGCCGGGCTGCTCGCCGCCCGCGTCGACCGCCGGCTGATGCTGATCATCGCGGACGCGCTGCGGCTGGTGGTCGTGGTGACGGTGCCGCTCGTGCACGCGCTGCCGTGGACGTTCGCCGCCGCGTTCCTCGTCTCGTGCCTGAGCCTCTTGTGGATTCCGGCGGCGCGCGCGTCCCTGCCCGCGCTGGTCCCGGACGAGGAGCTGCGGCCCGCCGCCCGCCGTGCCGCGACGCGCGTGCTCTACGGCCCGGCGCCCGCCGCCGCGCTGCTGTTCGCCGTCCTCGCGCTCGTCGCGAACGGGACGCTCGGCGCGGGTTCCCGCGCCGACCTCGCCGTGTACGTGACGGCGGGCCTGTTCCTCGTCTCCGCCGCCCTCGTGGCGATGGCCGGCGAGATCCCGGCGACCGAGCCGGTCGCGGCCGTGTCGCCGCTGAAAATGATCTTCCAGGGCCCGGGGTCGGCCGCCGCGCGCGGTCTCGGTCTCGCCATCGCGGCGGCGTCCGTCACGGCGGGCGCGGTCGTGGCCGTGGCCCGCGCCCACGCCGGCGCGCTGGGCGGCGGGGACGCCGGGTACGGCTCCGTCCTGACCGCGCTCACGGTGGGGCTCGGTTTCGGGCTGTTCCTCGGGCCGCGCGTGCTCGTCCCGTTCAGCCGCCGCCGTCTCCTCGGCCTCGCGGTGATCGCGGCCGCGCTCGCGCTGGTCGTGCTCGCCCTCGTCCAGAACCTCGTCGTCGTGGTGTTCGCGACGGCGTCCCTCGGCGTCTTCGCCGGGGCCGCGTGGTCGACCGCGAAGGCGGCGGTGCACGACCCCGAGGCGCCGGAGGACGCCCGCCCGGCGGCGTACCTGCGGTCGGTCGCGCTCATCACGGTGCTGCTCGCGTTCGCCGCCGTCCCGCTGATCGCGGCGGCGGCCGGTTCCCACCGCCTCGACCTCGGCGGCGGCGTCTACGACGCCCACGGGACCGGCGTCGCCCTGCTGGTCGCGGCCGTCCTGGCCCTGCTGGCCGGGCTGTTCGCGTACCGGCGGCTGGACGACCGGCGCGGCATCCCGCTCGTCCCCGACCTGCGCGCCGCCCTGCACGGCGAGATCTACACGCCGTCGGAGCAGGCCGCCGCGGCGCCGCAGCCCGTCCGCCGCAACCGCGGCGTGTTCATCGCGTTCGAGGGCGGCGAGGGCGCGGGCAAGACGACGCAGGCGCGGCTCGCCGCGATCTGGCTCCGCGACCACGGCTACGACGTGGTGACCACGCACGAGCCGGGCGCCACCAAGATCGGGATGCGGCTGCGCGCGATGCTGCTGGACCGCGACACCACCGGCCTGTCCGACCGCGCCGAGACCCTGCTGTACGCCGCCGACCGCGCCGACCACGTCGCCAACGTGATCAAGCCCGCGGTGGACCGCGGCGTGATCGTGGTCAGCGACCGCTACGTCGACTCGTCCCTGGCCTACCAGGGCTTCGGGCGGCAGCTGCCGGTGGAGGACATCGCCCGTGTCAACGCCTGGGCGACCGGCGGGCTCGTCCCGGACCTGACCGTCCTGCTGGAGATCCCGCCGCAGGCGGGCCTGCGGCGGCTGTCGGCCCCCGCCGACCGCATGGAGTCGGAGTCGCAGGAGTTCCACGAGCGGGTCCGCGAGGGCTTCCACGCCCTCGCCGAGGCCGCCCCGGACCGCTACCTGATCCTGGACGCGAGCCGGCCGCAGGGGGAGCTGAGCAGGGAGATCCAGTACCGCATCCGGGAGATCCTGCCCGACCCCGTCCCGCTCGGCACCGAGGACGCCACGAGCACGTTCCCGGTCATCACCGACTTCTGAGCCCGCTAGCCTCTGTTCCATGAGCGTGTGGGACGACCTGGTGGGGCAGGAGACCGTCATCGCGCAGCTGTCCTCGGCGGCTGGGCGGACGGGCGGGCTCGCGCACGCGTGGCTGTTCACCGGGCCGCCCGGGTCCGGGCGCGTGGCCGCGGCGCGGGCGTTCGCCGCCGCGTTGCAGTGCACGGAGACGCCGCGCGGGTGCGGGCACTGCGCGTCCTGCCACCAGGTGCTCCAGGGGACGCACGCGGACGTCGAGGTCGTCCGCCCGCAGGGGCTGTCGTTCGGCATCAGGGACGCCCGCGCGCTGGTGCTGCGGGCCTCGTCCTCGCCGAGCGGGAGCGGGCGGCAGATCGTGCTGTTCGAGGACGCCGACCGGGCCACCGAGGGCGCCGCGAACGCGCTGCTGAAGGCGATCGAGGAGCCGCCGCCGCGGACGGTGTGGCTGCTGTGCACGCCGTCGCCGGAGGACCTGCTCGTCACGATCAGGTCGCGCTGCCGGCTGGTGACCCTGCAGACGCCCCCGATCGAGGCGATCGCCGACTTCCTCGTCCAGCGCGACGGCGTCGAGCGCGAGACCGCCGAGGTGGTGGCGCGGGCGGCGCAGGGGCACATCAGCCGGGCGCGCCGGCTCGCCTCGGATCCGCGGATGCGGCGGGTGCGCGAGCAGGTGGTGGCGGTGCCGCGCCGGCTGACCGGGGTGAGCGCGGCGGTCGCGGCGGCGGAGACGCTCGTGAGCGCGGCGAAGGCGGAGCGGGACGCGCAGACCGCCGAACTGAACGACGGGGAGACCTCCGCCCTGCGCAAGGCGCTCGGCGAGAGCGAGAAGGGGCGGATGCCGCGCGGGACGGCGGGCGCCCTCAAGGAGCTGGAGGACCGGCAGAAGTCGCGGGCGACGCGGATCCTGCGCGACGCCCTGGACCGGACGCTGCTCGACCTCGCGTCCTACTACCGGGACGTGCTGACGCTGCAACTGGGGGCGGGCAGCGAGCTGGTCAACATCGAGCTCGGCCCCGAGCTGCGCTCGGCCGCGGGGGACGGGCGCCCGGAGGACACCCTCCGGCGCCTCGATGCGATCATGGACTGCAGGGAGCGGTTGGCGGCGAACGTCAACCCGCAGCTGGCGTTCGAGGCGCTGACTTTGGCGTTGCGGCACGGGTGATACGGATGGGGCTTACACAATTTGTCCCCATTCGTTACATTTCCGTACGCGACTCTCCATGAGCGCTCCCGTAACGTTCGCTGGCTGATTGACCGAAATCCGGTTGGTCACCCCCCACAGCCAGGAGGTCTGCCTTGCGGCGAGCCTTGATTTCCGCCGCGTGCGCCGTCACCACCGTGACGGCGCTCGCGTTCCCAGCATCCGCAGCTCCGGCCCCGGCACAGGCGAAGGGCGAGGTCTCGGAGTACGTCGTCCTCTACAAGGAGGGCGCGTCCCTCGGGCAGGCCCACCGGGCCGTTTCGGCGGCCGGCGGCAAGGTCGTGCACGAGAACCGCGACGTGGGCGTCGCGACCGTCACGTCCGAGAACCCGGAGTTCATCCACGCCGTGATGAACCAGCGGGCGCTGGACGGCGTCGCGCACAACCGGATCATCGGCGAGGCGCCCAAGGCCAAGAAGCAGGCCCCGAAGGTCGAGAAGCTGACCGGGGCCGTCCACGGCGCCAAGAACCAGGCCGTCCCCGCGGGCAAGCCGTCCAAGGACACCGAGCCCCTGGCGGAGCTGCAGTGGGACATGAAGCAGATGCACGCCACGGCGGACGGCTCCTACAAGAAGGAGCCGGGTGACCGGCGCGTGCTGGTCGGCGTCCTCGACACCGGTGTGGACGGCGACCACCCGGACATCGCGTCGAACTTCAACCGCAAGCTCAGCCGCAACTTCACCCACGACATCCCGACCGACGCCAACGGCAACGAGGTCGACGGGCCCTGCGAGTTCACGTCGTGCGTCGACCCCAACGACTGGGACGACAACGACCACGGCACGCACGTCGCGTCCACGATCGCCTCGCCCCGCAACGGCCTCGGCATGGCGGGCGTCGCGCCGAACGTGTCGATCGTGAACCTGCGCGTCGGCCAGGACTCCGGCTACTTCTTCCTCCAGCCGACCGTCGACGGCCTGACCTACGCGGCCAAGCACGGCATCGACGTCGTCAACATGTCGTACTACATCGACCCGTGGCTCTGGAACTGCGGCAACAACCCCGCGGACAGCCCCGAGGACCAGCTGGAGCAGCGCACGATCATCAAGGCGGCGCAGCGCGCCCTGGACTTCGCGCACAAGCGCGGCGTCACGCTGATCTCCGCGGCCGGCAACGACCTCGTCGACTACACCAAGACGAACGTGGACGACAGCAGCCCCGACTTCCCGTCCACCCCGGGCGAGGAGCCGCACGACCGCACGATCCCGGCGAGCTGCGTCTCGATGCCGTCCGAGGGCGAGAACGTCATCCCGATCTCGGCCACCGGCCCGAGCGGCCGCAAGTCGTACTACAGCAGCTTCGGCAACGGCTATGTCGCGGTGGCGGCGCCCGGCGGCGACAAGGTCGACAACGCCGACCAGCGTCCGGACGACAAGGGCGGCATCTGGGCGGCCTACCCCGAGCGGCTCGCCAAGGAGCGCGGCGAGCTGAACGCCGACGGCACGCCGAAGGTGCCGTACATCATCCGCAGCTGCAAGGGCGACAAGTGCGCCTACTACCAGTCGCTGCAGGGCACCTCGATGGCGTCCCCGCACGCGGTCGGCGTCGCGGCGCTCATCGTCAGCAAGTACGGGCACCGGGACCGCAGCGGCGGCCTGACCCTGGACCCGCGTCTCGTCGAGCGGGTGCTGCGCGGCACCGCGACCCCCAAGGACTGCCCGAGCCCGCGGACGGTCGAGTACGTCTGGTACACCCAGTCGAACGGCCAGTGGGTGAAGCACACCTCCACCCAGACCTGTGAAGGCTCGAAGGGCCAGAACGGGTTCTTCGGCAGCGGCATCGTGGACGCGCTGAACGCCGTCTCGCGCTGACCCCGCCTGGACCACCCCAGGACGCGACCCCCGGCTCCGGCCGGGGGTCGCGTTCTTTCCCGGGTCCTGCGGTTTCGGACCCCTCGGGCATGATGGGTGGATGCCGTACCGAGTCACCTTCGTCTGCACGGGCAACATCTGCCGCTCCCCGATGGCCGAATGGATCCTGCGCCACCACGTCGAGAAGGAGGGCCTGGACGTCGAGGTGGACAGTTCGGGCACCGGCGGGTGGCACGTCGGCGACGGCGCCGACGAGCGGACCGTCGCGGCGCTGGAGCGCGCCGGCTACCGTTCGGCGCACATCGCGCGGCAGTTCGATGCCGGCTGGTTCGACCAGTACGACATGGTCATCGCGCTGGACGAGAGCCACCTGCGGGCGCTGCGCTCGATGGCACCGAACTGGCAGGCGCGCGGGAACATCCGCCTGCTGCGCGAGTTCGACCCGGACGCGGGCGGCCACCTCGACGTCCCCGACCCCTACTACGGCGGCCGCGACGACTTCGACCTCGTTCTGTGGCAGGTGGAGGCGGCGATTCCCGGCCTGCTGAAGGAGATCCGCTCGGTGCTCGATGACCGCTGAGCGGGTGCGGCTGGAGAGGCTGCTCGGAAGCGGCGTCGAGAAGGTCCACGACCTCGGTTCCAGCCATTCCTGGACGTTGCACAGGGCTTCCCTGGCTGACGGCCGCGAGGTGTTCGTGAAGGCCGCGCAGGACCAGGCCGGCGTGTTCGCGGCGGAGGCGGCCGGGCTGCGCTGGCTGGGGGAGGCGGGCCCCGGGACGCCCGTCCCCGAGGTGGTCGCGGCGGACGACCACATGCTCGTCCTGCCGTGGCTGCACTCGGCTCCACCGTCCCGCGAGGCGGCCGAACGTCTCGGGCGGGAACTGGCCGCCCTGCACACCGGTAACCGCCCTGACGCCTACGGCGCGCCCTGGGACGGCTTCATCGCCGACCTTCCCTTGGACAACACGCTGGACGACCGCGCCTGGCCCGTCTGGTACGCCGAACGCCGTATCGAACCGTTCCTCCGCCTCGGGGCCAGGCATCTGTCGTCCGGCGACGTCCGCCTGGTGGAGCGCGTGGCGGCCGACATCGAGACGCTCGCCGGCCCGCCGGAGCCGCCGTCCCGCATCCACGGCGACCTGTGGTCGGGGAACGTCGTGTGGACGGGCGAGCGGGCGCTGCTCCTCGACCCGGCCGCGCACGGCGGGCACCGCGAGACCGACCTCGCCATGATGGCGCTGTTCGGGACGCCGCACCTCGACACCGTGCTCGGCGCCTACGATGAGGCCGCGCCCCTGGCGGACGGATGGCGTTCCCGCGTCCCGTTGCACCAGCTGCACCCGCTGCTCGTCCACGTGGCGCTGTTCGGCGGGTCGTACCGGGCGTCTCTGGTCGAGGCGGCCCGTGCTTCCCTCGGCTGAGGCGGCTCACGACTTGGTAACTCTGCGTTCATGGGTTTTTGTCGCGATCCAGATGCGGTAGAAACGACGGGCGATCCGCAGGAAAGGTTAGGTAGACACCCCCATGGACGACGGCAGGCGCGAGGACCCGGGTACCCGGCTTGGCTCGTGGAAGGGTCTCGTCCCTCTCGGCGTGGCCGCGACCGCCGCGCTGCTCATCGGAGGGGGCGTGGACATGGTGCACCGCCACCAGCGCGCCGCCGACAAGGAGCACGCGGCCAAGCCCGCCGCCAAGGCCGAGAAGACCGAACCGTCGTTCGTCGTCGGCGTCACCGAGAAGGGCGCCTCCCTCCTCGTCCGAAACGTGCGCACCGGGGCGAACGTGGGGCTGCCCATCGCCGCCCCGCAGGGCCGCCGCTTCCACCGCGTCGCCGCGCTGAAGGACGGCTCGTACGTCGTCGCCACTTCCGGCGCCCGTGACGTCACCTTCCAGCGCCTGCGCCTGGACGACGGACGTCCCAAGGACCTCAAGCCCATCCCGAAGGCCACCGTCCCCGGTGCCTCCACCGTATGGTCGGACCTCGCCGCGACCCCGGACGGCGCACAGCTCGCCTACGTCACCTACAAGGGCGCGAGCGCCCGCGTGGACGTCGTCACGCCGGAGACCGGTGTCCACAAGGTGTGGGCGACCAAGCTGCGCGCCCGCGTCGGAAGCCTCTCCTGGTCCGGCACCACGCTGTCCTTCGTCTGGAGCCCGGTCGGCTCGGCGAGGCACCAGGTCCGCACGCTCGACACCAACGGCGCCGCGGGCGATCTCAAGACCAGCAAGGCCGTCATGCCCCTGCCCAAGGGCAGCTCCAACGCCGTCATGACCCGGGACGGCACCTCCCTTATCGCGGCCATAGCGAAGAACTCCGAACTGACCCTCCAGACCTTCACGCTGCAGGGGAGCCCCACCAAGACCCTGTGGACCCAGAAGGTGAAGGGCGCACCCACGGCCCTCGACCTGGCCCACACCGGTCACGGCGTCATCGCGACCGCCGGCGACCTGTACGCGCAGGGCGTTCCGAGCGTCCCGGCAGGGGATCTCGCCGACGCCGCCTGGTGAGACCTAGAGTGGGTCGCACAAATCCGGGCGAACGGAGCGAAACGTGGGCATGATGATGGCCGTCAGCTTCACCCGTTACGGCCGCTTGTTCTACCTTGATCCGGGCCCGCACAGCCCCAAGGTCGGCGACAAGGTCCTCGTCCCCACCGACTCCGGCCCCGAGGTCGCCGAGTGCGTGTGGGCCCCGCAGTGGGTCTCCGAGGACGTCGACGGCCTCCCCGAATGCGCCGGCCCCGCCACCGACGAGCACCTCGCCCGCGACGAGGCCAACCGCCGCCGCCGCGCCGAGGGCCGCCTCATCGCCAAGCGCCTCATCCGCAAGCACGACCTCCCGATGAAGGTCATCGGCGTCGACTACCTCGACGCCGACAACATCTTCAAGATCTACTTCACCGCCCCGCACCGCGTCGACTTCCGCGCCCTCGTCCGCGACCTGGCCCGCGGCATCAAGGCCCGCGTCGAACTGCGCCAGGTCGGCCCCCGCGACGAGGCCCGCCTCCAGGGCGGCATCGGCCCCTGCGGCCGCGACCTGTGCTGCGCCACCTTCCTCAAGGACTTCGAACCCGTCTCCGTCCGCATGGCGAAGGAACAGGACCTCCCGGTCAACCCCCTCCGCATCGCCGGCGCCTGCGGCCGCCTGATGTGCTGCCTCAAGTACGAGCACCCCCTCTACGCGGAGTTCAAGGAGAAGGCGCCGCGCCTGGGGTCTCGGGTCAGCACCCCGGAGGGCGAAGGCCAGGTCATCGGCTACAACGTCCCCGGCGACCGCGTCACGGTGAAGGTGGGCTCCCGCCGCTGCTCGTGCCCCTCCGCCTCGGTCTGCTCCCCCCGCCAACAACACGACGCCCACTACTCCCCCTCGGACAACAGCGAGCCCAGCTAAGAGTTGCGGGGGCTGCCCCTCTTCCAGCGGGAGCGACCGCACATTCGCAGGGCCGATGAGGCGACTTACTCGGAACTCGTTGTGTCGAGGGCCGAGGGCGAGCGGGTTGATGTTGGCTGCGAACGTCGAACCTGGCGTGATGTGTGGAGTTGGGACTGCAGAGCATCCGGTCTTCCTAAGATCACGGTCCGATGGCTCATTGATCTGACGGGAGCGGCGCGTGACCCGGACGCGTGTTCTGCTGGGCTTGGTCGCTGTGGCGACAGGGGCCGCTCTGGCCGCTGGGGGATCAGATGCGCTCCGGAGAGGGGGCGAAGTATTTGCGCTGACTGCCCCCTTCCTGCTGTTGGCGGCCGGAGCGATAATCCTGCTGAAATCGGTCTTACCGCGAGAACAGACGATGGTGGGACCTGCGTTCTTGTTCGTAGCCGGCCTGACGTGGCTGGCCGTGACCCGGGATTGGTTCGACTCGGTAACGATGCGACCGTTCGCGTCCGCAGTGCTTGTTGCGGGAGGAGTGGCTCTGGCCATGAGTAGTGGGCGGCGTGACCTGGATGTCGATACGGGCGTAAGGCGCTGCATGGCCGTCGTCATGCCACGTGTATCTCGCTTTGCCCAGGCACCACGGAAGCTGGTCGTTCGTGCCTTGGCGGGGGATGTGGTCATCGATCTGAGCGAGGCCCGGTTGCCTCGCCAACAGGAGATGGAGATCGATCTAGCCTTGCTGTACGGCTACGTTAGGATCCTCATCCCAGATGACTGGGCCGTCGTGCGCGGGAGACTTGAGACCGCCCGGCGGATCCGGCTGGACGGGACGCTCGACCCGCCCTATGTCTACAGTCCTCCACCGGCTTCCGATGTGGACGGGCCAGGTTGGCATAGCGGGCGCGGCGGCGTGGTACTGAACATCTCCGGCATCGGCGGATCGGTCGTCCTTCGCCGGACGGCCCGCGAATAATGTCAGCCGGCCGGCGGGTCGCCGGGGTGGACGAAGAACTCCTGTCCCAATCCGGATTCGGCGAGTGACTGACGCTCCTTGAGGAAGGCGGTGAGGCGCTTGTTCAGCTTCAATTCGCCCTCGGGGGTCTCGGGAAGGGCCAAGTGCAGGGCCTTTGGAATGTCGAAGCGATGGAGGTCGAACGCGGTGGCCAGCAGGACAGCGTGCTCGGCCGACGCGCGGACGGCTCCGCGGTAGGAGACGACTGCGAACATCAAGGTCACCAAGGGTACGAGCCGCCATAGGTCAGGCCGCAGTATCAGCGGTAGGGAGACTGCTGTGGCTGAGGCAAAAGCCACGCAGAGTGTCGCGGTGGCAGCGATCAGATCGAGTTGGCGACTGATGTCTGCGCGTAAGAGCGCGGAGACTGACGGGTACATCCTCGGATAGACGGCCATGGCGTCGAGACCGTAAGGCCGCCCGGCAGCCTCCTCCCCCTGGCGGAGCACGTTACCCAGGAGGGTCGGCATCAGAAGGTCATCAGCTTCGGGATACCGGTCGAGAACCCTGTCGGCGCGAGCGCTGAGCCGTCGCCTCCGCTGCTCCCGCTGTGCGCCCACAGCGGCGGCTCGCAAGGACCGCGGTGCCTCCGCCTCCTCTTCGTCCAGGTGGTCCTGCTGGATTGAGGCCGTGTGCCTGGCCCGTCGATGCCGCTCGACTGCAAGCGCGTACAGATACTGCAGGGGCCGCGGGTTCACGTAGCCCTCCAGCATCTGTACCAGCGCAACCTGAAATGGACGCAGAAGGATGCCGATCAGGAAGAGCGTGAAGACGAAGACGATGGTCACCGCAGCGGTGTCGTTCTTACTGGGAAGGACGTCGTGAAGGTTGATTCTTCTATCGAAGTCGAAGGCGTGCGAGCGATACACCACGGCCACGAAGCTTGCGAGTAGCGTGCCTGGCAGAATGTTGACGAGGGTGAATCGCGCGCCTCCCAGCGCGTCGGCCCCGGATTTGGCGATATCAGTCAGAGCGGCCACGAGTTCGTCTCCCCGGTCACGAGTCGTCGTCCTCCCGCTTCATCTTGCTGTTGCACTCCTTGCACCGCGGCCCACCCGGCATTCTCGGCTTGGACTTGAACCGCCGCCGCTTGCCACAGCCGGGGCTCTGGCAGATGTACACGTACGAGCTCGGAGTCGGATTGCCGTAGGACCCTCGATGGTCGGACGGCCGCGTGGCGACCGTGACCACGAGCACAAGGAAGATCCCGATCGCCGGGCTGCGGTGGCGACGAGTATCCATGGGGCCTCCAAGGGAGACGCCAGAATTATCTCCTCGGTGCCAACGGCACGTCAGCCGTAGCAGGGCAGCCGATTGTGGCCAGCAGGTCACGGCGGAAGGGGCTTAAAGGCGGCGATGACCTCGGTGATGCGCGGCCCATCGATGACCTGCGGTGCGAGCACCCCCTCTACGCGGAGTTCAAGGAGAAGGCGCCGCGCCTGGGGTCTCGGGTCAGCACCCCGGAGGGCGAAGGCCAGGTCATCGGCTACAACGTCCCCGGCGACCGCGTCACGGTGAAGGTGGGCTCCCGCCGCTGCTCCAGGACCATGCCTGACCGGCCGCCTTCAAACGGACGGCCCGCACAAGGATGTGGCCCTCCCGAAACGCGGAAGGGCCACCCGTGCTTGAGGGACACCGTTCGTGTGGCGTCCCCGGATTCAGATCACTTCGACTTCCATGTGCCTTGCCAGGAAACGCGGCCTGGCACTCGGACGTGTCCGCGAGATGCCTTCCAGCCCCCCGATCATCGAGTTCCAGTTGACGCGGAACACGGTGCCAGGGGCCGTGTGAGGGCGCCGCTGACGCGCCAGGTGAACCGCGTTGCGCTCCACCTGCCGCATGCTGTTCCCCGTGATGTCGTTGAGCGTGAGTCGTACCGGCGTGCCGGTTCGCTCGCCGACCCGCGGGGACGTGGGCACGATTGCCAGGACGTACACGGATTCCGCCCAGAAGCGGTCCGTGGTGCCCAGGCGTTCGGGCGGGTTGTTCTCCAGGCCCCTGGTGGCCCACCCCCAAGGGTGGTCGAAACCGACCTGGAGCACGGCGTCGGGGCCGAAGCACTGACGCGCGAGGTGAAGCGCGTCGCGCTTCACCTGCCGCATGCTGTTCCCCGTGAGGTCCTTGAGCGTGAGGCGCACCGGCGTGCCCGTTCGCGTCTTGACCTGCGGGGACGCGGGCACGATCGCCCGGACGGACACGGATGTCGTCCAGTAGCGGTCCGTGGTGCCCAGGTGCTCGGGCGGGTCGCTCTCCAGACCATTCGTGAAAACGATCTGGAACGCGGTTTCAGGCCCGAAGCACTGTCGTGCCAGATGCGCCGCCTTGCGCTCCAATTGCCGCATGCTGTTCCCCGTGAGGTCGTTGAGCATGAGCTCGACCGGCGTGCCGGTTCGCTCGTCGACCTGGGGGGACATGGGAAAGGACGCTCGGACGTACACCGTCTCCGTGCCACCCAGGGTTTCGGACCAGTTGTTGCCCGCGACCAGGAGCACGGCGTCGGGGCCGAAGAACTGACGTGCCAGGTGAAGCGCCTTGCGCTCCACCTCCTCTTCGCCGATGCCCTTGACGTCCTTGAGCCTGAGCCATTCGGCGACAGTGCCGGGGTGCAGGATGGTGGTCATGGATCTCTCCTGACAATTCATGACGACCCGGGGGCCGTCGATCTGCTTTGTGGAGGTACTGCCGATGACCGTCCAGCAGATCCACCAACACGCACGAGAGTCGACAACTCGCCCGTTGGCCGTTCCATCTGACGGATGAACGGTCGCGGCCGGTGTCCGTCTCAGACGGACACCGGCCGCGGTATGGGCCTGGCTCGGGTTCCCGGGTCTCGGTGCGCCTCAGGGGGTGGAGAGGATGGCGCCCTTCTCGTCGTTCATTCCTGCGACGAGGATGCGTGTGCCGCCTGGCAGGCGGGTGATGGCGCGGGCCTCGAAGGAGCCGAAGCCGGATGCCCGGATCCTGGTTCTGGTCCAGGTGCCGGTGGCGGTTCGGTGGGCGAGGGCCGACTCGGTGGCGTTGACGTCGGTGGAGCCGATGAGCCAGATGTCGCCGCCCGCGTCGATGATCGGGGCGCCGATCGGGCTGAGCCGTCCCGTCTTCTCCATGAGGCTTTCGGAGGTCCAGCGGCGTCCCCCGGCGTCGCCGTGCAGGAGCAGGGACGACAGGCGAAGGTCGTCCGGGCCCAGCGGTTCGGTGCGGGTGCCGTCCATCTTGCCGGACGGGATGCCGCCGGCGCTCTCGGCCGTGATCCAGACGCCGGCGTCCGTGGCGGTGATCGTGCCGAGCCGGTACGTCGTGTCCTCGAATCCGCTTCTCTTCTCGGCCAGCAGGACGTCGTCCAGCAGGACGGGCCTCCAACCGCTGCCGTCCTGGTGGTACAGCCTGTTGTCGAAGGTGAGCGCCCAGACGTCCAGGGCGGAGTGGGCGCTGGTGCGGGCGATCCGGAAAGGCAGGCCGGCCTCCGACCATCCGTTCGCCGAACGGGTCCAGGTCGCTCCGGCGGCGCGCGGCCCGGTGCCGTAGACCCGGACGTCCCGCGGGGAGAACACCTCCATCGCCGTCACCATGAAACTCGGAAGGCGGCGGTCGATCGTCCAGCGCTCGCCGTTCCAGTGAAGGACGGTCGAGTTCCGCCCGCCGAGGGTCACCGCCCAGACGTCGGACGCCGAGGACGCCCCCGCCGCCTTGACCGCGCCGATCCGTCCGCCCGGAAGTCCGACCTTGTTCCAGGCGCGGCCGTTCCAGTGCCTGGCCGTCGGCCGCCACGCCGTGTGCTCCGAGCCGCGCCCGCCGAACGCCCACACGTTGTCCGGGCCCACCGCGACGATCTGGGGATCGACCCGCAGCGACGCGTCCGCGACCTCCACCCGCCACCGGGCGCCCCCGGCCTCCGTCCTCCAGGACGTCGGCTCTGCGGCCTGGACCCCGCACCCCGCGAGGGCGAGCAGGGCCACGGCGCTGGTTTTCGGCAAACGAATTCTCATGCGCCCTCCATTCCGAAACGGTCGCCCCATCCTGGGCGATGGAAGAACGCGGGGGATGAGCACCCGTACCTAGATGGCGCGACCTTCCGTACTCATCGCCGACCAGCGCCTTCGCGGGCTTCGTCGTGATGTTGCTATACGGTCGCGGGCAACCTTGGCACCTTCCTCCCCTTGCCGACGCCCCCGGGTTTTCGCACCATTCCGGCAAGCCGCCATTTCCCCGCAGGAGGTATTCCGTGAGACTGCGCGTCGCGACCTTGCTCGCGGGCATCGTCGCCGTCCTGGCCGCCGTCAGCCCCGGCGCGTCCGCTTCACCGAGCGACGTCCGTCCCGTCGCGGCGCCGGGCGCGGAAGGGGGCCAGGCGATCTACGGGGCCGGGGGCGTTCGCTGCACTCTCGGGTTCAACGTGCGGCAGAACGGCACGTACTTCTTCCTCACCGCGGGCGGGTGCGCTCAGGTCGGCATGGCGCTGTACGCCGACCCGGGGCTGACCGTCCGGCTCGGGACGGTCGTCTCGGTCACGAACCTCGCCGTGGCGCTCGTCCGGTACGTGGAGCCTTCCGTGGAGCGGCCCGGCAGCGTCCACCTCTACCCCGGGTCCCAGGACATCACGACGGCGGGACGGCCGGTCGTCGGCCAGCGCGTCTGCCGCAGCGGGCCCACCACGGGCGTGCGCTGCGGCAGCGTGACGGCCATCAACGTGACCGTGAACTTCCCTGAGGGGACGATCACCGGGCTCGCCAGGACGACCGTGTGCACGGAGCCCGGGGACAGTCCCGGGGCTCCGTACTTCTCGGGCGGCACCGCGGTCGGGCTGGGGATCGGCGGAGTCGGGGACTGCGCCAGCGGCGGGTCGTCCTTCTTCCAGCCGATCTCTCCGGTGCTCAGCGTCTTCGGCGTCAGCGTGTACTAGCGCCTGGGGAGGAACTGGGCGAGTGCCGCGGTGACGCCGCAGAAGGCCATGACCGGGAACAGCGACACCCGGAAGGCGTCGGCGACCTCGCCCGACGCGCCGTAGAAGACGATCCCGACGAGCGCGACGCCGAGGGCGTTGCCGACCTGCTGGGCGGTGGACAGGACGCCGGCGGCCGAGGCGGCGTGCCGGTCGGTCACGCCGGACAGGACGAGCGCCGACAGCGGCGCCAGGACGAGCCCCATGCCCGCCCCGACGAGGACCAGGCCGGGGATGAGCCAGCCGATGGCGTGCCCGATCGCGTCGAGCAGGAGGAGGCAGCCGGCCGCCTGCACCGCGGCGCCCAGAGCGAGGATCTGCCGTCCCAGGCGGGCGGCGACGGCCGTGGCGCGGGTGGACGCGGCGAAGTAGCCGGCGCCCAGGGCGACGAAGAGCAGGCCCGACTCCAGGGCGCTGAGACCGCGTCCCTGCTGGAGGTACAGGGCGAGGTACAGGAAGAAGGACGCCATCGCCAGGGTGTAGACGAGCGCCAGGCCGCTGCCGACGCGGAACGCGGGCTCGCGGAAGAGAGCGGGTGCGACGAGCGGGGCGCTGCCGCGGCGCTGGGAGAGGGCGAACCCGGCGAGCAGGACGGCCGACGCGGCGAGCGACGCCCACGTCCAGGCGGGCCAGCCCAGGCGGCGCCCCTCGATCAGGGGCAGGACGAGCGCGATGAGGCCGAGGGTGACCAGGACGGTTCCCGTGACGTCCAGGCGGGTTCCGGTGGTGCGCGGCTGGGACGGGACGGTGCGGCGGACCAGCGCCAGCGTGACGATCCCGACCGGGACGTTGATCAGGAAGATGCTGCGCCAGCCGGTGCCGAACAGATCCGCCTGGATCAGCGCACCCCCTATGAGCTGCCCGAACACGCCGCCCAAACCGAGTGCGAGGCCGTAGGCGGTGAACGCCTTGGCGCGCGCCTCCCCGGTGAACACGCCGTTGATGATCCCGAGAACCTGCGGCATCAGGAGCGCGGCCGCGATCCCCTGCACCACTCTGGCGCCGATCAGCGTGCCGGGGGACGGGGCGAGCCCGCACGCGAGCGAGGCGGCGGTGAACACGGCGAGACCGAGCGCGTACATCCGGCGGCGTCCGGCCAGGTCGCCGAGGCGGCCGCCGGTGATCAACCCGCTGCCGAGCGCCAGCCCGAACCCGGCGACGACCCACTGGATCGCGGTCGCGCCGGCGCGCAGATCGGACTGGATGTCGGGGATCGCCACGTTCACGATGAAGAAGTCGAGCGTGGTGATGAAGACGCCGGTGAGCAGGACGAGCAGGGCGCCGATGGACGCGGTGGGCGAGGGCGCGGCCTCGCGCGGGGGCCGTCCCGCCACTGGGGTCGCCGTGTGCGACATGGTTCTCCTCAAGTCGTCGTTATCCGCACCCAGACGATCTCGCTGGGGAGGTCGTGAAGGCGATGACCTGTGGGGTAATGCCGCGTAATTGGGTTGTGCGGCACGCGGGGCCGATCTAGCGTCCGGTCTCATGGATGGGGACAGGCCCGCACGGCGGCTCCACATCGACGACCTCGCCGCCTGCCAGCGGCTCGCGGAGGACCGCGACTGGGGGCGTGAAGACCGTAAGTGGCGGTTCCTGTTCTCGGTCGGCGACGTCTACGGCATCGACGACGGGGAGGGCGAACTCGCCGCGGCGACGGTGTCGACCCCATACGGCGGGGACGTCGCGGCCATCAGCATGGTGCTGGTGGCGAAACGCTACGAACGGCGTGGTCTGGGCGGCCGCATCATGCGGCACGTGATGGACAACACCGAAACGAAGAGCTTCTGCCTGACGGCCACCGAATATGGGCGCCCGCTGTACGAGCGTCTGGGATATCGCTCCGTCGGGCTCTGCACGACGTATACGGGCATGGGGAAGGGGCCCTCCAGGCGAGGCGTGTCCGTCCCCGTGGAGGCGGCGGACATGCCTGCCGTCCATGCACTCGACACCGAGGTCTTCGGCGCGGACCGTTCACGGCTGGTCGACGGACTGCCGTCGTTCTGCGAGACGTTCCATGTCGTCCGGGACGAGTCCGGCCTCCGGGGCTTCGGGGGCGTGTGGTGGAACGACTCCAGGGCCGTCGTGGGCCCCGTCACCGCGGAGGACGGCGAGACCGCGCTCGCGCTCGTCGAAGAGATCGTTCCGGCGGGGCCGATCCGCCTGGACATCGACCACCGGCATCCGGAACTGGTCGACTGGGCGCGGCGGCACGGCCTGGAGCCCGCGTTCACCACCACGGTCATGGAGTACGGCGCGCCCATCGCGAACGACCCGTCCCGCCTCCACCTCCCCGTGGCGCAGGCCCTCGGCTGACCTCAGACCGCCCCGGGCTTCGCCGCGGACGGCCTCCCGCCGGGCAGCGCATAGCGGACGATCTTCTTCCAGGTGCCCGTGACCTGCTTCGACAGCGTGCCGGTGTGGTACGGGATGTCGTACTTGTCGCACAGCGCGCGGACGCGCGGGGCGATCTCGCCGTACCGGTTGCTCGGCATGTCCGGAAACAGGTGGTGCTCGATCTGGTGGCTGAGGTTGCCGGTCATCAGGTGGAACAGCCGGCCGCCGGTGATGTTGGCCGAGCCGCACATCTGCCGGACGTACCACTCGCCCTTCGTCTCGCCGTCCAGCCGCTCCTCCTCGAACACCTCCACGTCGCCGGGGAAGTGCCCGCAGAAGATGATCATGTGTGCCCACACGTTGCGGGCCACGTTCGCGGTGGCGTTCGCGGCCAGCGTGGACAGGAACTGCGGACCGCTGAGCAGTGGGAACGCCAGGTAGTCCTTGCCCCACTGGCGGCGGATCTTGCGACCGATGGCGCGCAGCTTCTCCTTCGTGACCGCCTCGTCGGCCGTCCCCGCCCGGATCTTGTCGATCTCCAGGTCGTGCAGCGCCACCCCGTACTCGAAGAACATCGCCAGCAGCAGGTTGTAGAGCGGTTGGGCGAGGTGCGCCGGGGACCACTCCTGCTCGGGGGCGACGCGCAGGATGCCGTAGCCGACGTCGTTGTCCCTGCCGAGCACGTTCGTGAACGTGTGGTGGACGAAGTTGTGCGAGTGCTTCCACTGCTCGGCCGGCGAGACGTTGTCCCACTCCCAGGTCGTGGAATGGATCTTCGGGTCGCGCATCCAGTCCCACTGGCCGTGCATGACGTTGTGCCCGATCTCCATGTTCTCCAGGATCTTCGCGACGGCCAGCGTCGCGGTCCCGGCGATCCAGGCGGGCGGCAGCGCGGAGGCGAGCAGCAGCGCCCGGCCTCCGATCTCCAGCCCGCGCTGCCGGCGGATCACCCGCCGGATGTAGGACGCGTCGCGCTCGCCGAGACCGGACATGATCTCCTCGCGCAGCGCGTCCAGTTCGGCGGCGATCGTCTCGTAGTCCTCGGCCGTCAGATGGTCGGTCATGCCGCTCCTCTCACAGTTCGATCTCCACGGGCCCGGCGGCCGCCGAGACGCAGGTCTGGACGATCTCGCCCTCGTCGCCGTGCACCTCGCCGGTGCGCAGGTCGCGGACCTTGCCGGACGCCAGCCGCCCGACGCAGCCGCGGCAGATGCCCATCCGGCATCCGCTCGGCAGCAGCGCGCCGGCGTCCTCGCCCGCCACCAGGAGGGGCGTGCCACCGTCCGCGTCGGCCGTGACGCCGCTCCTGGTGAACGTGACGCGCCCGCCCTCGCCCCCGCCGCCGGACAGGACGGTGCGAAAGCGCTCGACGCGCAGCCTTTCCCCGATGCCGGCGGCCCGCCAGTGCGCGGCGAGGTCGTCGAGCATGTCGCCCGGCCCGCACGCCCACGCTTCGCGGTCCGCCCAGTCGGGGCAGATGTCGGGTAGGTCGGACGGCTTCAGGCGGCCGTCGGGGGCCGTGTGCCGCTCGTGCAGCCGCACCCCCGGCATCCGGCGCAGTTCCTCGCCGAAGATGACGTCCCCCGCCGTCCGGTCCGAGTGGACGAGCACGGCGTCGGACGCGCCGCCGAGATGCCGCAGCATCGCCATGACCGGCGTGATCCCGCTGCCGGCCGTCACGAACAGCAGCTTGCGGGGGACGGGCGAGGGGAGCGTGAAGTCGCCCCCGGGCGGCGACAGGCGGACGACCGTCCCGGGCCGGATCTCGTCGACCAGGTGCGCCGAGACGAACCCGTCGCGCGCGGCCTTGACGGTGACGGTGATGCGGCCGTCCGGGCGCGGCGGCGACGACAGCGAGAACGTCCGCCAGTGCCGGACGCCGCCGACGTCCACGCCGATCTTGACCCACTGGCCGGGCCGGTGGCCGTTCCACGGCTGTCCCGGCCTGATCACCAGGGTCGCGGTGGACGGGGCCTCGTGCCGGACGGCCTCGATCCGTCCGCGCGGCTCGGCCGTGGACCACAGCGGGTTGACCAGGCCGAGGTAGTCCTCCGGCAGGAGCGGGGTCGTGAGAAGCCGGGCGGCCGCCGCCATCCGGCGTCCCGCGGTGGAGCGGCGTGGGCGGCGCGTTGCGATGGTCAAGGTTCCTCCCCGAGGCGCGCTAACTTACGCTCGCGTAACCTACGGTCGCGTAGGAATCGCGGAGGATTCAAGGCCTCGGCCGCCAAAGCGACAGGCATCACACCATCGCATGATGTTCCATCCGGTGATGTGATGCCCGCTGATAAAAGGCGGTGTGGAAGTTGTCGGCCGGGCACGATTCCTCGTGCCCGGCCGATGAGCGGCCGCCCTCGGCCGATGAGGGGTCGTGCTCAGAACTTGGTCTTCGGCCGCTCCTGCAGAACCCCGTCCACGAAGATGTCGAGCTTCTCGTTGTAGAAGCAGACCAGGCCGGCGACCTTGCGGCTCTCGTCCAGCGGCGTCCGGTACGACCAGGCCAGATCCTCGTGCAGCGTGCCGTTCACCCGTATCGACCAGTATTCCGCGGTGCCCTTGTACGGGCAGTGCGTGGTGGTGTCGGTGTGTTCGAGCAGGTCCATGCGGACATGCGGCTTCGGCAGGTAGTAGCGCACCGGTAGGCCCGTCTCGAACAGCAGTCGCGGGCCGGACGACTCCGCGACCGTCACCCCGTCGACCTCGACCCGGACGTGCCGAGACGCCGCCAGCACGTCCACGCGGGTGTACGGGTCGCGGGGGTGGACGAAGACCTCCTCGTCCTCCTCGAACCAGGCGTCCATCACATCCCAGTCGAGCCGGACGAGGCCGGGCAGCTCGGTATAGCGGAGCGCGGCGCCCGGAGCCTGCGCGCCGTCCACCTTCACCGTGTGGGCGGTCGCGTCGCCCCTGCTCGGCGAACGTGTGCCCGGCCCGTCCTCGACGAGCTCGGCCTGCACGTCCGCCTCGGGGAAGTAGTAGGTCGGGTAGTAGGGGATCTCCCAGACGAGAGACGGATGTGTCGAGTCGGCCACCAGATGGCCGCCGAGGTAAGCCCTGACGCGCTTGCCGCTCTCCTCGATCCGGAGGCTGGTCTTCCGCGATGTGCCCATGCCCTGGGCAACCCCACCGGTTCGGACCCTATTTCATCTAATTCTCACCCTTGACTCACGAACGCCACATGAGTGCTCACGAGCCTCATCTGCATGAATCGGACACTCCTGGTCAACGGCGCGCTGGGCGTGCTGCTCGTCGCCGGGGCCGGAACCGCGTACCTCGCCCTCGGCGACGGAGGCGACGGCGCCGCCGCGTCCACCCGCCTCTCCCGTGTCACGCGCGGAACGGTGGTCTCGTCGGTGTCGGCGTCCGGCTCGGTGGAGAGCGCCCGGAGCCGTTCGCTGTCCTTCGGCGCCTCGGGGACGGTCGCGAAGATCTACGTCAAGGCGGGGCAGAAGGTGAGGTCGGGTGACGTCCTGGCCCGCCTCGACCAGACCGAGGCGATCGAGAACGTCGACGCCGCCAAGGCGAACCTGGCCGTCGCCGCCGACGGGGACACCGCGTCCGAGAAGGGGTACGCCAGTTACGTCCAGGCGAAGAACTCCTACAACTCCGCTCTGCGCGCGTACCAGGGGACCGTCCTGAAGGCCCCGTTCGCCGGGACGGTGACCGCCGTCAACGGGACGGTGGGCGGCGGTTCGAGTGGTTCCTCCTCGTCCTCCTCGGGCTCGGGGTCGGGTTCGGGCTCCGGGTCGGGCTCCGGGTCCTCGTCGCCGACCTCGTCCTCCACCTCGTCGGCGTCGTCGGGCTCGGGCTTCGTCGAGCTCGCCGACACCGCGCACCTCCAGATCGAGGGCGAGTTCACCGAGGCCGACACCACCAAACTGAAGACGGGCCAGGCCGCCGCGGTCACGTTCGACGCGCTCACCGGCAAGACCGCCACCGGCAAGATCACAGCGATCGGAGCGGCGCCGACGACCACCGACAACGTCGTGAAGTTCCCGGCCACGATCGCGCTGGGAGACGTCCCGTCCGGGGTCCGGCTCGGCCAGACCGCCACGGTGGAGATCACCGTCGCGCGGGCGGAGAACGTCCTCTACGTACCGAGCGCGGCGGTCCGGACGGCCGGCGGGCAGAGCACGGTCACCGTCGTGCGCAACGGCAGACAGGTCCCCACCACGGTCGGGACCGGCGTGAAGGGAGACCAGGGCACCGAGATCAGCTCGGGCCTGAACGAGGGCGACCAGGTCGCCGTGACCTCGACGTCCGGCAGCGGCAACACCAGCCAGCGCGGCTTCCCGGGCGGCGGCGGACCGGGCCTCGGCGGCTCGGGCGGCGGCGCTCCGGGCGGCGGAGCGCCGGGCGGCGGAGGCCGTCGATGACCGCGCCGGAGTCCTCCCGCATCCCGCCCGTACTCGACCTGCGCGGCGTGACCAAGGTGTACGGGACGGGCGACACGGCCGTCCACGCCCTGCGGGGCGTCTCGCTGACCGTGGAACGCGGTGACCATGTGGCGATCATGGGCGCGTCGGGCTCGGGCAAGTCGACGCTGATGAACATCATCGGCTGCCTGGACGTGCCGAGCGCCGGCCGCTGCCTCCTCGACGGCATCGACGTCGTCGGCCTCGGCGAGCGCGACCTCGCGATCCTGCGCAACCGCCGCATCGGGTTCGTCTTCCAGTCGTTCAACCTGATCCCGCGGATGACCGCGCAGGCCAACGTCGAACTGCCCCTCGCCTACGGCGGCCTCAAGGGCGCCGACCGGCGGCGCCGCGCCCTCGCCGCCCTGCGCGAGGTGGGGCTCGCCGACCGCACCCGGCACGAGCCGAACGAGCTGTCGGGCGGCCAGCAGCAGCGCGTCGCCGTCGCCCGCGCCCTGGTCACCGCGCCGACGCTGCTCCTCGCGGACGAGCCGACCGGCGCGCTCGACAGCGCCTCCACCGCCGACATCCTCGGCGTCTTCGACCGGCTCAGCCGCACCGGCCGCACCATCGTCGTGATCACCCACGAGGACGACGTCGCCGCGCACGCCAAGCGGATCGTCCGCCTCGTGGACGGCCGCATCGTCGAGGACGTCCGCCGGGAGGCCGCAAGGTGAGCCCCACCGACCTTCGCGTCGCGCGGTTCCGGCCGCGCGATCTCAGCACCCGGCCGCACGCCGCGTCCCCGGCACCGAAGGAGGCTGCGTGAGCGCCCTGGAGATCCTGCGCTTCGCGGTCCGCGGGCTGTCGGCCAACAAGCTGCGCAGCTCCCTCACCACGCTGGGCATCCTGATCGGCGTCGGCGCCGTCATCCTGCTCGTCGCGGTCGGCAACGGCTCGTCGGAGCAGATCAAGAAGAGCATCCAGCGTCTCGGCGCCGACTCCCTCACCGTCACGCCGTCCACCACGGGCCGCGGCGGCCCGGGCGGCTTCGGGGCGACCGACCAGGCCTCGGGCCCGCGCACCCAGGCCCGCGACCTCACCGCGGCGGACGCCGAAGCCCTCACCGCCGCCGGCCAGGCCCCGTCGGTCAGGACCGCTTCACCCGTCGTGACCAGCCAGTCCGTCACGGCGGGGTACGCCGGCACGAGTGCGACCATCGGCCAGTTCGTCGGGACGACCCCGTCCTACTTCGCGGCGGCGAACAAGACCCTCGCGTCCGGCGCCGCGTTCACCGCCGAGGACGTCGCCGCCGCGCGCAAGACGGTCGTGCTCGGCAGCACGGTGGCGTCCGACCTGTTCGGACGGGTGAACCCGATCGGCAAGAAGATCGACGTGGGCGGGATCCGCTTCACCGTCGCCGGCGTCCTCAAGGCGACGGGCTCCTCCTCGTCCACCTTCTCCGACCCGGACAGCATCGCCGTCGCGCCGCTCCCGGCCGTCCAGGAGACCCTCACCGGTTACGGCGCGCTCGACCAGATCATCGTCCAGGCCACCGGCAGCGACGCGGTCGGCGCCGCCGAGGCCGAGGTCACCCAGATCATCGGCCAGCGGCACGACGTGGCCTCCTCGGGCGCCGCCGACTTCACGGTCTCCAGCCAGGCGAGCGTCCAGTCGGCGGTCAGCGAGTCGAGCCGGACCTTCACCGTCCTCCTCGGCGCCGTCGCGGCGATCAGCCTCCTGGTCGGCGGCATCGGCATCACCAACATCATGCTGGTCACCGTCACCGAACGGACCCGCGAGATCGGCATCCGCAAGGCCATCGGCGCCCCGCGCGGCGCGATCCTCGGCCAGTTCATCGCGGAGGCCACCGTCCTCAGCCTCACCGGCGGCCTGCTCGGCGTCCTCGCCGGCGTCATCGGCAGCCTCTTCACCATCGCCGGCGTCAAGCCCGTCCTGGTGCCCTCGTCGATCGTCCTGGCCCTGGCCGTCTCCCTGGCGATCGGCCTGTTCTTCGGCAGCTACCCGGCCAACCGCGCCGCCAAGCTCCGCCCCATCGACGCCCTACGCCACGACTGACCAAGGACCCATGCGCCCCCAACCCGCGCCGCTACCGCCCACGCGCCCGAATGCGGCCGACGAACGCACCTCGCCATCCGCACCCGTCACCCACCCTGACGATGCGCACCCAGCCACGCCTCCCGCCCTTCCCCCTTCCGACAGGCACTCCACTCCGCCGCAGCCGCCCAGGCCGGCGAAAGCCACCAGCACCTTCCACTCCTTCAAGGCGACCGCACGTGGGCGACCTGCCCTTTTGCCCTGGCGGGCGTGCACGGACATCGCCGCCGCGAAGGAGCCGGAGAACCTCCGGAGGATCGCCGCCGACAGGTCGCCGGGGGTGCATCGCCGTTCGCCTGGCGGGCGCAGCATGCGTTCACGGGTGGGCGGGCCGGGGTGGGCGGGGCTGCCGACAGTTGGGGCGAGAGGGACAAATTGGGGCGCCGTTCGTGTGGTGACGGGGCGCTGTGAGTGAGAGGCGGGACATGCCTGAGAACCCGATGGGGGACGCGGAGCTGCTGGCGAGCTCGCCGTTCGACGACGATCTCGACACCGAGCTGGCGGCGCGGCCATCGCCAAGGTCTCTGCCAGGGCCGACGCTCTACCTCGCGGCCGGGGTCCTCCTCGTTGCCGGCTTCCTCGGCGGGGTCCAGACGCACAAATGGTCTTCGGACGGGTCCTCCGGTGCGTCCGCCGGCGGCGATGCCGGAGGGCAGGAGAGAGGACGCGCCAGGACCAACGGCTACGGCGGCCCGCCCGGCGCCTCGGCGCCACAGGGCGGCTATGGCGCCCCGGGCAACGGCGCGAACAGCGGACCGGGCAACGGGCCGGGCGGCGCACCGGGCGGCGCACCGGGCGGCGCACCGGGCGGCGCACCGGGGGGCGCGGCCAACGGGACGGGGTCCCGCCCGGGCGGCGGTTCGGGAACCGCAGGGACGGTGACCAAGGTCGTCGGCAGCACCCTGTACCTGCGCACCGCCTCCGGCGAGACCGTGAAGGTCAGGACCACCGGCACGACCAAGATCCGCATTGTCGAGGACGGCGGGCTGCGCGACCTCGGCGCGGGCACGACCGTCGTCGTCCAGGGTTCCACGGGCCAGGACGGCTCCCTTACCGCGACCACCGTGAACGAAGGCTCCGGCCGTTGACCGCCCCGACCCGCGCCAGGTTCCTGACGTGGGGATCGGCGGAGCGAAGAAGGAGGAAGATCTCGATGGGCACCACGCGCGCAATCCGGATGCTCGGCACCCTGGCCGTCGGTGGGGCGATCCTGCTGAGCACGGCCTGCGGAAGCGGCGACACCGCCGCGGGCTCGGGCAAGACGGCCGGAGCCGACCCCATGGCCTCGTTCCGCGCCTGCCTTGAGAAGCAGGGCGTCGATCTCCCAGGCGGCGGCAGAGCCCCAGGTGGAGCACCACCATCAGCCCGCGCGTCGGATCGTCCGCGCGGCGCCCCGACAACTCGTCCAAGCGGCGCCCCAGGGGGGCCACGAAGTGGACGCCCCTCCGGCGCCCCGACAGGCCGACCAGACGGACTCCCGACCGGTGGCCGCCCCTCCGGCGTTCCGACCGACCGCCCGACGAGGTCCGCGGCAGAGCAGAAAGCCATGCAGGCGTGCGCCTCCCTGGCCCCACGGCGCGGCAACGGCAGAGGGCAGGACGCCCCGCCCGCGCCCCCGCAACAGACCAGCAGAAACTGACCCAGCCGAGGCGGGTCAGGCCGGGATGGGTGGGGTTTGTTTTGGTTTGCGGGGGACGGCGAGCACGGGGACCAGGGCCGCCACCAGGAACACGGCCATCCACCAGAAGGTGTCGGTGAAGGCGTTCGCCAGGAGGGACGGTGAATCTGCCGTGTGGTGTGCGGCGGCCTCGTCCAGACTGCCGGATGCGCCCGGGATCTCGTGGCGGATCCCGATCTGGAGGACGACCGCCGTCACCGCCGTGCCGAACGAACTGCCGACGCGGACCAGGATGTTCGCGCCCGTGGTCGCGGCCGGCACCGCTTCGCGGGGGAGGCCCTGGTAGGCCATCGCCATCAGGGGCGGCGCGATCATGCCGTGGCCGAGACCGACGACCAGCATCGCGCCCATGATCGTGGTTCGTCCGGTGCCGGGGGAGAGGGTGGTGAGGGCCACGGTTCCGGCGAGCACGCAGAGGATGCCGCCGACCACGAGCCACCGTCCGCCGAAGCGGTCGCCGAGCCGCCCCGACACCGACATGGTGGCCATCGCGCCGAGCCCCATCGGTGCCAGCAGCCAGCCCGCGTCCAGGGCCGACTCCCCGCGGACGATCCCCGCGAACAACGGAACGAGGATCATCAGGCCGAACATCGCGGCGCTGTAGAGGAAGAACCCGCCGGTCGCGGCGGTGAAGGCCCGGGTGCTCAGGCGGCGCAGGTCGATGAGGGCGCCGTCGCCCCTGCGGAACGCGTGCGCCGCGAACGCCGCAACGAGGACACCGCCGGCGATCGCGGTGACGAGGAAGCGTCCACTGGTCAGGTGGGTCCCGTTGCCGGCCTCCGACAGCGCGTACACCAGGGCCGCCAGGCCGGGGGACAGGAGCAGCATGCCGATGACGTCCAGCCGGGCGTCCTTGCTGCGCTCACCGTCGCGGGGCAGCATTCGCAGGGCGGCGAGCAGCGCCAGCGCGCAGAACGGGACGTTCACGAAGAACATCCACCGCCAGCTCAGGTTGTCGACGATCACGCCGCCGAGCAGCGGGCCCAGGGCCGGGGCCAGCATCGCGGGCACCGAGACGATGCTCATCACGCGGCCCATCCGGTCGGGCCCGGCCTCCCGGACGAGCATCGTCTGCCCGACGGGCATCAGCATGCCGCCGCCGAATCCCTGCAGGACGCGGAACGCGATCAGTGAGGGCACCGACCAGGCGAGCCCGCACAGCAGCGACCCGCCGATGAACAGGCCGAGCGAGACGAGCCACATCGTCCGGGCCCCGAACCGCCGCACCGACCACGCGGTCAGCGGGATCGCCATCGAGAGGGCGAGGGTGTAGCCGGTCACGACCCACTGGATGGTCGAGAGCGAGGTGCCGAAGTCACGGCCCAGCGCGGTGATCGCGACGTTGACGATCGTGCTGTCCAGGACCGTCATGATCGCGCCGAGCACCACGACGACCGCGAGATTGCGCAGGTGCGGATCGATGGGCGCCTTCTGGACGGGCGGTGCGGTGTCTGCCGTGGTCATCCCGTTCCCCTCCGGTTTCCGTACACCGTATCGGCAACACCATACAGCGTCTCGCCCGTTCCGTACACCGTATCGATACGCCGTATCGCGTACGATCTCTGGTGTGGCGGCAACACCGAGGTCAGGCGATGTGTGGACGCGTCAGCGCGGCGGACGCCGGCCGAAGCTGACACGCGAGGCGATCGTCGAAGCGGCGATCAGGCTGGCGGACGCGGAGGGCCTGGACGCGGTGTCGATCCGCCGCATCGCGAGCGAGCTGGGCGTCCGGGCGATGAGCCTCTACACGCACATCGATGCGAAGGAAGACCTGCTCGACCTGATGTACGACGAGGTCGCCGAAGAGGTCCTGGTCCAGGGCGAGCTGCCGGGCGGCTGGCGCGAGGCGATGATGGAGATCGCCCGGAAGGAGCGCGAGGCAGGGCTGCGGCACCCCTGGATGCTGCAACTCGCGGGACGTTCCCCGCGTATCGGACCCAACGGCCTGCGCCACATCGAGCAGTCCATGGCCGCCGCCGCCCGGCTCACCGACGATCCGGACGGCATGCTGGCCATCGTCAAGACGATCGACCACTACATGCTGGGCTTCATCACGATGGAGCGGCAGGTCGCCGAGGCCGCCCCGCAACGCGTCCAGACGACCCCCTTGGAGCAGTCGTACGTACAGCTGCTGGTGGAACGGGGCGAGCTCCCTCACCTCAAACCCTTCTTGGAGACGAGCTTCTACCGCGGCGACAGCTTCGAGCTGGGTCTCAAGTGGCTGCTGGACGGCATCGAACACGAATACCGAGGGAAGTAGCCCTCGACCACCATGCCGACGTAGCGTAGGCGGCGGCGTACGTGCCGCTACGACGAGACGGGGACCGGGTGCGGGCAGCGAGACTCATCAGCGTGGCTACTGTGCTGGTCCTGGCGACGGCCACCGGCTGCGACGGCGGCGACAAGAACACGAGCCAGGCCGCGAGCGTCCCCACGGGCCTCGGTCAGTTCTACGGTCAGAAGCTGTCCTGGAAGGGCTGTGGCAACGGCTTCGAGTGCGCGACCGTACAGGTCCCCTTGGACTACACCAAGCCGTCCGGCGGGAAGGTCGGCATCTCGCTCATCAGGCTCCCTGCCGAAGACAAGTCCGAACGGATCGGTTCGCTTCTCACCAATCCCGGGGGGCCGGGCGGTTCCGGGGTCGACTTCGTTCGCCAGGCTGCCCGCACCTTCGGGAGTGACCTGCGCCGCCGTTTCGACATCGTCGGCTTCGACCCGCGTGGGGTGGCGTCCAGCGACCCCGTCCGCTGCAACACCGGACCCCAGTTGGACGAGTTCTTCGCCACCGACGCATCCCCGGACGACCCGAACGAGACCAACAAGCTGGGCAGCGAAAGCAGCGCCTTCGCACAGCGCTGCAAGGCCAAGGCCGACTCGGAGCTTCCCCACGTCGGCACGGTCAACGCCGCCCGCGACATGGACGTCCTACGCGCCGCCTTGGGCGACCAGAAGCTCACCTACTACGGCGCCTCCTACGGCACGTACCTGGGCGCCTTCTACGCCGAGCAGTTCCCCAAGAACGTCCGAGCCCTCGTTCTGGACGGCGCCGTCGACCCGAAGCTGTCGTCCACCGACCTCCTGATCGAGCAGGCCAAGGGCTTCGAAACCGCCCTCCGAGCCTTCGCCGACGACTGCGTGAAGACGGGTAGCTGCCCCTTCGGCAACACCCCGGACGCGGTCATCGGCCAGGTCTCCTCCTTCCTCACGTCCACGGACAAGAAGCCTCTGAGCAACACGCGCGACTCCCGCAAGGTCACCGAGTCCCTGGCCGTGATGGGCATCGCCCGGGCCCTTTACGTCAAGGAGTACTGGCCCGTCCTGCGCCAGGCGCTCACCCAGGCGACGCAGAAGGGCGACGGCACCCTTCTCCTGGCGCTCGCGGACGAGATGGTCGAACGCAAGGCGAACGGCACCTACAGCAACCAGACCGACGCCAACATGGCCGTCAACTGCGTCGACAAGCCCAACCCGTCGAACCTCGCCGCCTACGGCAAGGCCGCAGAGCAAGCGAAGAAGGTCGCGCCCCGCTTCGGACCGTTCGTCGTCTGGGGCGGCCTCCCGTGCGTCTACTGGCCCTCCCAGACCGAACAGGCCCCCAAGCCCATCACCGCCAAGGGCGCCACTCCCATCGTCGTCATCGGAACCATCCGCGACCCCGCAACCCCCTACAAGTGGGCCCAGAGCCTGGCCGGCCAGCTCTCCAGCGGCGTCCTCCTCACCTTCGACGGCGACGGCCACACTGCCTACCTCCAAGGCAACTCCTGCATCACCAAGGCCACCGACGACTACCTGATCAGCACCGACCCGCCCAAGAACGGGACCACCTGCCGCTGAATAACCAGTGCACGCCCACCCCCCAACACCCGGTAGACTGCTTCCCGCCGTGCCCGCACGGCACGCCGCCTTAGCTCAGTCGGCAGAGCGATTCACTCGTAATGAATAGGTCATCGGTTCGATTCCGATAGGCGGCTCCACGTCAGAGGCCCCTTCCGATCCCGGAAGGGGCCTTTTGCTGACTGCGGTGTCCAGTTAGAGGCGCGCCAGCAGGGCTTGGGTGTGGTCGCGTTCGGCCTGTGCGTCCAGGTTTTCGAACGCCGTGAGGGCGCGGGCGAGTTCGGTGCGATCGTTGTGGAGGCGCCCGCGGGCGCGGGCGAGGCAGGCTGCGGCCCAGGTGTTCTCTTCGGCGAGCGGGGTGGCCGCCGCCAGCAGGTCCGGCGCGTCGGGGAGGCGTGCCGCCGCGGCCAGTTCCGCGCCCGCCGCCCGCGCGTACACGAGGTATTTGTCCAGTGAGGCGTCGACCGCGAACGCCCTGCGTACGAGGGGTTCGGCGGTGTCGTACCGCTCGTCGTGGAGGGCGAGGCGGGCGTCGACGAACGCCGCGACCGGTGCCGTGCCGAGCATGCCGCCGGCCACCTCCGCGGCACGCGCCCGCCACAGCGCCACCGCCCCCGCCTCCTCGATCATCGCGCTGGCCAGCACCGTCATGCTCACGGCCGGCAGCATCCAGAGCGGGGCGGGGCGTCCGGCGCGTTCCCATTGGTCCAGCATTCGTTCGGCGTGGCCGATCGCGTCGTGGAAGCGGCCGGTCAGCACGAGCGGCTGGACGAGGCGGCTGGCCGTGAGGTGGGTGTCGCGCAGCAGGTCGTCGCCGATGCCCGCGCGGGCGGCGGCCAGCGCGCCGGGCAGGTCGCCGGTCATGATCGCGTAGGCGCAGGCGCGGCCGTAGGTGTTGCAGATCTCCGATGCGCAGTACGGGTCGTCGCGGTCCATGGACGGCAGCAGCGCGAGGCGTTCGCGGGTGATGCGGTCGGCCTCGCGCAGTCGTCCGGCGTGCAGTGCCGCGGTCCCGGCCGCACACAGGCCGGAGCTGATCAGGACGGGATCCGCGGTCGCCCGGGTGGCGGCGAGGGCGGTCGACGCCAGTTCGGGGTCCGGCGCGCCCCGGTCCGGGCCGGCGAGCCACGCGCGGGCCAGGGCCAGGCGCGCCGTGACCGCCGGGTCGTCGCCGGGCCCGGCCGCGACCGCCTCGTCGAGGAGGCCGCGCAGGCGCTCGTACGGGACGCCGGGCTCGAACGCCTCGGGGAACCGGCAGGCCGTCTCGACCGCGCGGGCCAGGTCGATCGCCCGGCCGCGGTCGTCGCCGGCCCGTGCCGCCTGTTCGGCGGCCTCCAGGAGCAGCTCGAACACGTGCTGGTCGGAGGTGGTGCTGACGTGCGCGCACCCGGCCCCCGCGCGCAGGTCGCGTGCCGCCGACGCGGCGCTCGTCGCGAGCGCGGCGGCGGTCCGGTGGTGGGCGAAGGACTCCAGCAGGTGGCGGCGGGCGAAGGTCAGGTGCGCCAGCGCGCTCGCCAGCCGGTGCGTCACCTCGCCCGGGCCGCCGGCCGCGGCCAGCGCGACGCGCAGGTCCGCGGCCATGGCGTCGAAGTCCTCGCGCCAGGTGGGATCGCCGATCCTGACCTCCGTGGCGGACGCCGCGTCGGCGGCCCAGCAGAGGTGCCGCGCCCGGGTCTTGTCCTCCTCGCCCGCGGCCGTCATCTGCGCCAGCGCGAACGCGCGTACGGTCTCCAGCAGGCGCCAGCGGCTGACCCGCCCGCGCACGTGCACCACGAGGCTCTTGTCGACCAGCCGGCCGAGCAGGTCCGCGACGCCCGCGCGATCCCCGCCGACGGCGGCCGCGGCGTCCATGTCGAAGGCCCCGACGAACACCCCGAGCCGCCGGAACAGCGTCTGCTCCTCCTCATCGAGCAGGTCGTAGCTCCACGACAGGACCGCGCGCAGCGAACGGTGCCGCTCGTCGCCGCCGCGTACGCCGGACAGCAGCCGCAGCGCGTCGTCGAGCGCCGTGAGCAGTCCCGTGGGGCCCAGCGACGCGCCCCGGGCCGCGGCCAGCTCGATCGCCAGCGGCATGCCGTCCAGCCGCGCGCACAGTTCCGCGACCACCGCGGGATCGGCCACGAACTGGGGGTCCGCGGCCAGCGCCCGGTCGTGGAACAGCCGCTCGGCGTCCGAGCCCAGCGGCAGCGGGGCGATCGGCACGCTGCGCTCGCTCGGTACGCCGAGGCGTTCCCGGCTGGTCACCAGGACGCGGGTGCCGGGGCAGGCGGCCAGGATCCGCTCGGCGAACTCGGCGGCCTCGTCGATCACGTGCTCGCAGTTGTCCAGGACGAGCAGCGACCGCCCGGTGCCCAGCCGCGCCGCGACCGCCTCCTCCAGTGGCTGGTGCGAGCCCTCGGTCACCCCGAGCGCGGTCGCGACCGCGCGGGCCACGAACCCGTCGCGTACCGGCACCAGGTCCACGAACGCCCCACCGGACGGGAACAGCGCCACGGCCTCCTCGGCAGCCACCGCGGCCAGCCGGGTCTTGCCCACCCCGCCCGGGCCCAGCAGCGTCACCAGCCGGGCCTGCTCGATCGCGGCCAGGACGGCGGCGCGCTCGGCCGCACGGCCCACGAACGTCGTCCCGGACACCGGCAACCCGGCCATCCGGCCCGGCTCCCGCTCCCCGGACCGGGCCAGCTCGGCCAGCGCCCACCGGTCGGCCATGCCGTACTTGCGGAGCAGCGACGACACGTGACTCTCCACCGTGCGCACGGAGATGTGCAGCCGATTCGCGATCTGCGCGTTGGACAGCCGCGCACCCAGCGCGGCCAGCACCTCGGCCTCCCGCTCAGAGATCCGCTCCGCCACCCTGGGCCCCTTTCCGTGGCAGCGTCCGTGGTGTTCTGCGGTCAGCACGGATGACCGCACGACCCCGTCGGGGCGACGCTGGAATCACCTGACAGGGGAGGACACCATGAACACCCTAACCGTGCGCCCCGCCACAGAGCTGGACGAACTCCTCACCGCCGTACGCGGCGCGGTCGCCCGCGACGCCGACTGGCGTGAGACCGCGTCGTACGTGGGCGAGGCACTGCGCGAGCACCTGCCCTCGCCCGGCTTGCTTCCCGCGGATCTGTTCGGCGGCGAACGCGGCACGTACCGCAGCCGGCGCCTGCATGTGGAGCCGGACGGCTCGTTCTCGATGGTGGCGATCGTCTGGCAGCCCGGCGCGCTGACCCGCGTCCACGACCACGTGACCTGGTGCGTGTTCGGCGTCCTGGCCGGCGTGGAGCACGAGGACCTGTACACCCTCTCCGAAGACGGCACGACCCTGATCGAGGCCGGCCACAACCCGAACACGACCGGTGAGGTCAGCGCCTTCGCCCCGCCCGGCGACATCCACCGTGTCCGTAACGTCGGCGACGAGACCGCCGTCTCCCTGCACATCTACGGCACCGACCTGAACCGCATCGGCTCCAGCGCCCGACGCTTCTACGACCTCCCGATCCAGAGCTGACAGGAGACACGACATGACCACGCCGAACGAGACCACCGAGATCCTGAACCGTCCGCTGAGCCGGGAGATGCTGGCCCGCGACATCACCCGCCTGGCCTACGTCGCCAAGGACGGCACGCCGCGGAACGTTCCCGTCGGGTTCAGCTGGAACGGCACCGAGATCGTCATGTGCACCGCGTTGAACGCCCCGAAGCTCGCCCACCTCCGCCAGAACCCGGCGGTCGCCCTGACGATCGACACCGAAGTGCACCCGCCCAAGATCCTGCTCATCCGCGGCCAGGCCGAGCTCGACGTCACCGACGGCATCCCGGACGAGTACCTCGAAATGAACAGCACCTACCAGATGACGCCGGAGCAGCGGGTCGAGTGGGAGGCAGGAGTGCGTTCGCTGTACCACGAGGGCATGGTCCGCATCGTCGTCACACCGACCTGGGCGAAACTGATCGACTTCGAGACGACCCTTCCGAGCGCCGTCGAGGAACTGATCCAGCAGCAGGCCGAACGCCAGGCGTCCGACTCCTGAGGGCAGGCGACATGACACTTCGCATGGACCACGTCAGCATCGTCGTCGCCGACCTCGAAGCCGCCGTCGCCTTCTTCGCCGAACTCGGCATGGAACTGGAGGGCAGGGCCCCGATCGAGGGCCGCTCGGCGGAGCGGGTCAACGGATTCGACGACCTCCGCGCCGAAATCGCGATGATGCGGACCGTGGACGGCCACGGCAAGCTCGAACTGACGAAGTTCCACGCGCCGGCGGCGATCAGCGCCGATCCCGACCCCGCACCGTCGAACACGCTGGGCATCCGCAGCATCATGTTCGAAGTGGACGACGTCGAGGACGCCGTCGCCCGCCTGCGCCCCCACGGCGCCGAACTCGTCGGCGAGATCGCTCGGTACGAGGACGCCTACCTGCTCTGCTACGTCCGCGGCCCCCAGGGCATCATCGTCGCGCTCGCCGAGAAACTTCGGTGAGCAGCGTGACCTGCGGCGGCCGTCCAGCACCCGGACTGCTGGACGGCCACCTCCACGCCGCAGCCGACACGGACGAGATGCGGCCCGCCGAGCCTTCCGCGCACCCCCACACCCTGCCGGATGAGGACTTTCAACACGTCTTCAAGGACGCCGCTACGCGTCCCCCGTGGGCGTAGTGCGTTTGCCCAGGTCGCATTAGTCTGCCGGGCATGCGCATGCTGCACCTCGGGCTGCGGGTCACCGACCTGGAACGCTCGCTCGCCTTCTACGCCGCGCTCGGGTACGCCAAGGTCGGCAGCGTCCCCGAAACCGGCTTCGGCAGTCTCACCATGCTCCAACTGCCTGACGATCCGTTCGTCAGCCTTGAGCTCGTGCACGATCCCGCGAGACCGGTCGAGGACACCAGCGCCGTCAACCACCTGGTCGTCCAGGTGGACGATCTCAAGGCCGCGATCGCCGATCTGGCGGCCAACGGCGTCACGGCCGAGCCGCCGGCCGAACCGGGGCCGGGGGTCCGGACATCATGGCTGACCGACCCCGACGGCTACCGGATCGAGCTCGTGCAGTGGCCGCCCGGCCATCCGCCAGGCATGACGAAAGCCGACTTCGTCTGAGACGGCACAACGGGTGTCGAGGTTCTGACCAGTGCCTCGTCTCGTGCCTGCTCCAGGGGCTGGGACCGCATTAACCTTCGGCGGATGCAGAACCGTCCAGACCAGGTCCCCGCGCTCCTCGATGGCCCAGGCGTCGAGGTGACGGATGCTCGTGAACTCCTCCTCGGATACCTGGAGTGGTATCGCGAGGCATTGATGCGCAAACTCTCCGGGGTGCCGGACGACGAGCTCCGCGCGCCGGTCGAGCCGTTGGGGTGGTCGCCGCTCGGGTTGGTGCAGCATCTCGGCTGGGTCGAACGCCGGTGGATGCGCTGGGGCTTCGCCGCCGAAGACGTTCTCGCCTACCCGCCCGGGGGCGATGCGGCCGAATGGACGATTCCTCTTGACCGGTCCACCGCACAGGTCATGGACGCTTACCGTCTGAAGGTCGCCCGGACACGCACGCTGGTGGAGGGTGCCTCGCTAGACGACAAGGCCCGCCTGGGCGGTCGCTTCCGTACGTCCGATCAAGCTCCGTCCCTCGGCAGGATCCTCTTCCACCTGCTCCAGGAGTACGCGCGCCACGTCGGTCACCTCGACGTCGCCCGCGAGCTGCTGGACGGGACGACCGGCGAGTAGCGCCGTCGGCGCGGCATTGCTCGATCGGAACCAGTCAACTGAGGTCTTCGACCCCACCACGACCACGGCGCCTCCAAGACGAGCCGACCTGACCGTTCGGGCATCCGAAGGCCGGCGAGTGGTTCTCCACTCGCATCGCGTGCGCCTGACGCACTTTGGTCAGTCGGTCAGGTGCTCGGCGAGGATCTTCAGATGGGTGTCGCGGGCCTCGGCGTGGCAGCGGCGGCCGTCGTCGGTGATCTCCACGAAGACGCCGCGGCGGTCGGCCTCGCAGAGCCCGCGCACGACGTAGCCGTGCTTCTCCAGGCGGGCGACCGTCCGGGACAGGGCGCTCTGGCTGAGGTACATGGCCGCGGCGATGTCCTGCATGCGACGCTTCTCACAGGCTTGATCGACGAGACGGTCGAGCGTCTCGTACTCGCTCATGCTCAGGCCGTGGGCGTCCTGCAGAGCGCGGTCCAGCGCGCACGCGACCGTGTTGTAGCAGGTCGCCAGCTTGCGCCAGCGGTCGACCAGAGCAGACTCCGCCTCCATGCCGCGCATCGTACCATGCGTGCGCATCAGATGCACAGGCATTAAATTCGACGGAACTTTGTGCGTGGACATTTGATGCATGTGCATGTACTGTCCTTCGACGTGACTATCACCGAGACCTCACCCGACTCCGCTGTCCGCGCGCCGGGCGCCGTGGGCGCGCAGGCCGAACAGACCTGGACCCCCCGGCTGTGGGGCGTCCTCGCCGTCCTGTGCGCCGTGTTGTTCCTCGACGGACTCGACGTCTCGATGGTGGGCGTCGCGCTGCCGTCTATCGGCGCTGAACTGGGCCTTTCGACCACGTCGCTGCAGTGGATCGTCAACGGCTACGTCCTCGGTTACGGCGGACTGCTCCTGCTCGGCGGACGCACCGCCGACCTCCTGGGCCGACGCCGCGTGTTCCTCGCCGCTCTCGCCGTGTTCGCGGTGGCGTCGCTGGTGGGCGGTCTCGTCAACGACGGCACGCTGCTGATCGCCACACGGTTCGTGAAGGGGCTGGCCGCCGCGTTCACCGCGCCGACCGCGCTGTCCATTCTGACCACCACCTTCCACGAGGGGCCGGCGCGCAACCGGGCGCTGTCGGTGTTCTCCGTTTTCGGGGCGAGCGGCTACTCGTCCGGGTTGATCCTCGGCGGGCTGCTGACCAGCTTCGGGTGGCGCTGGACGTTCCTGACGCCCGTCCCGCTCGCCGTGATCGCCCTTGTCGCCGGCATCGCGCTGATCCCGCGGGACCGGTCGGCGGCCGAGGGAGGGCACGACCTTCTCGGCGCCGTGACGCTCACCGGCGGCATGCTGCTCGCGGTCTACACCGTGGTCTCGGCGCCCGAGCGCGGCTGGCTGGACCCGGTCACGCTGGGCTCCGTCGCCGTCGCCGCGGCTCTGCTGATCGCGTTCTTCGTCACCGAGAAGAAGGTGCGCCACCCGCTGATCCGGCTCGGCATCCTGCGCATCGGCTCGATCGTCCGGGCCAACCTGAGCATCGTCGCGCTGTTCGGCTCGTACCTGAGCTTCCAGTTCATGATGACGCTCTACCTGCAGGACGTTCTGCGCTGGTCGCCGCTGAAGATGGCCATGGCCCTGCTGCCGGCCGGGCTCCTCGTGGCCTTCGGCTCACCGTTCGTCGGGCGCCTGATCGACCGGTACGGGACGCCCCGCCTGATCATCAGCTCGATGACCTCCCTGAGCCTCGGTTACGCCTGGTTCCTCGCCACGGCCGGAAACGCGCCGCACTACGCGTTCACGATCCTGCCCACGATGCTGCTGCTGGGCGGCGGGTTCGCGTTCGGCTTCAGCTCGATCATGGCGCAGGCCACGGACGGGATCGACGACTCCGAGCAGGGGCTGGCCTCCGGCCTCGTCCAGACCTCCGGCCAGGTCGGCGCCGCCCTGGTCCTGGCCGTGGTCACCGCGCTGGTCGCGGGCGGGACGGCCGCCGGCGGTGACGGCTTCGCCGAGTTCCACCCCGGAGTCAACCTGGTCAGCGGCGTCGCCGTGATCGGACTGGCCCTGAACCTGATCCCGCTCCTCCGCCGCTACCGTCCGAAGCACACCTGACCGTCCCCCGCCAACGTGGGCCGGACCGCGCCTCCCACAGCGCGGCCCGGCCCACGCCCGTGCCCAGCGCCTCTTGCCCGCACCTCCTACTCGCCAGTCAGGCCACGCTTCTTCTTCGCACCTGCCGCCCGAGGAGGGGAGGGCGGTCTGCGTCTCCTGGCGTGCGGTCGGGCATGTGCCTCTACCTCACGCTTCTCGCCCGAATAAGACGGTCTGCGTCTTCTGGCGTGCGGTCGGGCATGTGCCTCTACCTCGCGTTTCTCCTTCGGCAGGCGCAGGTGTCATCGCCACCTGCCACGTCGCCGGGGTTGTCATGCCCCGGTTCGCTCTGCTCTGTCCGCCATGTGGGTGTGCGATGCGGCGGGGGCGGCCTCCTACTGAGGGCGCCCCGCCTCGGGTCAGCTGGGGCGCTTCCAGAAGGGGCGGCGGGGTGGGGACTCGCCGGTGAAGTCGGCGAGGACCTGGAGCGCGCGGGTCCACTGGTCGTTGACGGTGGGCTGGTCGGCGGTGGGGCGGAGGCGGTGCAGGTCGTCGCGGAGCTCGGCGAGGGGCTTGGTGTCCAGGGAGAGGGTCTGCATTCGCTGGACGATCGACTCCAGGATGGGGAGGAGTTCGCTCAGCAGGTGCTGGACGCGCTCTTCGCGTGTGTCGGGGACCTGGCGGAGGCGACCCAGGACGTTGGCCAGTTCCTGCTGGAATCGCGTGAGGGGCGAGGGTACAGGGCCTGCCGCCCGCCGGGCGCGACCGGCGGGGCGACCGGCGGGGCGGCCTGAGACCGGGGGCGGCGCGCCGTAGCCGGGAGGGGCGCCCTGCGGCATGGGAGGCGGGCCGGAGGGGGCCGCCGGCATGGGCGCAGGGGACATGGGGGCCATGGGGGCTGCACCTGCCGGCGGGGCGGCGGCTTCCATGTCGGCGGCGAAGGCGGCCGGGGCCATCCGCGGGGCGGCCATCGGTGCGGCTTCCGCCCAGCCGCGGGGCATCTCCACCGGCTGGACGACCTGGTGCGGCGCCTCGCCCTCGGTCGCGACCCGGCTGTCCACGGCGACGAACGCGGTGAAGCGGCACAGGACGCCGAATCGGAGGGAGGCCGAGATGATGCGCTGTTCCAGGTCGTCGGGGCCGCCGACCGTGTACTGATCCTCCAGGTCGCGCAGGTGTGCGCGGGCCCAGATGGATCGGGCGGCCAGGTTCTCGGCGACGACGCCGGTGGCCTGCTGCGCCCAGGCCGTGCCGTCGGAGGCCGTCCCCCGCACGGACAGGGTGCCGGAGGGCGCGCCTCGGAACCGGCCCGCGATCTGGAGCGGCACGCCGGGGAACAGGGCGCCCAGCCGGGCGGGCGCCACGGTGCCGGGGACGATCTCCAGCCCGTCGGCGTGCAGGTCGAGGCCGGTGGCCAGCGGGGCGGCGATCCGGTGGTGGATGTGCTCCATCGCCTCGTCGAGGCGGTCTTCGGACTCCACCAGTTCGCAGCGGCCCCGGCCGATCGCGGCGAGGCGGTTCAGGAAGCCGGCGTTGACGGCCTGGTCGATGCCGACCGTGTGCACGCGGACGCCGTTCAGCCGTGGTTCGAGGTGGGCGAGGAGCTGGTCCTCGTTGCCGACCTGGCCGTCGGTGATGAGGACGAGGACCCGGTCGCGGTTGGGGTCGGCGAGCAGGCGGCAGCCCTCGTCGAGCGGGGTGAGCATCTCGGTGCCGCCTCGCGCGCCCAGCGCCGCGAGGTGCTCGACGGCGCGGAACCGGTTGCGGTCGGTGCCGTCGACCAGCCCGGAGCCGAGGTCGCGCGGGCGCTCGATGACGGTGTCGAAGGACAGGACGGCGAACCGGTCTTCGGCGCGGAAGGTGTCGACGATGCGCGCGGCGGCGCGGCGGGCGGCGACCATCTTCCATCCGTGCATGCTGCCGGAACGGTCGAGGACGAGCACCACGTCGCGGGGACGGGGCCTCGCCTCCCCAGAGGGCAGGACGGTGAGGCTGAACGTCCCTTCCTCGCCGGACTCGTCCGGGATGAGGGAGAGGGCCGCGCTCTCGCGAGGGGCGAAGTCGAGCCGCAGGACGAAGTCGCGGTCGAGCCGCTCGCCCGGTTGCAGGCGCACGGTCGTCCGCTCGCCGTCGCCCTCCTCGGCGACCACGTGCAGCGCCGACCGGATCTGGGTGAGCGGAAGCCCGGCCGGATCGACGTCGACCCTGAGGGCCAGGCGAACCGGGTTGGGGAAGCCGGGCAGCAGGACGGGCGGGCTGATCCGGGACGCGTCGGGCACGGCGCCGGTGTCGTCGGCCACCCCGGGGCCCGCGCGCTCACCGTCGAGCGGAGCGCCGGGGATGTAGCGGGGGGCGACGACGAGGGGGAAACGGAACGTCGCGCTGGACGCCGACTCGTGCGGCAGCGGCTGGTCGAGGGAGAGGCGGATCGTGACTCGCTCGCCCGGCAGGATGTTGCCCACCCGCATGGTGAACACGTCCGGGCGGTCTTCCTCCGCGATGGCCGCGCGTTGACCCGCGGCGATGGCGGTGTCGTAGTCCTGCCGCGCCTGCCCGCGCTCCTTCAGCCTCCCTTCGATGACCCTGTCCGCGGCCTCCATGCGCAGTGCGGTCACGGCGGCGCGGTCGGGCAGGGGGAAGATGTAGGTGGCCTCCAGCGGCACGTCGAACGGGTTGCGAAAGCCTTGGACGATCTCGATGCGGGCGGCGAGGCCGGTGAGGGACGCGTGCACGTCCACGGAGTCGAGCGGCAGGTTTCCCCTGTCGGTGCTGAGCGCGCCGAGCCCGTGGTCGGGTACCGGCGGCGCGGTCTCGGGTAGCGGCAGGATGCGCACGGTCACTGAATCCTCCGGGGTGGGTCGGCGGGCTGGAAGTCGGGGCTTTCGGCGGGGTCTCGCGCCGGGTCGAGCAGGCCGCGGCGCCGCAGTTCGTCGAGCAGTGGACGCGCGGCCGCCTCGATGGCGGCGAGGTCGTCGCCGTTCAGGTCCGGGACCTCGAGGAGCACGGTGAGGCCGGGCGCGAGGCGGACGCCTTGGACGATCGCGGGCCGGGGCTCGCCGTAGGCGCTGATGTCGACGTCGCGGCGGAATGACACATCGGGTCGCGTGCTCCAGAAGTTCCCTCTCTCGCCGCCCCCCGCCCCTTCGGGGGCTGTTGGAGGCATGCCCTGGCTCTCCGGCCTTGCCTGGGAGTCGCCGAGGGGAGCCCGATCAGCGTCCCGAGTGGCCGGGGCGTTCGAGCCGGGGCGTCCGGCTGCTCGGCCAGGTGAAGCGCCGGGGGCCGGCGGATAGGTCGAACGGGCGTCCGGCGGGTGAGGGAGAGCGGCGATGCGGGCGAGGTCGGCGTCGGTCGCGGCGGCGAGCTCGACCTGGATCTCGGCGATGGAGGCGCCCGAGGCCTGGCGGCGCTTCACCGCGACGAGCTGGAGGAGATGGCGGGGGCCGTACAGGGCGGTGCGGCCGCGGCGGCCGAGGGGCGGGTCGATCAGGCCGATCGTGGTGTACCAGCGGATCAGCCGCTCGTTGGGCAGGTCACGCACCCGGCCGCTGACCTGCGCGGACGCGTCGGCCGCGAGAGCCGCGGCGGCACGGTCCGCCAGTTCGGCGATCGTCCAGGTGTCGTCGTCCATGGCCCGATGATGACACTGTAATGATGACAGTGTCAACTTTGTTCAAGCGCAGTCCGACCTCGCGATGAACCTCCGCGAGGCAGGACGGGGTGGCCGACGACAGGACGTTGCCGTCGACCTGTCGATGGCGGGCGCCATTGCCGAGTGTCGTCTCTGGACGTAGGCGCGCCTGCCTGGAGACGAACCCGTCGTCGAATTGCCCTCTGAAGCGTCGCGGTGGCGGTATTCGCTCTTTGGGTCACTGTTCGGTTAGGCCTTGATGGCCGTGGCCGGAAGTGCGGTCTGGCCGGTCATAAAATGGTCATTCCAGACTGGAGGCCCGAAATAGCACTCAATCACCCTTGGTGATCACGTGGTCGCCCACCGGGGTTGCTTCCAGGTCATGGGAGCCGACGAACCTTGCAGTATCGCGGTCGAAGTACCACGAAGTCCATTAATTGTGGACAGACTCCCGAAATACCTAATTAAGGGGTAAGAATAATGTTCGGTATCGGCGTGTGATCTCTTGAATTTGCTGGTAAAGGTCGCCTGCAGCCTTTAACTTCTCTGGCATGAGCGACGATCTCCTGGTCGAGACGCTGCGGGAGCGCGACCCCGGCGCCCCGCCCGCGGTCTACGACGCCCATGCCGAGGGGCTCTACGCGTACTGCTGGTCCCAACTGCGGGGACGCGACGCGGCACAGGTCGCCCTGCGGGACACCTTCATCGTGGCCGAGGCGCACATCGGCAAGCTGCGCGAACCCGAGCGGTTCGGGCCATGGCTCTACGCCATCGCCCGGCTGGAGTGCGCCCGCCGCATGCCGTCCGAGCACCAGGTGCCGGACGTGCCGGTCACCGGCCACGACCAGGAGGACGTCGACCAGCGCATCACCGCATGGCGGGCGGTGCTGGCGCTGCGGCCCCTCTCCAGGGAGATCCTGGAACTGCACATCAGGCGCCAGTTGTCGGTTCCCGACCTTGCCAAAGTGTTCGGGGTGTCGCTGAGGGACGCACAGACGGCACTCGACGGCGCGCGCGGCGAGCTCGAAGCGGCGTTGACCGTGGAGATACTCGCGAACAAGGGGTCCTGCGGTTGTCCCGAGCGCGCCCTCCTCCTGCGTGAGCGGCGTGGCGATCTCACCGACGACATCAGCAGGCGGCTGGTGGAGCACGCGCGAGAGTGTGCCGCCTGTGGAGCTCTCCGTCCCCGGACCATGTCGGCCGCCCAGGTCTACGGGCTGCTACCGGACGCGTTACCCGCGCCGGAGATGCGGCTCAGGGTGATGAGTTGCTTCCTGGATCCGGAACTTGTCGGCTACAGGCTCTTCGTGGCCACTCGCGTCACCGAGTTCAGGTCCGATGGTTTTCCCGTCCAGACCGCCTTCGGACGTCCCGGACGGACGTCTCGACAAGGTCGGCGCTGGCGGTTCGGCCGCACCCGTAAGGCGTCCAAGGAGGAGGGGGCTGCCAAGCTCTGCGCACAGGTCGGTCGTGCTTTCGCCGTGCTCGTGACTGTCGCGCTCCTGTCCGCGTCCGGGGTCGCCTCCATGTACGCCGTCGGTGCCCGGCGGGAGTCCAGGGACGAGCACGCCGCCCCGCGCCCGACGGCAGTACCCGGCATCTCGCAGAGGCCCGGATCTGGGCGGCAGCCGCATCCACACGCGTCCGACACCCTCGACGCCATCCCCTTGGCCACGTTTCCCCCGGGGGCACAGATCTCGTCCGCTCCGCAGGGTCACCGCTCCCCGATTCCCAAGGCCCGGACCGCGCCGGCCAGGTAGCCCTCCGTAGGCGAACACCAGGTCGAGCGCTTCCGCCCCACCTCATCGCACGGCGTTTGTACCTGCCATTTCCCGAGTCAACTCCTCTTCGTAGCTGATCATTTGCGCTAGGCAGGAACGCGGGCGGGGAGGACGTGATCATGGCACCTGGCGCACCTGAGCTACGTCGCCGTCGCGTGACCCCGTTTCCCGCCGGTGGCAGGGCGCTGCGGTTGGTCGCGCTCACCTCCGGCGTCGCGATCGGCATGAGCGTGCTGGTGCCCGGCGCGTCCGCCCGCCCGTCCGACCCTCCCGGACCTAGCGCGAAGGACGTCGAACACAGCGAACGCGACGTCAGGGAGAAGGCGGCCGAGGTCGGGCGGACGAAGGCCATGCTCGCCCAGGCGGACGGCGAACTCGACAGGCTCGCCATCGCCGCAGAGGCCGCCGTGGAGCGTTACAACGGTGAACTGGTGCAGCTGCGGCGCGCGCAGGAGGCGTACAGGGACGTCCAGGGGAGGCTTGCCGAGGCGAACCGGAGAGTGGAGGAGGCCAGAGCCGAACTGGCGTCCTTCGCCTCGCGGGTCTACCAGGACAACACCGGCTACGACCCGATGTCCTCGGCTGTCGCGGGTGAAGGCGGGCCCCAGGGATTCATGGACCGCGCCGGCATGGTCAAGATGCTCGCCGAACGGCGAACGGCCATGTTCCGCCGGGTCGAAGCCTCCCAGACGGTCGCGGACGTGTTCCGCCGCCAGGCGAAGACCTCACTGGACGAGCAAGGCGCGGCGACGAGGCGCGCCGACGAGGCCAAACGGCTCGCACAGGACGCCGTGGCAACCCAACAGGCCGCCGTCCAGCGCATCGAGGCGGACAAGCGCCGTCTAGAACGCAAGCTTGGCAAGGCGCAGGCGAAGTCCGCGGAGGTCAAGCGCGCGCGGGAACGAGCGCTGGAGAAGGCGCAGACGCGCAAGTTCCGTTCGGACTTCCCCGTTCCGAAGGAGGCGCCGCCCGAGGCGCGCGGTGCCGTCGCGGCCGAGGCGGCGCTCAAGTGGCTCGGCACGCCCTACTCCTGGGGCGGAGGCGGCATGGACGGGCCGACATACGGCATCGCGCAGGGCGCCGGGACCGTCGGCTTCGACTGCTCAGGCCTGACCATGTACGCGTGGAACAAGGCGGGTGTGCAGCTCGACCACTGGACGGGCACCCAGTGGACGTCCGGACCGCACATTCCCATCAGCAAACTACGTGCAGGTGACCTGGTCTTCTTCGCGACCAACCGGTCCGATCCCGCCACGATCCACCACGTCGGCCTCTACCTCAGCAACGGCCGCATGGTGGAAGCGCCCTACACCGGCGCGCAGGTACGCATCGCGAGCATCCACCGGCACGACCTGGTGGGGGCCACACGTCCCGCGGGCTGACGGAAGTCCCCGAAGAAAGCGAGAACCCTTCTGTAGAAGTCCTACAGAAGGGTTCCTCGCGAGCGTCGCGTGGGCGGCAGGGAGCGGGTCGGCGCCGTCCGCGACTCCACACGGCCCGGCCGGCCGCACGGGCCGGGGACGGTTCAGTGGCCGCCCTGGTCGGAGGCGCGCTTGAAGGAACGCTCGATCTCCTGCTCGGCCTCCACGCGTCCCACCCAGCTGGCGCCCTCGACGGACTTGCCGGGCTCCAGGTCCTTGTAGACCTCGAAGAAGTGCTGGATCTCCAGCCGGTCGAACTCGGCCACGTGGTGGATGTCGCGCAGGTGCTCCATGCGGGGGTCCGTGGCGGGGACGCACAGGACCTTGTCGTCGCCGCCGGCCTCGTCGGTCATGCGGAACATGCCCACGGCGCGGCAGCGGATGAGGCAGCCGGGGAACGTCGGCTCCTGGAGCAGGACCAGGGCGTCCAGGGGGTCGCCGTCCTCGCCGAGGGTGTCCTCGACGAACCCGTAGTCGGCCGGGTACTGCGTGGAGGTGAAGAGCATGCGGTCGAGCCGGATGCGGCCGCTCTCGTGGTCCACCTCGTACTTGTTCCGCTGGCCCTTCGGGATCTCAATCGTGACGTCGAAATCCAAGATGTCCTCCGCTCCCTGCGCGCTCGCAGTGATTAGTCTTTCGGGAGCCTGTGGGCGAGGCCGGCACCACAGGTGAGTGTTCCCCTGTATAAGGATGTCGCACGTTGGTGAGTGCTGAGTGGGAGAGGGGCGGTCGCGTGCCTGGACGGGGCCGGGCCCTCGCAGTCCTGTCGTTGTCCCTCCTTAACGTTTTCGCCGTCGCCGCGGGTCTGGCAGTGGTGAAACTCACACCCGACCGGCGCCTGTCGCCGCAACCGCCCAGCGTGGCGGCGCGCGACCTGGTGCGGATCGCGCCGTCGTCCGCGGCGATCCCCGCCGCCGAGCCGGGGTCGGGGCGTCCGCCCGCCCCGTCCGCCCTGGCGGGACGGCTCTCCGCACTGATCGGGGGACCGCAGGCGAAGATCAACGCGGTGGTCGTCGACGCGGAGACCCGGCGGCCGCTGTACGAGCTGCGCGCCGGGCAGCCCGCCACCCCGGCCTCGACGACGAAGCTGGCGACGTCGGTGGCGGCGCTGGCCTCGGCCGGCCCGGCCCACCGGATCACCACCCGGGTCGTGCGCGGCACCGGCGACGGGATCATTCTGGTCGGAGGCGGGGATCCTACCCTGACGGCGCTTCCGTCGCGTCCGGGCGCCGGCCACCCGCCCTACGCGTCGCTCGCCGACCTGGCCCGCCAGACGGCCACGGCGTTGAAGGCTTCCGGCGCGGGCCAGGTCCGCGTGGACTACGACGCCTCCGCCTATCAGGGGCCTCGTAAGGCCGCCAGCTGGAAACCGAACTATCTGCCCGACGGCGAGTTGGCGCCTGTCAGCGCCTTGACCGTCGATGAGGGGCGTGTGGCGCCATCGGACCCGTCCAGCAAGACACGGGTTTCTGACCCGCCTTCTGCTGCGACGAGGGAGTTCGCGCGTCTGCTGTCCAAGAACGGGGTCAGTGCCAAGGCCGGGCGCTCGACGGTCGCGCAGAAGGAGGCCGTGCAACTCGGTGCCGTCCAGTCGCCGCCGCTGTCCGCGCTCGTGGAGCATCTGCTGACCGACAGCGACAACGACGTGGCCGAGGCGGTGGCACGACAGGTGGCCATCAAGCTGGGCCGTCCCGCGACGTTCGCCGATGCCGCGCAGGCCGTCCGGCAGGTTCTCGCCGGGCTGGGCGTGGCCGAGGGCGTCTCGGTCAACGACGGCAGTGGGTTGTCGCCCCTCAACCGCATCTCGCCTTTGGCGCTTGCCCGGATCGTCTCGCTCGCCGCCGGCGGGGACCATCCGAACCTGCGCCCGGTCATCACCGGTCTGCCGATCGCGGGGTTCTCCGGGACGTTGGGCCCGCCCCGCTACACCGTGGCGGCCAGCCAGGCGGGCGCGGGCATGGTGCGCGCCAAGACCGGCACCCTGGCGGGGGTCAGCACCCTGGCCGGACTCGCCTACGACGCGGACGGACGTCTGCTCGCCTTCGCGTTCATGGCGGGGGACGGCAAGGGACCGGTCGACCCCGGCAAGCTCGACCAGCTCGCCGCGGCCGTGGCCACCTGCGGATGCGGCTGATCTGAGGCCCCACACCCGAGCCGTGGCGCGGGTGTGGGGGCGTCCGTACGGGAGATAACCAGAACGGTTGTTCGTTGAACGACCATGCAGGGCGCTCCGGCGCCGCGTTCCGAACGTACGGTGGTGACATGAGCGCCTCAATGATCGACTGGAACCTGGCGGTCCAGGCCGGCACCCGGCTCGTCAGGCCCGGGCCGCAGGTCACCCATGCCGAGGCCCGTGAGGTCGTGAAGGAGCTGCGCGCCCTGTCGCAGATCGCTCATGGGCACGTGCGGGACTTCACCGGCATGGCGTCCGAACTCGACCCCGACCCCGCGACGATCGTGGACAGGCCCGGCTGGATCCGCGCGAACGTGGACGGTTTCCGGGTGGTGCTGGAGCCGCTCATGGAGCAGATGTCGGAGAAGGGCAACGGCGGCCCTCTCGGTGGGGCGGGCAACGTCGTCGTCCAGGCGGTCGGTTCCCGCGTCACCGGCATGCAGGTGGGCGCGATCCTGGCGTACATGGCGAGCCGTGTCCTGGGCCAGTACGAGCTGTTCCTGCCGCCGGACCCCTCCGGCCGTGCGCCGACAGGGCGGCTGACTCTGGTCGCACCCAACATCGTCCACGTGGAGCAGGAGCTCGGTGTGGAGTCGCGTGACTTCCGCCTCTGGGTCTGCTTGCACGAGGAGACGCACCGCGCCCAGTTCACCGGCGTCCCATGGCTGCGCGAGTACGTCCAGGACCAGATGACCAAGTTCCTCCTCGCGTCCGACCTCGACCCCGGCATGATGCTGGACCGCATCAGGGACGCGGCCGAGGCCGTCGCCGACGCCGTGCGCGGCGGTGACTCCAACCTCATCGACGCGATCCAGACGCCGGAGCAGCGGGAGATCCTCGACCGCCTCACCGCCGTGATGACGCTGGTCGAAGGGCACGGCGACTACGTCATGGACGCGGTGGGCCCCGAGGTCGTGCCGTCCGTGCAGCAGATCCGGTCGCGCTTCCAGGGACGGCGCTCGGGCGGTTCCAAGCTCGACAAGACGATCCGGCGCCTGCTCGGAATCGACCTGAAGATGAAGCAGTACGCGGAGGGTTCGCGGTTCGTGCGGAGGGTCGTCACCGAGGTCGGCATGAGCGGCTTCAACCAGGTCTGGCAGTCGCCGGAGACGCTCCCGACCCACGACGAGATCAAGGAACCCACCCTGTGGATGAGCAGGGTCGTCGGTACACGCGCCATTGACGCCCCGCCGGAGGCCAACGAGGCCTGACCACGGCGCGCTTGAGGCCGTACCTGCCTCGGGCGCGCGGCGCCGTGTGATGGTAGACGTTTGCCATGGGCCCTGATCCGGCTGTGGCTGCGGTACGTCTTGCGGTGCGTCGCGTGCTCGCCGACCTGCCCCAGGGGGCGATGGTGCTGGCCGCGTGCAGCGGGGGCGCCGACTCGCTGGCGCTGGCCGGGGCGTTGGCCTTCGAAGCGCCCAGGGCAGGACGTCCGGCCGGAGGCATCACCATCGACCATGGCCTGCAGAGCGGCTCGGACAAGCGGGCCGACGCGGTGGTCCGAACCATGGTCGCCCTTGGCCTCGACCCAGCGGGTTCTGTCGCGGTCACCGTCGACGGATCCGGGGGCCCAGAGAACGCGGCCCGCGACGCCCGGTACACGGCCCTGGATGATGCCGCCCTTCGATTGGGCGCTACCGCCGTCCTGCTTGGTCACACGCAAGACGACCAGGCCGAGACCGTCCTGCTAGGGCTGGCGCGTGGTTCCGGAGCCCGCTCGTTGGCCGGCATGCCCGCCGGATTCAGGCGCTCCGACGTCTTGTACCTGAGACCCTTGCTGGAGCTTGATCGCGCCACTACCCGCCGCGCCTGCAAGGCCATGGGGCTGGACGCCTGGGACGACCCCCACAACATCGACCCCGCCTACGCGCGCGTGCGGGTCCGGCACGAGGCCCTTCCCGTCCTTGAGAGAACGCTCGGACCGGGGGTGGCCGAAGCGCTGGCACGGACGGCCAGGATGCTGCGCGACGACGCCGACGCCCTCGACGAGATGGCCGCGCGCGCCTACTCGGACCTGGAGACCTCCGAAGACGGCGCCGATGTGGCCGTCCGCCTGGAAGGGCTCGAAGGGCTGCCCAGAGCCGTCCGAACGAGGGTCCTGCGGACGGCGGCGGTCAGGGCCGGCAGCCCACCGGGTACGCTCGCGGCGGTCCATATCGATGCAGTGGATCGGCTGGTCACGGCCTGGCACGGCCAGCGGCACGTGGATCTGCCCGGGGGGCTGCGCGCCGTCCGGAGGTCTGGGAAGCTGCTGTTCGGCCCGGTTTGACGTCGCGGCGTGTGCGGATCGTCACGCGTCGCGTCCGCCGCGCACGGCCCGAACGGCGCGCGGCGGTGTCCGTCCGACGTCCGTCCCACCGGACGGGCGAGGTCTGAGCTATGAGGTGGGGTTGTGGACGAGAAGGACCTGGGCAACGACCTGGCGAAGGTGCTGATCCCCGAGGACGACCTGCAGGCGAAGGTGCGCGAGCTCGCCGCGCAGATCGACGCCGACTACGCGGGCAGGGACCTGCTGCTCGTCGGGGTCCTCAAGGGCGCCGTCATGATCATGGCCGACCTGGCACGGGCGCTGCACTCGCCCGCCTCCATGGACTGGATGGCCGTGTCGTCCTACGGCTCGGGCACCAAGTCGTCCGGCGTCGTCCGCATCCTCAAGGACCTCGACACCGACATCCTCGACCGGCACGTCCTGATCGTGGAGGACATCGTCGACTCGGGCCTGACGCTGTCGTGGCTGGTGAGCAACCTGCGCTCGCGCAACCCGGCCTCGCTGGAGATCTGCGCGCTGCTGCGCAAGCCGGAGGCCGTCACGACCGACATCGACGTGAAGTACATCGGCTTCGACATCCCCAACGAGTTCGTCATCGGCTATGGGCTCGACTATGCGGAGCGGTACCGGAACCTGCCCTTCGTCGGAACCCTGGCCCCGCACGTGTACGGCGGGGACGGATCCTGAGCGTCCCGGAGGAGGTCAGGGGGACGGCGGGGAGGGCCTGATCGCCCCGGACGCGCCCACACTGCTCGGAGGCGCATCAACGTCCCAGGGAACAAGCGACCGTGACGAATCGTTGCAAAGGTCGTTGACGGGTATAGGCAAGGGATGTGGGAGAACGGCGTCGGCTGCGTCTCCTGCGCCTGCGGTGTACCGTCGGTGTCCCGGACCTCGGGTTCGGGAAGCCATATGTGGGAAGCCGCCACGGTGGGACCGGAGCCCCGGGCGACGGGCCTTCCCGTTGGTCGCATTGTTGGTCGCAGTGGCGTCCGTCCCCAGGGACGGGCGAGGATCGCACACAGACGTTGGTCAGGAGGGACGGGCCCCTACGGGGTAACCGGATAAATGGACGTGAAGCGCTATTTTCGCGGGCCGCTGCTGTGGATCCTGCTGTTCGGCCTCTTGGTCGCCCTGGTCATGTGGGGCGTCAACCCCGGCCGTTCGTTCGAGAAGGTTGACACCTCCAAGGTCGTCCAGGAGATCAACGCGGGCCAGGTGAAGTCCGCGAAGATCATTGACAAGGACCAGCGGATCGAGCTGACGCTCACCAACGGCAAGCAGCAGCAGTCCTCCTGGGTCGAGGGCCAGGGGCTGCAACTGCAGCAGCAACTGCAGAACCAGGCCAACGCCGGCAAGCTGCCCGGCGGCTACAACGTTGATGTCCCGAAGCAGAGCTTCTTCCTGAACCTGCTGTTCAGCCTGCTGCCCATCGTGGTCATCGTGCTGATCTTCCTGTTCATCATGAACCAGATGCAGGGCGGCGGCTCGCGGGTGATGAACTTCGGCAAGTCCAAGGCCAAGCTCATCACCAAGGACACCCCGAAGACCACCTTCGCCGACGTGGCCGGGGCCGACGAGGCCCTGGAGGAACTGGAAGAGATCAAGGACTTCCTGCAGAACCCGGCGAAGTTCCAGTCCATCGGAGCCAAGATTCCGAAGGGCGTGCTGCTGTACGGCCCGCCCGGCACCGGCAAGACGCTGCTGGCGCGCGCCGTCGCCGGCGAGGCGGGCGTGCCGTTCTACTCGATCTCCGGCTCCGACTTCGTCGAGATGTTCGTCGGCGTGGGCGCGTCCCGGGTCCGCGACCTGTTCGAGCAGGCCAAGACCAACGCCCCCTCGATCATCTTCATCGACGAGATCGACGCCGTCGGCCGGCACCGCGGCGCGGGCCTCGGCGGCGGCCACGACGAGCGCGAGCAGACCCTCAACCAGCTGCTGGTCGAGATGGACGGCTTCGACGTCAAGGGCGGCGTGATCCTGATCGCCGCGACCAACCGTCCCGACATCCTCGACCCGGCGCTGCTGCGCCCCGGCCGCTTCGACCGCCAGGTCACCGTGGACCGTCCCGACCTGGAGGGCCGCAAGGGGATCCTGCGCGTGCACGGGCGCGGCAAGCCGTTCGCGCAGGACGTCGACCTCGACGTGATCGCGCGCCGCACCCCGGGCTTCACCGGCGCCGACCTGGCCAACGTGATCAACGAGGCGGCGCTGCTCACCGCGCGCTTCGATCGCAAGCTGATCGACATGGACACCCTGGAGGAGTCCATCGACCGCGTCATGGCCGGGCCGGAGCGCAAGACCCGGGTGATGTCGGAGAAGGAAAAGAAGATCATCGCCTACCACGAGGGCGGGCACGCCCTGGTGGCGCACGCGCTGCCGAACTCCGACCCGGTGCACAAGGTGACGATCCTTCCGCGCGGGCGGGCCCTCGGCTACACCATGACCCTCCCGATGGAGGACAAGTTCCTCACGACCCGTTCGGAGATGACCGACCAGCTCGCCATGCTCCTGGGCGGGCGCACCGCCGAGGAACTGGTCTTCCACGAGCCGACGACCGGCGCGGCCAACGACATCGAGAAGGCCAGCTCCATCGCCCGCAACATGGTGACCGAGTACGGCATGAGCGAGCGCCTCGGCGCGCGCAAGTTCGGCACCGGGCAGGGCGAGGTCTTCCTCGGCCGCGACATGGGCCACGAGCGCGACTACTCCGAGGACATCGCCTCCGCGATCGACGACGAGGTCCGGCGCTACATCGAGGGCGCGCACGACACCGCCTGGGAGATCCTCGTCGAGTACCGGGACGTCCTGGACGAGCTCGTCGTCAACCTGATGGAGAAGGAGACGCTGTCCAAGAACCAGGTGCTGGAGATCTTCGCGCCGATCCAGAAGCGGCCGCACCAGAACTCCTACACCGGCTACGGCAAGCGCCTCCCGTCCGACCGTCCGCCGGTGCTGTCGCCCAAGGAGCTGGCCCTGCTCGGCCCGCAGGACGTCACCGACCTGACCAAGAACAACGGCCAGAGCGGCGTCACCTCTGAGGCCGTCGACCCGGCCCCGGGCGAGAGCTGACGACCTTGGCGATCCCGTACGACGAGGCGCCGATCGAGAACGACCCGCCGGGCGAGACACTGCACGGCGGGCGTTTCGACCACGCGCGCATCGAGAGGGCCGTCCGCGAGATCCTGATCGGCATCGGGGAAGACCCTGACCGCAACGGTCTGCGCGACACCCCCGCCAGGGTGGCGCGCGCGTACGCCGAGCAGTTCGCGGGCCTGCGCCAGCAGCCCGAGGACGCGTTGACCACGGTGTTCGACGCCGACCATGAGGAAATGGTCCTGGTGAAGGACATCGAGGTGTACTCCGTGTGCGAGCACCACCTGGTGCCCTTCCACGGGGTCGCGCACGTGGGCTACACGCCCAACAAGAAGGGCCAGATCACCGGTCTGTCGAAGCTGGCCCGGCTGGTGGACGTGTACGCCCGCCGGCCGCAGGTGCAGGAGCGCCTGACCAGCCAGGTGGCCGACGCGATGATGAGGGTGCTGGAGCCCCGCGGCGCCATCGTGGTGATCGAGGCCGAGCACCTGTGCATGACGATGCGCGGGGTGCGGAAGCCGGGCGCGAAGACGGTGACGTCGGCGGTGCGCGGCGACTTCCGGGATCATGCCGAGACGCGTTCCGAGGCGATGAGCCTGATTCTCGGCCGCTGACAGTCTCTCGGGTCTCCCGGGTTCGTCCGAACGTCTGAACGGGCCTCAGCGTCAAGCTGAGGCCCGTTCTGCTGCTCCCGGAGGGTATGCCGGACGGATGTGGCGGTTGAAGCGCCGCTGCGGCCGGTCGATTCGAAGGCATAGGGTTGGGTGACATGACCAGTGCCGCCGTTCCGGGGCTGCCCGAGCCAGGGCGCTGCCTCGTCATGGGCGTGGTCAACGTGACCCCCGACTCCTTCTCCGACGGGGGCGCCTGGTTCGACCCGGAGAAGGCGATCCGCCACGGGCTCGATCTCGTGGGCGAGGGCGCCGACATCGTGGACGTGGGCGGCGAGTCGACCCGCCCTGGCGCGCAGCGCGTGTCCCAGGAAGAGGAACTGCGCCGCGTGGTTCCCGTCATAGAGGCGCTCGTGGCCGAGCACGTCCCCGTGAGCGTCGACACCATGCGCGCCGAGGTCGCCGAGGCCGCGGTCGACGCGGGCGCGCGGCTGGTGAACGACGTGAGCGGCGGCCTGGCCGACCCGGACATGCCGCGCGTCGTGGCCGCCGCGGGCGTCCCCTACGTGGTGATGCACTGGCGCGGCCACAGCCATGACATGTACAACCGCGCGATCTACACGGACGTGGTCCGTGAAGTGCGCGACGAACTCCTGCACAGGGTCGACGCCGTGCTGGGGGAGGGCGTCGACCCGTCGATGGTGGTGCTCGACCCTGGGCTGGGCTTCGCCAAGAACCCGGAGACGGGGCACAACTGGTCGCTGCTCGCCCATCTGGACGCGTTCACCGGGCTCGGCTACCCCGTCCTGGTGGGAGCGTCCCGCAAAGGGTTTCTGACGCGGCTCCTTGCGGAACCGGACGGGACGCGCCGTCCGTTCGGCGATTGCGATGACGCGACCGTGGCCATCACGTCTCTCGTGGCGGCCGCCGGGGCATGGTGCGTGAGAGTGCACAGGGTCCGGCCCAACGCGGACGCGGTACGAGTGGCGGCCGCGATGCGCGCGGCGCGTCCGGTCGATCAGGACAGCATCACCCAGGACAGCAAAGACGATGGGAGTCCCCGCCTATGAGCCGTGCCGTGAACCGCGCCGACGTGGACGAGGTCCATGCCGAGTTCTATGCCGCGTTCGAGGCCGGTGACTTCGACCGCATGTCGGCGGTCTGGGCGGACGGCCAGTACGCCGAGGGCGTCTCCTGCGTGCACCCCGGCTGGACGATGCTGCGGGGACGTGAGGCGGTCCTGCGCTCGTGGGCGCTCATCATGGCCAACACGTCCTACATCCAGTTCGTGCTCACCGACGTGGAAACGGACGTGTACGGCGACCACGCCGTGGTGACGTGTAAGGAGAACGTCCTGACCGCCGATGAGGACACCGAAGCGGGGTTCCTCGCCGGCGGAAGCATCGTGGCGACGAATGTGTTCGTACGGGCGGGCGGAGAGTGGCGGCTTCTGCTTCACCACGGGTCTCCCGTCCTCAACGTCGTGGATGCAGAGGAAGAATGACTCTCGACCGCATCGAGTTGCGCGGGCTTCGGGCACGGGGCCGCCACGGATGCCTGCCCGCCGAGCGCGACCTGGGCCAGGAGTTCGTCGTGGACGCCGTCCTCGGCCTCGACACGCGCCCCGCCGCGGAAGGCGACGACCTTTCGCGTACCGTCGACTACGGAGCGCTCGCCGGACGGCTGGTCGCCGCCGTGGAGGGGGAGCCCCTGAACCTCCTCGAAACGCTGGCCGACCGGCTGGCGAAGATATGTCTGGAAGATCGGACGGTGTCCGAGGTCGAGATCACCGTCCACAAGCCGAGCGCCCCGATCCCGCACCCTTTCGCGGACGTCGCCGTGAAGATCACGAGGAGTCGCCCATGACAGCGTCCGACCGCATGCCCGACCGCACCGCCACCGGGGGGCACATGCTGGTCCAGCACCGTGTCGTGTTCTCGATCGGCAGCAACCTCGGGGACCGCCTGGACAACATCCAGGAGGCGGTCGACGCCCTGTTCGACGCACCGGGGCTGAACTTCGTGGCGTTCTCCCGGGTCTACGAGACCGCCCCCTACGCGCCGCCAGGGGAGAGCATCCCCGAGCAGGGCGACTTCCTGAACATCGTGCTCATCGCCGACACGCGCCTGCCTCCGGAGAACCTGCTGGAGCGGGTTCTGAACATCGAGAACTCGATGCGCCGCGAGCGCGTGGTCCGCTGGGGTCCGCGCACCCTCGACATCGACATCGTGACTTTCGGGGACATCACGTCCGACGACCCCGATCTGACGCTCCCGCACCCGCGCGCGCACGAGCGCGCGTTCGTCCTCGTCCCGTGGTCCGACATCGAGCCGGACGTGCTGCTGACCGGGCACGGCCGCGTGGGAGACCTGGCCGAGGCCAGGCAGGCGGAGGGCGGCCCGTCGATCTGCCGCCGGCGTGACGACCTGGCTCTGCAGCAGCCTGCATGAAGCCGTCCCGCCCGCTGTTCCTCGTCGCCCTCGTGGTCGTCATCGGGGTGATCACCTGGGCGGTGCTGCGTTCCGCCTACCTGTCGTTGCCCCCGCTGCCGTGGACGGCGGTGCCGACGCTGCTGCTGCTCGCCCTCGGTGAGGCGTTCACCGGGCTGAACGTGTTGCGCCGCATCCGCCGCAAGCCTTCCAGCGGACGCGGGGCGGACGCCTCCCGCAAGCCGAGGCAGAAGCCGCTGGATCCCCTCGCGGTGGCGCGCCTGGCGGCCCTGGGGAAGGCCAGCGCGCATTCCGCGGCGGTCATCGCGGGCGTGTTCGGCGGCTTCGCCGTCAGCCTCGCCTCCTCGCTCGACAAGTCGACCCCCCGGCACGACTTCTTCGTGAGCGGCGGCACGTTCCTCGCGGCCGGCGTGCTCGTGGCGGCGGCGATCTTCCTGGAGTACGCGTGCCGGGTCCCCAAGGGGCCGGACGAGGAGCGCCGCGACCACCCCGGCGCGTCCCGAGCCTGAGGGAGCGCCGCGGCGGGCCGGAACCGGCGCCGCGTTGCTCGTCGGGTCGGGTCGCCCGCCTCGTCGCGCTACTTGTCGATGTCGCCGACGACGAAGAACATCGAGCCGAGAATGGCGATCATGTCGGCGACCAGGTTGCCGGGCAGCAGCTCCGCGAGCACCTGGACGTTGTTGTACGACGCTGACCGCAGCTTCATCCGCCACGGGGTCTTCTCGCCGCGCGACACCAGGTAGTAGCCGTTGATGCCGAGCGGGTTCTCCGTCCAGGCGTAGGTGTGTCCCTCGGGGACCTTCAGGACCTTCGGCAGCCGCTGGTTGATCGGGCCGGGCGGTAGCTCGGCGAGACGGTCCAGGCAGGCGTCCGCAAGGTCGAGGGACGCGTGCACCTGGTCGAGCAGGCACTCGAAGCGGGCCAGGCAGTCGCCCTCTGACCGGGTGACCACGCGGACGTCCAGCTCGCCGTACGCGAGGTAGGGCTCGTCCCGGCGCAGGTCGAAATCCACGCCGGACGCGCGCGCGATGGGCCCGGACACCCCGTACTGCAGGATCTGTTCTCGAGTGAGGGCGCCGACCCCCCTGGTGCGGGCCCGGAAGATCTCGTTGCCCATGATGAGGTCGTCGATGTCGCTCATGCGGGCACGGACCTCGGAGACCGCCGCCCGCGCGCGCGCCGTCCAACCGGCGGGAAGCTCGTCCTTCAGCCCGCCGACGCGGTTGAACATGTAGTGCATGCGCCCACCGGAGATCTCCTCCATGACCCGCTGCAGGACCTCGCGCTCGCGGAACGCGTAGAAGATCGGGGTGATGGCGCCCACTTCCAGCGGGTAGGAGCCAAGGAACATCAGGTGGTTGAGGACCCGGTTCAGCTCTGCCAGCAGGGTCCTCGCCCATACCGCGCGGACGGGGACCTCCATGCCGAGCATGCGTTCGACGGCGAGGACGACGCCGAGTTCGCTGGAGAACGCCGACAGCCAGTCGTGCCGGTTCGCCAGGACGATGATCTGCCGGAAGTCGCGGACCTCGAACAGCTTCTCGGCTCCCCGGTGCATGTAGCCGACGATGGGTTCGGCGGCCGAGATGCGTTCACCGTCCAAGGTGAGCTTCAGCCGCAGCACACCGTGCGTGGACGGGTGCTGGGGGCCGATGTTCAGGGTCATGTCCTCGGTGGCGAGCTCCTTCGCGCCCGCACCGATCCCGACGATCCGTTCGGTGGTCATGGTCGCGCCTCCGCCACTCCGATCACCGCTTCATGGTCCCATGGCGAGCGGTAGTCGTTATCCGATTGACTAGGGGGCAATGAACGCGAGCCACGGCGAACCGCCATTCGATCCCGCCGCGCATCCTGGACAGCAGGGCGCGGTGCGTCCGCCCGCGCCGTCCGGTCCGGGCCACGGCGGTCAGCCCCCTGGTCAGGGACAGGTAGGGGCACCCTACCCGCCGCACCAGGGACAGCCCGTCTACCAGGCGGATCAGGCCTTCGCGCCTGGGGCCGGCCTCCGCTGGTCGCCCATTTCCCGACGCCATGCCTGGCACAGGCTCCTCACCGCGGTCCTGTGGGCGATTCCCGTGGGTGGTGTGGGCGCTTTCATCGTCTGGAGGAACGGCACCGTGGTCGCGGCGTCCATGTGGGTGGCCGCCGTTGTGCTCGGGGTCATCCTCACCTGGGTGGTCGCGGAACTGGACCGCAGGGCCTACGGCTACGCCGAGCGCGGCGACGATCTCATCGTGACCCATGGTGTCCTCGTCCGGCGCCTCATCGTGGTCCCGTATGGGCGGATGCAGTTCGTGGACGTCACTGCGGGGCTTCTGGAGCGGTGGATGGGTGTCGCCACCGTCCGGATGCACACCGCCGCCGCGGCGACGGACGCAACGATTCCGGGACTGCCCACCGCGGAGGCCGCGCTCCTGCGCGACCGTCTCGCGCAGAAGGGCGAGGAATGGGGCATGGGCCTATGAGCGGCCCTTACGGCCCCTATGGCCCGCCTGGACGGCCTGGCCCCTCCGGCCCGCCCGGGCCGCCTGGACCGTCCGGACCACCCGGCCCGCCTGGGCAGCCGGGCCCTTACGGTCGCCCTGCGGGACCGTCGTACCAGCCGCCCCGGCCCGGGTATGGCCCGCCTCGTCCGCCGTATGCGTATGGTCCGCCGCAGCCGCAACGTCCCCCGGTCCGGTTCTCGGAGGGCACGCACAGGCTCCACTGGGCGACGGCCCCACTGCGCGCGTTCGTGTTCCTCATCATCTACTTCGTCCTCCTCGGCTTCCCCCTGCTGCTGACGCAGACGGACAATGGCATCACCTTGGCGCTCACGCCGGAGGTGATCCTGCGGTTCATCATCGTGACCATCCCCATGGGACTGGTCGCAGTGGGAACCGGCCTGTGGACCTGGCTCGCACTGCGCTTCCGTGTCGACAACGACGACCTCGTCGTCGAGACCGGCATCCTGCGTAAGAACGCGCGCCGCATCCCGCTTTCGCGCATCCAGGCCATAGACGTCGTGCGTCCGCTGGTAACGCGGGTGTTCGCGCTTTCTGAAGTGCGCGTGGAGCTGGCAGGGGGCGAGCAGAGCGAAATCGCTCTCCGCTACCTGGGGCGGCAGTCGGCACAACAGTTGCGTGCCGAACTCCTCGCCCGCGCCGCCGGGCTCCCGGGCCAGACCCCGGAAGCGCCCGAACGGCACCTGTGGCGCGTCCCGTTCGGCTCCCTGCTCGGGTCGCTCGTCGTGCGACTGCCCGTCCTGGGGACGGTGCTGCTCTTCCTCGCGTCCCTCATCTTCCTCGTGATGTACGCCGAGGGCGGCATCCTGGCCATCACCATCCCGGTCCTGCTCGGCCTCATCCGAGCCGTGATCGCGCCGCTGGTCATGTACGCCAACTTCACGGTCGCGATGTCGCCAGACGGGATCCGCCTGCGCTACGGCCTGCTGGAGACCCGGATGCAGACGCTGCCGCCGGGCCGCGTCCAGGCCGTCAGCATCGTCGAACCGTTGATCTGGCGCAGCCTGGGCTGGGCCCGCGTCGACGTCACCGTGGCCGGATACGCGGGCGAGCGCCAGGCGCTCTCGTCGACCCTGCTCCCCGTCGCGCCCCGCCACGTCGCCCTGCACCTCGTCTCGCAGGTCTTCCCCGGGACGCAGGTGGACGCGGTCACCCTCGTCCCCGCGTCCTCCAAGACCGTGTCGATGGAGCACGCGGAAGGCGCCGGCACCGACGACGTGGTCTTCGTGGCCCGGCACGGATGGCCCTGCCGCCGCACGGACGTGATCGCCCACGCGCGCGCGCAGAGCGTCAGGCTGACCGTGAACCCCTTCCAGCGTCTGCTGGGCCTGGCCACCGTCCACGTGGACGCGCCTCCGGGGCCGGTCCAGGTGGCGGCGGCGGACCGCGAACTGGGCGAGGCTCGCGCGATCGTCGAGTCCACCGCGCGCCGAGCCCTCGCCGCCCGCCGCGCCGGGGGCGGCGACCCCACCCACTGGGCCCGCTGACGACTTATCCCCAGAATCGCGTTCTACTTCCGCGCCCCTCGGCGTCCCTCGACGATGGAACACGTCGGCCCGCCCGAGGGGGGAGGGCGGGCCGACCCCGCCGAGAAGGGAACGCGATCATGTGTAAAGAGGCTGCCGCGGCGGCGCCGAAGGAGCCCGGCGCCCACGGCTCCGCTCCAAATAACCGCAAAGGGCGCATATCGTCGGGACATGAGCGACCTGGCCTACGATCCCTGGTCCACCGCATTCGTGGCGGACCCGTATCCGGTGTTCGAGCGGCTCCGCGCCGAGCGGCCGGTGTTCTTCCACGAGCCCACCGGCCAGTGGGTGATCAGCCGGTACGAGGACGTCGACGCGCTGCTGCGCGACCGGCGTCTCGGGAGGTCGTACCTCCACACCGCGAGCCACGAGGAGTTCGGGCAGGAGCCGGAGCCCGACTTCCTCCAGCCCTTCTGGGACCTGATCCGCGCCGGGATGCTGGACGTGGAACCGCCCACCCACACGCGGTTGCGGCGTCTGGTGTCCAAGGCGTTCACGGCGCGCATGGTGGAGGGCCTGCGCCCGATGATCCGGCGCCTCGCCGAGGAGCTCGCGTCGGGGCTCGCGGACCGGGGCGGCGGCGACCTGCTGGCCGAGATCGCCGAGCCGCTGCCGGTGAACGTGATCGCCGAGATGCTGGGCGTCCCCGTCGAGGACCGGCACCTCCTGCGCCCCTGGTCGGCCGACATCTGCGGCATGTACGAGCTGAACCCGCCCGAGGACGTCCAGCGGACCGCCGTCCGCGCGGCCGTGGAGTTCTCCGACTACCTGCGCAAGCTGGCCCGCGCCCGGCGGGCCGAGCCGGGCGACGACCTCATCACCGCGCTGGCCCACGTCGTGGACGAGGGCGACCGGCTCACCGAGGACGAGCTGATTGGCACCTGCGTCCTGCTCCTCAACGCCGGCCACGAGGCCACGGTGAACGCGACGGGCAACGGCTGGTGGACGCTGTTCCGCAACCCCGGCCAGCTGGAACGTCTCCGCTCCGCCCCGTCGCTCGTGCCCACCGCGGTCGAGGAGCTGCTGCGCTACGACACGCCGGCGCCCATGTTCGAACGCTGGGTGCTGGAGGACATCAGGGTCGCCGGCGTCGACATCCCCCGCGGCGCCGAGGTCGCCCTCCAGTTCGCGTCCGCCAACCGCGACCCGGAGGTGTTCGCCGACCCGAACCGGCTCGATCTGGGGCGCGACCCGAACCCCCACATCACCTTCGGCCTCGGCATCCACTACTGCCTGGGCGCGCCCCTGGCCCGCATCGAGCTCACCGAGTCGTTCGGCGCGCTGCTGCGCGCGGCCCCCGCCCTGCACCTCACCACCGAACCAGAGTGGAAGTCCGGCTACGTCCTACGCGGCCTGACCGCCCTCCAAGTGGAGCGCTAACAGCTCCGCGTCACTCCACGTGGAGCGGTAGCCGGTTCGCGTCACTCCACGTGGAGCGGGTAGCCGGTCCGCGTCACTCCACGTGGAGCGGTAGCCGGTTCGCGTCGGTGGGGTGGGATCGAGACGTTGCTCGGCCGGTCTTGCGTTTACCCGGAGCCGGGTGCGGGCGTGGCTCGTTCTGCGGAGGCTGACCCAGAGGAGCAGACCCAGAGGAGCTGACGCTCCGCCCGCAACGCGACCCTGGGGTCGGGGATGCTGTGCGCGGCTCCCGGCCTGCGACTTCCTGCTGAGTCAGTGGAGGTTCGGGTTCAGGTGGTCTTGCAGGGGCGGCTGGTCGGTTCGGGTTAAGGGGACGGGGATGGGGATGTCGATGGTTTGGGTGAGCCAGCCGAAGCCGCCCAGGCCGGTGGGGTCGGTCAGTTCGGCGTCCTCGCCGGCGTGGCAGAGGGCGGCCACGTAGGCGCGGGGGTCCTGGTGGGCCAGGTCGAGGGGTGGGCGGGTTCCCGAGAGCCCCAGGGCGCGCAGGGCCTCGCGCTGGGTCGTCAGGAGGCTGGACGTCGCTCCCGCGCGTCGTCCGGCGACCAGGCAGGCATCGAGCGCGACATGGGCGGTGACGTCGCATGATCCGTCCGGGACGGCGGGGACGGTCGCGCCGTCGCGGTAGCCGGTCAGCGACCCGTAGACCGGGCGGGACTCGCGGGAGTGCGAGTAGTCGACGGCGAGCGCGAGACCGGCGGACAGGCGGCCGATCACGGAGGACCAGGCGGCGCAGCGCGGATGCCCGATCTCGGCGCGGTCGCCCGGTTCGGCCAGCGGCCACCACTGCTCCATCCAGCCGCGGTCCTCGTCGGACGGCGGCGGCCCCGGTCGCTCGGTGCCGCTGAACGGGTCGACCAGGACGGTCCGGATGCCCTCGGGAGTGCGTTCCACCACGTCCAGCGGCACGTTGTCGAGCCACTCGTTCGCGACGGCCAGGCCGGTGATGCGGCCGGGCAGGTCGGGGCGCCAGACGATCCGGGACGGGACGTCGGCGGGACGCGGTGCCAGCTCCACCGCCGTCGGGACGAGCCGGGCGTCAAGGTCTGGCGGCACGCAGGCCAGGATGTTGCCCAGCAGGCGGCCGGACCCGGCGCCGATGTCGATCACGTCCAGCCGGTCGGGGTGGCCGAGCAGGGCGTCGACCTCGACCAGCAGGCGGGCGATGGCGGCGGCGAACCGCGGCGAGGCGTGCACCGAGGTGCGGAAGTGCTCGGCGGGGCGTTCGCGCCGGTAGAAACCGTCCTCCCCGTAGAGGGCCCGCTCCATCGCGGCGCGCCACGTCAGCCATCCGGAAACCAGCGACTCCACGAGTGCGACGTTACCGTGAGTGGCGGGGTCCGGATGGGCCATCCCTGCGGCGGACACGGGTCCGACCTACGGCTGATCCCGGAGTGACCTGCCGGTACGTACGCTGGCGGGCATGGTGGCGAGCGCATGGGAGTGGCTGCGGGGCAAGAAGCCGCTCGTCGACGCCTTCTTCGCGCTGCCGGTCCTGTTCTTCTCGGTGCCGTCCCTGTTGGTGGGGCCGAGCGGGATCGGCACGGGCCACTACGTGCTGCTGACCGTCGCGCTGACCGGGCCGCTGGTGCTGCGCCGGACGTTCCCCCGGACGGTCTTCGCCGTCATCGCGCTGGTCTCCTGCGTCCAGTGCGTGCTGGGGCAGATCCCGGTTCCGGCGAACGTGGCGGTCCTGATGGGGCTCTACACGGTCACGGCCGGGTGCACGTTCCGCTGGGGGCTCGCGGCGGCGCTGATCGGCGAGGTGGGCTCGGTCATGGCGACCTACCGCTACCCGACCGGTGCCGACGACCGGAAGTTCTCCTTCGTCATGATGACGGTGCTGGTGGCGGGCGTGTACGTCCTCGGGCTGCACATGCGCACGCGCCGGGCGTACCTGCGTTCGGTGGAGGAGCGGGCCGAGCGCCTGGAGCGCGAGCGCGACAACGAGGTCAAGGTGGCGATGGCGGCCGAGCGCGCCCGCATCGCCCGCGAGCTGCACGACGTGGTGGCCCACAACGTCAGCGTGATCGTCGTGCAGGCGGACGGCGCTTCCTTCGCCATCGACACCGACGTGGGGCGGGCCCGGCAGGCGCTCGACACGATCTCCTCGACGGGACGGCTGGCGTTGGCGGAGATGCGAAGGCTCCTCGGCGTGCTGCGCGAGAACGACGACGCCGGGACGTACGCGCCGCAGCCGGGCGTGGCCCAACTGGACGAGCTGGTCGAACAGGTCCGCGCGGCCGGGCTGGCGGTGCAGTTCGAGGTGGACGGGACCCCTGCGGCCATGTCGGAGGGGCGCCAGCTCACGGTCTATCGGATCGTCCAGGAGGCGCTGACCAACACGCTGAAGCATGGTGGCCCGCGGGTGAGTGTGTCGGTACGGCTGTGCTACTCCGGCGACGCGTTGGAGATCCGGGTGGTCGACGACGGTCGCGGTGCGGCGGCGCCCGACGACGGCCGCGGCCACGGGCTGGCGGGGATGCGCGAACGCGTCGCCGTGTACGGCGGCACGGTCGCCGTCGGCCCGCGCGCCGGGGGCGGTTTCGCGGTGGCCGCGATCCTCCCGGTTCGCGAGGAGGTCGCCGCGTGACCGGACGCGGCGAGCGGGATCAGGGCTTGCGGCGCCCCTCGCCGGGCGTGCGGGGAGTGGCGGACAGGGAGGTGGCATGACGGACGTGGCGGCGCCCATCCGGGTGGTGCTCGTGGACGATCAGGAGCTGGTGCGGGCCGGGTTCCGGATGGTGCTGGACGCGCAGCCCGACATCGAGGTCGCCGGCGAGGCCGGGGACGGGCTGCAGGCACTGGAGCTCCTGCGGGGCACGCGGGCGGATGTGGTGCTGATGGACGTCCGGATGCCGCGGATGGACGGGATCGAGGCGACGCGCCAGGTGGTGGCGCGGTCCGGGCCGAAGGTCGTCATCCTGACCACGTTCGACCTGGACGAGTACGCGTTCGCCGCGATCAAGGCGGGCGCGGGCGGGTTCCTGCTGAAGGACGCGGGGCCGGCGCAGCTCATCGAGGCGATCAAGGCGGTGCACTCGGGGGACGCGGTCGTGGCGCCGAGCACCACCAAGCGGCTGCTGGACCGGTTCGCGGTGCATCTGCCGGACGCCGAGCAGAAGGCGATCGGGGCGCTGGAGAGCCTGACCGACCGGGAGAACGAGGTGCTGCGGCTCGTCGCGCGCGGGATGTCGAACGCGGAGATCGCCGGACGGCTCTACGTCTCGGAGGCCACGGTGAAGACCCACATGGGGCGGATCCTGATGAAGCTCGGCCTGCGCGACCGGGTGCAGGCGGTCGTGTTCGCTTACGAGACAGGTCTGGTGAAAAGCGGTCAAAACGGCCCATCCGCGTGACGCCTTGGGCTCCTCGTGATCATCATTTGGCGCCATCCTGGGACGCGCATTCGATCTTCCTTACCGTAGCCGGGTAACTACCGTACGCGACGCCGTCTCAGTGGGCGGCGTCGGCACTGTCACCTCGGGCACTGCTAAGCCCACGTACGGGAGGACTCTCGTGTTCAAGAAGCTTGCCGCCACCGGCATCCTCGGCTTCGCCATCGCCGGCTCCGCGCTCGCGGCGGCGCCCGCGTACGCCGCCACCTACGGTGGCGGGGATGACCACGGCAAGGGCCACCATGGCAAGGGTCACCATGGCAAGGGCCACGACGAGAACTGGTTCAGTCACAACAAGACCAGCGACAACTTCGGGATCCTGAACGGGACCCAGGTGATCGCGCCGATCTCGGTTCCCGTGGACGTCTGCGGCAACGCCGTCGCCGTCCTCGGTGGTGCGAGCGCCCACTGCAAGGGCGGCTCGTCCGTCAACTACGGGCACTGACACGGCACACGGCGGGCCACCGCCCGTCGTCGAGGCGCCGGAGACCGACGCTGTCTCCGGCGCCTTCGCGTGCCCGCGCCCCGAACGGGCGGGGTCGGCGGGTGGGGGGACGGCCGTGTACGACTCAGGTCGTACGCGGGCGGGCCGGATAGCCGTGAGAGTGAGGCGGAGCGTGGCCGCCGGGTCGATGGCAGGGACGGCGCGGATTCCTAGCGTGGAGCGCGTCCATCCGCGACCCGAAGGAGTCACCGTGACCAGCACGTTCGCCGAGCCGCCCGGGGGATCCCCCGCCGCCGGGGCACCGCCGGCCGTCATCGCCGAGGGCGTGTCCAAGGTGTACGGGTCCGGCGACGCGGCCGTCCACGCGCTCCGCGGGGTCGGCGTCGGGTTCGCCAGGGGCGCGTTCACCGCGATCATGGGGCCGTCCGGATCGGGGAAGTCGACGCTGATGCACTGCCTGGCCGGCCTCGACACCGTCACCGGCGGGCGGATCGTCCTCGGCGACGCCGAGATCACCGGGATGGGCGACCGGCAGCTGACGATGCTGCGCCGCGACCGCGTCGGGTTCGTGTTCCAGGCGTTCAACCTGCTGCCCACGCTCACCGCCGAGCAGAACATCCTGCTGCCCCTGGAGCTGGCCGGGCGCAAGCCCGACCGGGCCTGGTTCGAGCGGGTCGTCGACACCCTGGGCCTGCGGGACCGGCTCGGGCACCGGCCGAGCGAGCTGTCGGGCGGCCAGCAGCAGCGGGTGGCGTGCGCCCGCGCGATCGTCGCCCGGCCCGAGGTGATCTTCGCGGACGAGCCGACCGGCAACCTCGACTCCCGCGCGGGCGCCGAGGTCCTGGGGTTCCTGCGCTCCTCGGTCCGCGAGATGGGGCAGACGATCGTGATGGTCACCCACGACCCGGTGGCCGCCTCGTACGCCGACCGGGTGGTGTTCCTGCGGGACGGGGAGATCGTGTCGGAGCTCTTCCAGCCGACCCCGGACGCCGTCCTGGACCGGTTGAAGGGCCTGGGGGCGTGATGCTGCGGACGACTCTCGCGGGCCTGCGCGCCCACAAGCTGCGGCTGCTGCTCACGGCGGCGGCCATCACCCTCGGCGTCGGCTTCATCTCCGGGACGTTCGTCCTGACGGACACGCTGGACAAGGGCGTCTCCAAGACGTTCGCCAAGTCGGCCGACAAGGTCGACTACGCGGTGCTGCCCAAGAGCGACGACTCCGACAAGGGCGTCCCCCCGGCACTGCTCGGCAGGGTGAAGGCGCTCCCCGGCGTCAAGGACGTCCAGGGCGCCGTGAAGGGCGACGCCGCTCTCGTGGGCAAGGACGGCAAGGCGGTGGGCGACTTCCCGACGGTCGGGATGTCCGTGCCGTCCGGACGCCTGCTGCGCTACGACGTCGACAAGGGGCGTCCCCCGTCCGGCGGGGGTGAGGCCGTCCTCGACACGCGGCTCGCCAAGCGGGAGGGCTACTCCGTCGGGAACGCGGTGACGGTCCTGGATCACGGGTCCCGCCCGCACCGGTTCACGGTCGTCGGACTGGTCGACTTCGGCATCGACCAGGAGGCGAGCTTCCGGGGCGCCGTGGGCTTCGACCCGGCGACCGCGATGCGGATGACCGGCGAGAAGACCTACCGCGAGCTCGACGTGGCGGGCGGGTCCGGGGACGCCGTCAAGGCCGCCGCGGGCGGCGCCTACCGCGTGTACACGGGCGAGGAGCTCGGCGCGCGGCTGGCCAGGGCGGCCGGTGCCGACACCAAGATCATCAGGACCGGTCTGCTGATCTTCGGGCTGGTCGCGATGCTGGTGTCCGCCCTGGTGATCTACAACACGTTCTCGATCCTGATCGCCCAGCGGATGCGGGAGATGGCGCTGCTGCGCTGCGTCGGCGCGACCCGCCGGCAGGTGTTCGGGGGCGTGGTGCTGGAGTCCGCCGTCGTGGGCCTGGTGGGCTCCCTGCTCGGCCTCCTCGCCGGGGTCGGCCTCGGCGAGGGCGCGCTGGTCGTGGTCAGCAGGCTGAACGAGCGCGTGGCCGTCGCCGGACCGTCCCTCGCGGTCCGGACGATCGTGATCGGGCTGGCCGTCGGGATCGTGGTGACGGTCCTGTCCGCGCTGCTGCCCGCCCGCGCGGCCACCCGGGTGTCGCCGGTCGCCGCGCTGCGCGCCGACCTGGAGCCGGGCGCCGGACGGTTCAGGCTCGGCGTGGTGCGCACCGTCCTCGCCGTCCTGCTGGGCGCCGCGGGCCTGGCCATCGGCGGTCTCGGCTCGCTCGGCATGGAGAAGGGCGAGACCGCGATGTACGCGGTCGCGTTCGCCGGCGGCGTGTTCTTCCTCGGCGTGATCGCGGCGATGCCGGCGCTCGTCCGTCCGCTCGGACGGGTCGCGGGCGCGGTCCCGGCACGGCTCGGCGGCGTCCCGGGACGGCTGGCCGTGGCGAACGCGCAGCGCGCTCCCCGCCGCACCGCGACCACGACGATCGCGCTGACCGTCGGCGTCGGGCTGATGAGCCTGTTCGCGGTGGTCGCGGCGAGCGGCAAGGCGACGGCCGCGCACCAGTTGGAGGAGCAGTTCCCCGTCCAGTTCCAGATCCGGCCGCAGAGCTTCGAGGGGACCCTCCCGCACGCGCTCGCCGAGACGCTGCGCACCCGGCCCGAGGTCGCCGGCGTGGTCGAGACCCGGCGCAAGGAGACCCGCGTCGGCGGCGACGACGGCGACATCTCGACGATCACCACCTCGGCGCTCGGAAGGATCCTCAAGCCGGAGGTCGAGCAGGGGTCGCTGGACGCCGCCCTGAAGCCGGGCACGGCGATGGTGGACGAGGAGACGGCCAAGACGTCCGGCCGCGCCCTCGGCGACACGGTGCAGGTCCGGACGGCGAACGGCACCGTCCCGGTGAAGATCACCGCCGTCTACGCGGTGGGTGCGGGCCTCGACGGGATCATCGTCCCGGAGCCGGACTTCACCCGGTACTTCGGCGTCCTGGACCCGTCGGGGATCTACGTCAAGACCCGCGACGGCGTCCCCGCCGCACAGGCCCGCCGGGCCGTGGACGACGCCGCGCGCCCCTACCCGGCCGCGAAGGTCGCCTCGTCCGCCGAGTTCGAGGAGACGCTGACCAAGGCCATCGACATGGTCCTGATGATCTTCGGTGGGCTGCTCGGGCTGGCGATCGTCATCGCGCTGTTCGGCATCGCGAACACGCTGACCCTGTCGGTCGTGGAGCGCACCCGCGAGTCCGCGCTGCTGCGCGCCCTCGGCCTCACCAAGCGCCAGCTCCGCCGGATGCTGTCGGTGGAGGCGCTCGTCATGGCCGTGATCGGCGCGGCCACCGGGGTCGTGCTCGGGGTGGGCTTCGGCTGGGCCGCGACGAACGCGATGGCGAGCGACTCGATCTTCTCGCTGCCCTACCTGCAGGTCATCGGGTTCGTGGTCCTCGCGGGCGCGGCCGGAATGGTCGCGGCCGTGCTGCCCGCGCGGCGCGCCGCGAAGACGTCCATCGTGGAGTCCCTCGCGCATGACTGAATGGGGGGCGGGGTGACGATCGTCACCCACCGGACCGCGCGGCGGGGTCCCGCGGGTACCCTGGGGCGCGCACGTCCGGTACCTACCTGAGGACTGGAACGAAACCGATGGACCCACAGGTCACGCCCCCTTCCGGCACGCCCGGAAACGGGCCGGGCTCCAGTGGGGGGACGACCCCCCGCACCCCCCGCAAGAACGAGCCGGGCTCCGGTGGGGGGGCGACCCCCCACACCCCCCGCAAGAACGAGCCGGAGACCCCGGAGGACCGGCCCGCGCGGCTCGCGGTCGGCGTCGTCGGCGCCGGCCGCGTCGGCACGGCGCTCGGCGCCGCGCTGTCGCGCGCGGGCCACCGCGTCGTCGCCGCGACCGCCGTGTCGGAGCGGTCGCGGACCCGCGTCGAGGAACGCCTTCCCGGAGCCGGCGTCGCCGCCCCGCAGGACGTGGTCGCCGCCGCCGACCTGGTGCTGCTGACCGTGCCGGACGACGAGCTGCCCGAGCTCGCCGCCGGGCTCGTCTCCGCGGGCGTCCCGGTCACGGGCAAGCTCGTCCTGCACACCAGCGGCCGCTACGGCACCGCCGTCCTGGACCCGCTCACCCGCGCCGGCGCGCTGCCGCTGGCCCTGCACCCCGTGATGACCTTCACCGGACGCCCGGACGACGTGAACCGGCTCACCGGCATCTCGTTCGGCGTCACCTCGCCCGACCCGCTGCGCCCCGTCGCCGAGGCCCTCGTCCTGGAGATGGGCGGCGAACCCGTCTGGATCACCGAGGAGGCGCGCCCGCTCTACCACGCGGCGCTCGCCGGAGGCGCGAACCACCTGGTCACCCTGGTCGTGGAGGCCATGGACCTGCTGCGCGGCGTCGGCGTGGCCGAACCCGGCCGGATGCTCGGCCCGCTCCTCGGCGCCGCCCTCGACAACGGGCTGCGGCTCGGCATCGACGGGCTCACCGGGCCCGTCGCGCGCGGGGACGCCGGGACGGTGGCCGACCACGTCGCGGAGCTGGGCAAGGTGTCGGCGGAGAGCCGCCGCGCCTACATCGCGCTGGCCCGCCTCACCGCCGACCGCGCGCTCGGCGCCGGACTGCTCAAACCCGAGGACGCCGAACGGCTCCTCGAAGCGCTGGCCGACTGACAGCGCCGACCGACCGAACAGGAAGGGAACGGCATTGGCTTCTGGCGTTTCCGGCGAGCACGGCCCCGGCCGGCGCCCGCCGTCGCGTGAGAGGACGGACGCGTCGTGACACCGATCGTCGCGCGCACGCGCGAGGAACTGGCGCAGGCCCGGTCCAAGGCCGGCGGCACGCTGGCGCTCGTCCCGACCATGGGCGCCCTGCACGACGGGCACCTGTCGCTGATGCGGCAGGCCCGCCGCAGCGCGGACGCGGTCGCGGTCAGCGTCTTCGTCAACCCGCTCCAGTTCGGGCCGGGCGAGGACTTCGACCGCTACCCCCGCACGTTCGCCGCCGACCTGGAAGCCTGCGCCTCCGAGGGCGTGGACTTCGTGTTCGCTCCGGCGCGCGAGGTCATGTACCCGGACGAGCCGCAGGTCACGGTCAGGTCGGGGCCCATGGGCGAGGTCGCCGAGGGGGCCGCGCGGCCCGGCCACTTCGACGGGATGCTCACCGTCGTGCTGAAGCTGCTCAACCTCGTCCGCCCCGACGTGGCGGTCTTCGGGGAGAAGGACGCCCAGCAGCTCGCGATGATCCGGCGGATGGTCGCCGACCTGAACGTCCCCGTGGAGGTGGTCGGCGCGCCGACCGTGCGCGAGCCGGACGGGCTGGCGCTGTCGAGCCGCAACCGCTACCTGTCCGGGCCCGAACGCCGGACCGCGCTCGCCCTGTCGCGCGCCCTGCGGGCCGGGGCCGACGCCTCCGCCTCCGGCCCGGACGCCGTGCTGGCGGCCGCGCGCACCGTCCTTTCCGAGGCCGAGGCCGCCGACCCGCCCCTCGTCCTGGACTACCTGGTGCTCGTCGACCCGTCGACCTTCACCGAGATCACCGGACCGCCCGCCGGCCGGGCCGTCCTCGCCGTCGCGGGCCGCGTCGGCGCCACCCACCTCATCGACAACGTTCCCCTCCAGTTCGGCAAGGAGCACTGATGTTCCGGACGATGTTCAAGTCGAAGATCCACCGCGCCACGGTGACCCAGGCGGACCTGCACTACGTCGGCTCGCTGACCATCGACCAGGACCTGATGGACGCCGCCGACCTGCTGCCCGGCGAGCAGGTCTCGATCGTGGACATCGACAACGGCGCCCGCCTGGAGACCTACCTGATCGCCGGCGAGCGCGGCTCCGGCGTCATCGGGATCAACGGCGCGGCCGCCCGCCTCGTGCAGCCCGGCGACCTGGTCATCATCATCAGCTACGCGCAGATGACCGACGCCGAGGCCCGCGAGTTCGTCCCCGCCGTCGTGCACGTCGACCGCTCCAACAAGATCATTTCGTTGGGCTCCGACCCCGCCGAGCCCGTGCCCGGCACCAGCACCACCCGGGGCGACCTGATCCGCGGCTGACCTGCGGCGGGGCCGGAAGGCCGGGGCCGGGTGCTCGGACGATCCGCGGTTAGGGTCATAATGACGAGAACCGACCCCGGAGGAGGGCTCGTGATCCCTTCCGTTCTGCACGCCCCCGCGCCTGGCTGGACCACCGACGCCGACGTCGTCGTCATCGGGTCCGGCATCGCCGGCCTGGTCGCCGCGCTGCGCTGCCGTCCCCACGGCCGGGTGCTGCTCGTCACCAAGGCCCTCCTGGACGCCGGGTCGACCCGGTGGGCGCAGGGCGGCATCGCGGCCGCGCTCGCGGCCGACGACACGCCCGAGGAGCACCTGGCCGACACCCTCACCGCGGGCGTCGGCATCTGCGACGAGGACGCCGTCCGGGCGCTCGTCACCGAGGGCCCGGGCGCCGTCCGCGGCCTGATCGACCTCGGCGCCGCCTTCGACCGCTCCGGCGGCGACATCGCCCTCACCCGCGAGGGCGGCCACCACCGGCGCCGCATCGCGCACGCGGGCGGGGACGCCACCGGCGCCGAGATCAGCCGCGCCCTCCTCGCCGAGCTCAAGGAATCGGGCGTCGAGGTGATCGAGCACGCGCTGGTCCTCGACCTGCTGAAGGACGCCACGGGACGCGCCGCGGGCGTCACCCTGCACGTCATGGGCGAGGGGCAGCCGGGCGGCGTCGGCGCCGTCCGCGCCCGCGCCGTCGTGCTCGCCACCGGCGGGCTCGGCCAGGTGTTCTCCGCCACGACCAACCCCGAGGTGTCCACGGGCGACGGCGTCGCGCTCGCGCTGCGCGCCGGGGCCGAGGTCACCGACCTGGAATTCGTCCAGTTCCACCCGACCGTGCTGTGGCTCGGCGAGGGCGCGACGGGGCAGCAGCCGCTGATCTCCGAGGCCGTCCGCGGCGAGGGCGCGCACCTGGTCGACCACGCCGGCGTGCGCTTCATGACCGGGCGCCACGAGCTCGCCGAGCTGGCCCCCCGCGACGTCGTCGCCAAGGGGATCATCAACCGGATGCGGGAGACCGGCGCGTCCCACATGCTGCTCGACGGCCGCCACTTCGGCGCGGCGATGTGGGAGACCCGGTTCCCGACCATTCTGGCCGCGTGCCGCCACCACGGCATCGACCCGGTGACCGAGCCCATCCCCGTCGTGCCCGCCGCCCACCATGCCAGCGGAGGCGTCCGCACGGACCTGCACGGCCGCACGTCCGTCCCCGGCCTGTACGCCTGCGGCGAGGTCGCCTGCACGGGCGTCCACGGCGCGAACCGCCTCGCCTCCAACTCCCTCCTGGAAGGCCTCGTGTTCGCCGCCAGAATCGCCGAAACCCTTCCCGGGGACCTCCCCGCTCCGCTCGCGCACACCGCCACCCCACCCGAACCCGAACAGGGCGGGTTGCTGGAGCCGGGGTTGCGGGAGGAGGTTCAGCGGATCATGACCTCCCATGTGGGGGTGCTGCGGCAGGCCGAGGGGCTGGAGGCCGCGGTGCGGGAACTGGAGGAACTCGGGCGCGGGCGCGCGGAGCCCGGGGTGGAGGCCTGGGAGGTCACCAACCTGTACACCGTCGCGTCGGCGATCGCGGCGGCGGCGCGGCTGCGGGAGGAGACGCGCGGGAGCCACTGGCGGGCGGACTTCCCCGAGCGCGCGGACCGGACGTGGCGCGGCCACCTCGTCACCCGCCTGGCGGGGAACGCCCTGACGACCACCTACGCACCTCTGGAAGGGAAGCGCTCATGACACCGGAACTCTCGCAGGGACTGACCGCCGCCGGGCTGGATCCACAGGCTGTGGAAAACCTTGTCCGCACGGCGCTGGCCGAGGACGGCGAGGTCGACGTCACCAGCACCCCGATCTTCGCGCCGCAGGACACCGCGAGCGGGGAGCTGAAGGCGCGCGAGGAGGGTGTCGTCGCGGGCGTTCCGGTGGCGTGCGTCGTCTTCGAGCTGCTGGACGTCGCCTACGAGGCGAAGGTCGAGGACGGCGACCGGGTCGCGCCCGGGCAGGTCCTCGTCGCGGTCGGCGGTTCTACCAGGGCGATCCTGAGGGCGGAGAGGACGGCACTGAACCTCCTCACGCACCTGTCCGGAATCGCGACCGCCACGCGCCGGTGGATGGACGCCATGGAGGGCACCAAGGCGAAGGTCCGCGACACCCGCAAGACCCTTCCCGGCCTGCGGGCCCTGCAGAAGTACGCCGTGCACTGCGGAGGCGGCGTCAACCACCGGATGGGCCTGCACGACGCCGCGCTCATCAAGGACAACCACATCTCGGCGGCCGGCGGGGTCACCAAGGCGTACGAGGCGATCCGCGCCGTGTACCCGTCCCTGCACGTCCAGGTGGAATGCGACACCCTCGCGCAGGTCGAAGAGGCTCTGGCGGTGGGCGCCACGAGCATCCTGCTCGATAACATGACCGACGCCGAAATGACCGAGGCGGTGCGGCTCGTGGCAGGGCGGGCGGAACTCGAGGCCAGCGGTGGCCTTACCCTGGAGCGGGCCCGAGACGTCGCCGTGACCGGGGTGGACTACCTTGCGGTCGGCGCGCTGACGCACTCGGCGCACGTGTTCGACATCGGCCTTGACTTCACCTGAACAGCGGGGACCTGATGCTGCTGACCATCGACGTCGGTAACACCCAGACCGTTCTCGGTCTCTTCGAGGGCGACGAGGTGATCGAGCACTGGAGGATCAACACCGATCCGCGGCGCACCGCCGACGAGATCGCGGTGGTCCTGCAGGGACTCGTCCAGCAGAGCCCGCTGCTGGCCGAGACCGACATCAGCGGCATCGCGCTGTGCTCCACGGTCCCCTCCGTCCTGCACGAGATGCGGGAGATGTGCCGCCGCTACTACGGCGACGTGACCGCGGTGATCGTGGAGCCCGGCGTCAAGACCGGCGTCCCCGTCCGGATGGACAACCCGAAGGAGGTCGGCGCCGACCGCATCGTGAACGCGCTCGCCGCCGTCCACACCCACGGCGGGCCCGCGATCGTGGTCGACTTCGGCACCGCCACCACCTTCGACGCCGTCTCCGCCAAGGGCGAGTACGTGGGCGGCGCGATCGCCCCCGGCATCGAGATCTCGATCGACGCGCTGTCGTCCCGCGGCGCGCAGCTCCACAAGATCGAGCTGGTCCGGCCGCGCAACGTGATCGCCAAGAACACGGTCGAGGCGCTGCAGTCCGGGATCATCTTCGGCTTCGCCGGCCAGGTGGACGGCATCGTCGAGCGCATGTCGGAGGAGCTCGCCGAGGACCCGCAGGAGGTCACGGTCATCGCCACCGGCGGCCTCGCCCCCCTCGTCCTGGAGGAGTCCCGCTGCATCGACGAGTTCGAGCCGTGGCTCACCCTCATCGGTCTCCGGCTCATCTACGAGCGCAACACGCCGTGACGGGCCGGTGATCGCGCCGAAGTCGTTCGCCCCGCACCGGACGGGCTGGATAGCCTTGCGATGTGAGTGACGAGACCTTCGACGAGCTCCCGGAGCAGATGCGCGTGCGCCGGGAGAAGCTCGACCGGCTCCGCGAGAGCGGGATCGACCCCTACCCGGTGACCTTCCCGCGTACGGCGACGACCGCCGAGATCCGCGCGAAACACACCGGCCTGGAGCCGGGCACCGAGACGGGCGAGAAGGCCGGCGTCACCGGTCGCGTCATGCTGGTCCGCAACACCGGGAAGCTGTGCTTCGCCACCATCCGGGACGCCGGCGGCGACATCCAGGTCATGCTGTCGCTGGCCAAGGTCGGGCAGGAGCAGCTCGACTTCTGGAAGCGGGAGGTCGACCTCGGCGACCACGTCGGCGTCGAGGGCGAGATCATCACCTCCCGCCGCGGCGAACTGTCGATCATGGCGGACCGGTTCGCGATCACGTCCAAGTGCCTGCGGCCGCTGCCGGAGAAGCACGCCGGCCTGACCGACCCGGAGGCGCGGGTCCGGCAGCGCTACGTCGACCTGATCGTCAACGACGAGGCGCGGCGGATGGCGCGGCTGCGCAGCGCGACCGTCCGCGCGGTCCGCGACTTCTGGCACGAGGAGGGCTACCTCGAGGTCGAGACGCCCATGCTCCAGCCGGTCCACGGCGGAGCCGCGGCGCGCCCGTTCCGGACGCACATCAACGCCTACGACATGGACCTCTACCTGCGCATCGCGATCGAGCTGTACCTCAAGCGGCTCGTCGTCGGCGGCATCGAGAAGGTCTTCGAGATCAACCGCAACTTCCGCAACGAGGGCGCGGACTCCACGCACAACCCCGAGTTCACGATGATCGAGGCCTACGGGACCTACCTCGACTACAACGACATGGCCGACCTGACCCAGCGGATGTACAAGAAGGCGGTCGTCGCCGCCCTCGACACCACCGTGGTCGTCCATGACGGCGTCGAGATCGACCTCGGCCTCGCGGAATGGCCGCGGATCACCCTGTACGGGGCGGTGTCGGAGGCCCTCGGCGAGGAGATCACGCCGCACACGCCGATCGAGTCGGTGCGCAAGCTCGCGGACGCCCGTGACATCTCGTGGGACCCCAAATGGGGGCAGGGCAAGCTCGTCCAGGAACTCTTCGAGGAGCTGGTCGAGCACACCCTCGTCCAGCCCACGTTCGTCATGGACTACCCGGTCGAGACGTCCCCGCTGACCCGACAGCACCGCGAGGAGCCGCTGCTCACCGAGAAGTGGGATCTCATCGGGTTCGGCACGGAGCTCGGCACCGCCTACTCCGAGCTGGTCGACCCGATCGAGCAGCGCCGCCGCCTCACCGAGCAGTCGCTGCTCGCCGCGGGCGGCGACCCCGAGGCCATGCAGCTGGACGAGGACTTCCTGCGCGCCCTGGAGTACGCGATGCCCCCCACGGGGGGGATGGGCGCCGGCATCGACCGCATGATCATGGCGTTCACCGGCAAGGGGATCCGCGACACGATCCTGTTCCCGCTGGTCAAGCCCGAATGACGACCGGAAGCTCGCGCAGCCCGCGCAGCACGAGGTTGTCGCGGTAGACGACGTCGTCGGCCGCGAGGGCCACGTCGCGCTCGAACAGTTTGCCGAGCGCGACGCGGCCCTCCAGCCGGGCCAGCGGCGCGCCGAGGCAGAAGTGGACGCCGTGCCCGAACGCCAGGTGCCTCGGCGTGTCGCGTCCCTCGGCGTAGCGGAGCAGGTCCAGCCGGTCGGGCTCGTCGAAGACCGCCGGGTCGCGGTTGGCGGCGCCCGTCAGCAGGAGGACGAGCTTCCCGCGCTCGATGAGCGTGCCGTCCAGGTCGACGTCCTCCAGCGCCGACCGCAGGGTCAGCTGCACCGGCGGGTCGAAGCGCAGCAGCTCCTCCACCGCCGCCTGGGCGTTCTCCGGCCGCTCCCGGAACAGCCGCGACTGCGCGGGATCGCGGAGCAGCGCCAGCGCGCCGTTCCCGATGAGGTTCACGGTCGTCTCGTGGCCCGCCACGAGCAGCAGGATGCACGTCGCCAGCAGTTCCTGCTCCGACAGGGCGTCTCCGCCGTCGGAGACGCCCACAAGGGCGCTCAGCAGGTCCTCGCGCGGCTCGGCCCGGCGCTCGGCGGCCAGCTCCCGGAAGTACTCCCCGAACTCCTCGCGCGCCGCGTCCCGCTGGGCGATCTCTGCCTCCGGCAGCAGGAAGTCGGGGTCCAGCCCGCGCGCGAGGCTGTCCGACCAGCCCTTGAACAGGTCGCGGTCCTCGGCGGGGACACCGAGCATCTCGCTGATCACGATGACGGGCAGCGGGTAGGCCAGCGTCGCGATCAGGTCGACCTCGCCGGAGACGGGCTCCAGCAGCGCGTCGACGACCTCCTCGACCCGGGGCCGCAGCCGCTCCACGAGGCGGGGTGTGAACGCCTTGCTGACGAGCCGGCGCAGCCGCGTGTGGTCGGGCGGGTCCATGGTCAGGAACGACCGGTGCCGCGCCTGCACCTCGCGCCACACGCCGCCGCCCGACGGACGGTGCCCGAACCGCGGGTCGCGCAGGACCCGCTCGCACAGCTCGTAGGACGCGGTGACGCGCAGGCCGACGTCCGTCCGATGCAGGCTCCGCCCGCCGGCTCCGAGCGTCCGGTAGTGGGCGTACGGGTCGGCGCGGAACGCCGGGTCGCCCGGATCGAAGCCGAGTACCGCCGTCGCCCCGGCCTGCACCGTCCGGCCCGTCGTGTCCTCCATGCCTTCAGCGGACCCGAATCCGAGACGAGATGTCAACAGCGCCGGCCGCGTGGCGCTAGGCGCTTTCCCGAATCACCAGGTCGGGCCGCTGGACGACCTGGCGGTGCTGGTGGGACTTGCCCTCGCCGATCTCGGCCATCGCCAGCTCGGCGGCCTCCCAGCCGAGCGCGCGGCGCGGCTGGCGGACGGTGGTGAGCGGCACGGCGGCGCTCGCCGCGAGCTCGATGTCGTCGTAGCCGATCACGGCGATGTCCTCGGGGACGCGGACGCCGAGCCGGGTCAGCTCGTTGATCAGGCCGATCGCGAGCAGGTCGTTGGCGCAGAACACGCCGTCGGGAACCGGTGACATGGCCATGATCTGGTGTGCCGCGGCCCGTCCCTCCGTGGGGCTCAGGGCGTCCTTGACCAGGACCGGGGGCTTGCCGAGGCCCGCCTCGACGATCGTGCGGGCGGCCCCGTCGCGGCGTTCCACGCACGGCTGCGGCTCGGGGGTCCCGGTCACGAACGCGATGCGGTTCCGTCCGATGCCGAGCAGGTACGCGGCGGCGGCCTCGCCGCCCGCCACATGGTCGACCCGGGCGGAGCACACGTCGGAGGCGTCGCGGTCGATCAGCACCACGCTCATGCCCGCGGCGCGCAGCCGGGAGATGTCGCGGGGGCCGATCCCGACCGGGATGACCAGGACCCCGGCGGCGTGCTGGTCGGCGAGCAGTTCCAGCAGGCGGATCTCTTTGTCGGCGGAGTGGTCGCTGGACAGCCAGAGGGCGTCGTGGCCCGCCGCGTTGAGCGCGGCCTCGGCGCCCCGAGCGACATCGGTCGCGTACGGGTTGGCGAGGTCCTCGACGAGGACGCCGAACGCCCGGCGCGGCTGGTCGCCGAACTCGCCCGCGGTCCGTTCGGGGCCCGTGCGGAGCCGGCGCGCGGACTCGTTGCGGACGAATCCGAGCTCCTCGATCGCCGCGCGGACGCGGTCACGGGTAGCTTCGGCCACGAGGTCTGGCCGGTTTAGGACATTCGAAACGGTCCCAACTGAGACTCCAGCACGCCTCGCGACCTCACGAATACTGGTCTGTGGCAACTCGCTCCTCGTCCCGCTCCATGGGCGTTTTCCCAGGTAGTGGAGTTTGGCATGGCGGGGCACCGAATGCACGGTCACACATGGTGAGCGAACGGGCACGCAGCGCTCTTGACCGGCGCTTGACGGGCCGGATCCGGCCGCCTAGCGTTCCGAGCCGAAGCGTAGCTTGAAACGATTCACGATCTTCGTTCACTGCGAGGACCGGTGGTTTCGGCGAGAAGGGGCGGGCGGATGGCTGGCGATCACATCCCGTCTCCCTCGGCAGGCCAACGAGTGAATCGTCACCCGGAGTTCCCCCGTACACCCCCGCAATCGGCCATGCGGCCACCTCCGGCCAAGCGCGTGAGACAGAAAAGGAATCCGATGATCTAAGTCCGGAAGGGTCCGGACCCGGCAACCCAACGCGCGTACAGATCGAGGTCCAACCCGTGCCTGTGCAGCGGACGGCTGCATCCCCGCGGTCATCACCACGGACGAGGGAGGACGGAGTGGAAACAGCCACACTCGCACGTCGTGGCACCGACGATTTCGGGCTGAGCGAGGAAGAGATCCGGTTGCTCGCCCAGATCGCCAGCGGTGTCACCGCCGATGTGGCGGCACGCAAGCTGGAACTGAGCGCTCGGACCTTGCGGCGCCGGCTGCGGACGATCTGCGACCGGCTGGAGGTCAACACCCCTATCGAGGCCGTGGTGTGGGCGGCCCGGAGGCAGCTCATCTAGCGATGCACCCCCCGACGCTCGCCAGGGGACGGCGAGCGTCATCCGGAGAAACGGCGGCTCATCCGAATTCCGTCCGACCCCGCAGCGGCGGCGCCCGCGTCCTGGCAGGTAGGTCCCTGCAGAAGGCGTCGCCGCGGACGGCGTTCGGGCCTGACAGGCCCACCCGGCCCGCCTCGATCTCCGGCGAGCCCGGCCCCGCGACGGCTCTGGCCGGCGCGCCCCGGCACGATCAGTTCAGCATGGTGAACGGCACCGCGAACCCGGTCGGCGTGACGGGTCGGCTCCGACAGCACTGACCGACCTCGCGACGGGCCTGATCGACGCACCTCGGCCGACCAGGGCGGCGCGGTCGGCCCCCACGATGGTCGATCGGCTTCACAGAGTCGACGGGTGCGGTGGCGGGGTTCTAGAGCCTGTCTCGAAGTGGCCTCGGGCACGCGCGCGAACGCGTGACCTGCCCGGTGCGGCGAAGCCGGAGGCGAGCGAAACCGGGCAGATCGCGAAGCGATGCCGCGTTCGCCCAGGTCCGGTCACGTAGCGAGCCGCCAGGCGAGCGAAGTGGGCCGGGACTTCGAAACACGGCCTAGGCGACCCGGACGCCGCCCGCGAAGGGGCGTCCGTTCATGGAGGCGATCTTCACGACGTCTCCGGTGTGCGGGGCGTGCAGCATCTTGTCGCCGCCGACGTAGATCCCCATGTGGTGCAGGTCGGAGTAGAAGAAGACGAGGTCGCCCGGCTGAAGATCGCCGCGCGACACGTGCGTGCCGGCGTTCCACTGGCTGCCGGTGTAGTGCGGCAGGTTGATGCCTACCTGCCTGTAGGCCCACATCGTCAGGCCGGAGCAGTCGAAGGTGGTCGGGCCGGCGGCGCCCCACACGTACGGGCGGCCGATCTTGCCCATCGCGTAGCGGAGCGCCTGCGCGGCCTTGCCGGTGCCGATGACGGGGAGCTTGGCGAGCTGGGTGGGGTCCTTGTCGACGAGCTTGCCGCGGATCTTCTCGTAGGAGTCGGTGATCTTCGTACGCTGCGAGTCGAGCTGCGTCTTCAGGGCCTTCACCTGCTTGGCGCGGGCCTCGGCCGACTTGCGGGCCCGCTGAGCGGACTGCATGGCCTGCATCAGCCCGAGCACCTGGGTGCTGTCCTGCTTGGCGAAGTAGTGGAGGGTCGCGGCCTGGTCGAGGATGGACTGCGGGTCCTGGGAGGCGACGAACGAGACCGCGGGGTCGGAGCCGCCCTGCATGTAGCTCGTCGCCGCGAGGGATCCGACCTTCTGGCGGAGCGCCTCCAGCGTCTTCTCCTGGCGCTTGGCGTTCTCCGTGGCGACCTTGGCGGCGCGCTGCGACTGCGCGAGCCTGACCTTCAGCCCGTTGTACTGCTCGGTGAGCTGTTCCAGCTGGTCGGCGAGCTTGAGCGCCTTCGTCCTCAGCTCCTTGGCGGAGGGCTCGGGGTCGGCGTGCGCGACGGCGATCGCATGCGGGGCGATCGCGTGCGGAGCGGCCGAAACGACGGCGAGCGCGCCGACCATGATGGCCGCGCGCCCACGGAAGTGTGAAAGGGAAGCATGCCGCGATCGCTTCACGAATACTCCTCTCCTCAGCCGCCTACCGGGTTAGCTGACGGGTTCGGGCCGGAGCGGCCCGTCCGCGTCCGTGGGCGAACCGATCGCCCGCGACTGCGGATTCACCCCTCACGGTGGTCGCTCAGGGCGATTCCCCGAAACGCTCCGAAAGTGGGTCCCCGGCTCCCCGGGCAGCTGGTTGCGACCCGTGGGACTCGGCGGTGCGGCCTCCGTCCTACGGTGGGCCGACGTCAGCGATGGACACTAACGGACCCCGCATTGGATGCCAACCAGAACATGCGAATTCGCAGGTCGCGCTGCGCGGTGAACGAGGGAATCGCCGGATGGGTCGCCTTCCGTGCGCTGTGTTCTGCCTCACTTTCGACGCCCCCTCGGCAGTGCCTAGTCTCTTTTATCTAGTCACTTGCGCGCGGTGCCCGGCACGGGCGGACGGAGGGCGTCGCCCGGCGAGCACGCGGCGTTCGATAATCTCGCCTGCTTGTGGAAGTCGTGATCCGGCGTGCACGTACCGCCGACGTCCAGGAGATCCGCAGGCTCGTCGACCTGTACGCCGGGTCGGGGCGTCGCCTGCTGAAGAAGACGACGGTCAAGCTGTACGAGGACGTCCAGGAGTTCTGGGTCGCCGAGGACGTCCAGCACGGGACGCCGGGGCCGCTCGTCGGCTGCGGCGCCCTCCACGTCATGTGGGAGGACCTCGCGGAAGTCCGTTCGGTCGCCGTGGACAAAGGATGCGGGGGACGGGGAATCGGGCACCGGATCGTGACCCGCCTCCTGGAGAACGCGCGTGAACTCGGCGTGCGAAGGGTGTTCTGCCTTACCTTCGAGGTGGAGTTCTTCGCCCGCCACGGCTTCCAGCAGATCCTGGGGACTCCGGTGGCGCCAGAGGTGTACGAAGAACTTCTCCGCTCCTACGACGAAGGCGTGGCAGAGTTCTTGAACCTCGACCGGGTCAAGCCGAATACGTTGGGCAACACCCGGATGTTGCTTCGCCTGGAGGACTGAGATGAGCGATTCCCCCCACGGCGGGCGGCCTTACCAGCCCCGGCAGGGGCAGGGTTCCTACGGCCCGCCGCCTCCGTACCAAGGTTCTCAGTGGCAGCAACCACAGCAGCGGTCGTCCCAGCAGCAGTGGGAACAGCAGTCCCAGCAGCAATGGCAGCCGCAACAGGAGCAGTGGAACCAGCAGCCCGCCTACGACGACTACGGCTCCTACGACGACGCCGGTGACCCGGTGCTGGCGCCGATCCACCGTAGGGCGGGAGCGCGAATCATCGACAACGCGCTCGTCGCGGTCTTCGGGTTCGCGCTCGTCCTCCCGGTGACGATCGGCGCATTCGGTCTGGGCAAGCCCGGCAGCAAGACGGAAGACGAGGGGGGTGTGTGGAACTGGCCCATCATCTTCACCCTCTTCTGCGTCCTGTCCGTGCTGCCGTTCATCTACGAGGCCGTGCAGTTGTCCATGTGGGGACGGACGCTGGGGAAGCGCGTCCTGGGCCTGGGCGTCGTTCAGGCGCGGCCCGCGGGCACCCCCATCACCACGACGCAGGCCGTCTGGCGGGCCGGGATCACCCACGTCGGTTACCAGCTCGGCGTCTTTTTCTTCCTCGTCCTGGCGGTGATGGTGTGGGACTACGCCGCGTACGGGATGGTGCTGGTCTGGGCGGGCGCGCTGATGGCCTACCTGTGGGCGATCTGGGACCAGCCCCTGCATCAGTCGCTGCACGATCGCTTCGCCGGCACACTCGTCATCGACGAGCGGGTCGGATATGACGATTCCGAGTACTCCGAGTACGCGGGCTAAGGGCACGATGGCGGCACCGCTCGCCGAGCCGGGGCAGAGGCTCCTGGCGCGCGTCGTGGACACGCTCGTCGTCGGCGTCCCCGTCGTTCTGGTCGTGCGCGAACTGGTGTCCGGGCACACGGCGGACGTCATGGCTCCGTCCGCCGTGGCCGGATGCATGCTGCTGTACGAAGCGATCCAGCTCGCCCTCTGGGGCCGGACGCTGGGCAAGCGCGTCGCGGGCATCGAGGTGGTCGCGGCGACGGCTCAGGAGGCGCCTGAAGCGGCGCCACGGGGGGCTGGGGGAGCGGACGAGAACGCCGGGCTCGGCGACGTGTCGGCCCTCCCCGTGTCCGTGCCCGGATTCGTGCCCGTGGCCGCTCCTGAGCCCGAGGAGACCGCGGCTCCGCCGGGGGCGGAGGCCGTAGGCGCGTCCACGCGTCCGGACGTTCTGCGCTGCGTTCTGCGGGCCGCCGTCTATTCGGTGCCGATCGGGCTGCGTCCGATTCCCGTTCTGGGTCTGCTCGCGAGCATCTTCTGGGTCGCGAACGCGGGGGCCGTGTTCGAGGGCGTTCGACGCCAGGCTGTTCATGACAGGCTCGCGGGGACGCTCGTGGTAAAACGCCCGCGGCCCGAATCCTCGGCCTTCTGAGGCCCTCTCCGCCGCACCGGGAGGTGCTCGCGGGGCCCCGATAACACCCGTCCGATACCGCGCACTCGCGTGCGCGGCCGGACGTGCGGCCTGGTCCCCTCGCCTGCGCCATACATGTTTTCGTCGAGATGGGCGCTGTTTCCGGACGTCCGAGGCGTCGGCGGCATATGCCCGCTCGTTCCGGTTACGGTCCTGAAACCGGTGGGATGTGTCTCGTCCCGGACGTCGCCTCCGCTTTGACAGTTCCCTCCGATGGTGTTGCGGTGACCAGAACGAGACCGCTTGTTGGCGGCCGTGGACTTACTTCGGATGGCACGCTCCCGCCCTTGGAACGGACCTTTCGTGCGGCATGCCGGTGGCCGGGGCGCGGCCAGAGGCCGGCCCCTGCTCCCGACTCCGGCACCGGGTCGAAGAACGGGGACAGGCGGTGGGATTGTGTCCAAATCTCCCGATTTTGAGGCGACGGCGCTCGGCGCGGCGCATCCGCATCCTGAGCAGGGCGCGGGCTTCTCGCATCCGGCCGCGGCAACAGATTTCGGCGCCGACCCGTCCAACGTTATTCGTCCACATCGCCCGGTCCGAGCGTTGATCCGGGACCGGGGTCGGCTGCGTATTACGACGCGGGCGCGCGGTTAGTGTCGATACGGCAGGTTAATCGCCGTGCCGACGGCGTCGCCCGCAAACCCGGACCAATGCGCCCGCCAGTGCAGGTCAGCACGGTACGCCGTGACACCGGTCACGCCTGAAAACCCGGGCGCGTGGCCGGGGCTTGGAAATTCATGGACGCCGGGCCGGATCCAGGCGTCGCCCGAGCGTCCTGCCCACCCGAAACGATGAGGCCGATTACAGCCGGTCACGAGCGGGAAGGCGACTTCGTGCGAGTGTCGGTTCACGGTCGATGCTGGAATTGTCATCTGCGAAGTTCTAGGTATATCTTTGTCACTCGATTGGAGTTTGCTCAAGCTGAAAGGTCTGTCCCCATGGCACAGAAGGTTCAAGTGCTTCTCGTCGACGACCTCGACGGTGGCGAGGCGGACGAGACCGTAGCGTTCTCGATCGACGGCGCCTCCTACGAGATCGACCTCAGTGGCGCCAACGCGACGAAGCTGCGGGAATCGCTGCAGCCGTTCGTCGAGAAGTCCCGTAAGGCGGGCACGGTCAACCGCCGCCGCCGGCAGCGCGGCGCGTCCAGCCGCGAGCGCAGCGCCGAGATCCGCGCCTGGGCCAAGAACAACGGCATCAAGGTCAATGAGCGCGGCCGCATCCCGGCTCACGTGATCGAGCAGTACGAGGCGGCCAACTGATCCGCCCGGACCGCCGTCGGCCCGTCTCCGTTCGTGAGGCGGGCCGTTGCCGTTCGCGCCGTGAGTCGCTCACCGTTCGCGAGGCGAGTCCTCGCGCGGGCGAGCCGTTGGCCGGGTTCGCCGCCCGCCGGGGCGCTGCCGCCGATTCGCCGGACCGCCGGATCGAGGCGAACCGCCGTTCGCTTGTGGCGTAGCGCCTGCGCGGTTCGGCGTGTCCGCCGTGAGGTACACAGGGCGCGCGGGTGGAAACTCCACCCTCATTCGGCACTCTCGGCCCGCGCCTTGACCGACCTGCGGAAAGCCCCTCGTTCGCTTGGGGCGTAGCGGGAACATGACGCACCGATGCGGTAGTTGGATGAGACTGAACAGCGCATAGCTGGGGAACGTCTCCTGGTGGGAGTGCACCGGGCGGCCTCCTCGGGGCGGGCTAGCATGCGGAAGGACAGTTCCGGACGTTCCGGACTCTGCCCAACCGCTCTGTGAGGAGCGACGAGATGTTCGAGAGGTTCACCGACCGCGCGCGGCGGGTTGTTGTTCTGGCTCAGGAAGAGGCCAGGATGCTCAACCACAACTACATCGGCACCGA
>NZ_JBFAGB010000033.1:0-113490 GCF_040639875.1 Actinomadura sp. NPDC023710
GGCGGCTCACTCGGCGATCAGGTTCTCGCGGGCTCGAACCTGGCTTCGCTCGCAATCGCGTTGGTCTGGCTTGTTGGTGGTTGCTGTGGTGGCTGGGGTCGTTGCGCCTGTTGGTTGCGCTTGTCGCCGTCAGTCTGGGTGGTCGGCGCCTGGGGGCGCCGACCGCCCAAAAACACGTGCGGTTGCTGCATCGCCTCGGTTCGGCTGGCGGCTCACTCGGCGATCAGGTTCTCGCGGGCTCGAACCTGGCTTCGCTCGCAATCGCGTTGGTCTGGCTTGTTGGTGGTTGCTGTGGTGGCTGAGGTCGTTGCGCCTGATGGTTGCGCTTGTCGGCCTCAAGGGTGCTCAGTCCTCGGTGCGGGAGAGGATGTCGCCGGGCTGGCAGCCTAGCTCGCGGCAGAGGGCGCTGAGGGTGGTGAACCGGATCGCCTTCGCGCGGCCGTTCTTCAGGATGGAGAGGTTCACGGGGGTCACGCCCACGCGCTCGGCCAGCTCGACCAGGGTGATGCCGCGGTCGGCGAGGATCGCGTCCAGGTGGACGGTGATCTGGTGGGGATCCTCGGGCGGCATCAGACCAGGCCCTCGGTGTCGGCGCGCAGGCGGGCACCGTGCGCGAACGCCCCGGCCAGCGCCGCGATCAGGACGCCCAGCAGGATGTCCGAGGCTCGCAACATGAAGCTCGCCTCGACCGCCGGGGCGAGCGGGGTGCCGCCGACCAGCGCGTCCGTCGTGACCATGTCGAGGGCGGGGACGGCGGCGCCGAGCAGCAGGACGGCGGTGGAGATCGCGAAGAGCCGCCGGACGTTCGCCGGGACGAAGACGTCTCCGGTGCGGAGGGTCGCGGCCATCCGCATCAGGATCGACAGGATCACGACGATCAGCACGGCCCGGGCGACCTCGGGGGCGGCGAGCAGCAGGCGGTCCCCCAGGCCGGGATCGTCGACCGCCAGTTCGGCGTGGTGAGTGCCGCGCAGGGCCGTCCCGCCCGAGGCGAGGTGCGGCACCTGGGAGGTGGAGCGGAGGGTGACGTCGCGGGTGTCGATCGGCGGGAAGGGGCCGGTCACGCCGAGGATCGGGAAGAGCGCCTGGAAGAGCCCGACCAGCAGCAGGCCGAGCCCGATGAGCAGCTCCAGGACATGGCTGTCGTACCGCGACCAGAGCGTCGTCGGTGTCATGGGTCGTCTCCTCGGGGGTGGCGTATCGTTTTTCGATAATAACGATAAACGATATGCCGCCGTCAAGTCCGGGCCCCGAATCGGGGTCGAGCGCCTACGGCGGCTGAGGAGAAGCGCCGGTCAGGGGAGCGCGCCGTCGAGGATCACGCGGAGCTGCTCGGCGCGGCCGCCGGTGATGGCGCCCTCCCGGGCCCGGATAACGATCTTGTGGCGGAGGGAGGCGACGTCCGCGCGGCTCCGCTCCCCGTGGCCGAGCATCCGCTCGATCACGTTGCCCAGGTCGAGACCGACGTCGTCGCGGACGTCTCCGGCGGCCACGCCCTGGTCCACGGCATCGCGCAGCCTCACCAGGACCTCGTCGACGCTCGGTTCCGTGGGCGGCGGCTCCGGCGGGGGCGGCTCGGAGGCGGTCGATCCGGGCGGCCAAGGCGTCCGCGGGCCGGACTGCTCGGGAGCGGACGTCTCGGGCGGAGGCGGAGCGGTCGGGGACGCCGCCTGGAGCGGGAGGAGGCGTCCGGCGGAGCCGTCGCGGCTGGAGAGGGTGTCGCCGATCCCGAGGACGAGGACGGTCGCCGCCACGATCGTGGCGGCGACGCCGGCCAGCGCGAGCCAGGGGAAGCGGGTGGCGGGCGGCGTGCGGGGGAGGTCCTCGCGCCGCCACGTCGCGGTGCGCCGTCCGCCCGTCATGCCTGGGCGGTCGCGAGGACGCGGTTCAGTTCGTCGGCGAGCCCGGGGGACAGGCCGCGCTCCCTCAGCCGGGTGATGATCTTGTCGTGGAGTTCGGCGATCCGGCCGCCGACGTCGACCTCGCGGTCGGCGGTGAGGTCGTTCTCCAGGTTCGTGATGACGTTGTCGAGGTCGATCGCGACGTCGGAGCGGATCTCGCCGGCGGCGTAGCCGCGGCTGACGATCGGGCGCAGCCGCCCCAGCGCGTCGGTGACGCGGGGAGCGGACGCCGGCGGCGGCGTCCGGAGCGTCGGCGCGGGGGCCGGCGGGACGGCGCTCGTCCGCGCCGGAGCCGGGACGGCGACCGGGGAGCGCGGCGCCGACAGCAGGACCGCCGCGGCGGCCGTGACCGGGATCGCCACGACCAGGGCGAGCGCGGCGAGGCGGACGTTCCCGCGGCGGGCCGGCGCGGGCGGCGGGGGCGGGGCGCTGCTCCGGGGGCCGTCGGGCCGGGCCGTGACCGGGGCGACGAAGAGGGCGCTCGGCGGCCCCTCGTCGCGGGCCAGCGAAGCGGCGACCTCGGCGGCGGACGGGGCGTCCGGGCCCATGCAGCGGGCGGCGAGCGCGGAGAGTTCTTCGGACGCCCCGGGGCCGAGGCAGGTGGCGATGACGACGCCGAGCGCACGCACGTCGGCGGCCCCGCTGTCGGCGGTCTGGATCTCGGCGGTCTCCGTACCGTCTCCCGCCGACGCGCGGATGACGCCGCCGATGCCGGTGTCGACGACCTTCACGTCGATGCCGACGTCGCCGTGGACGAGCACGACCCTGTCCGGCGTGAGATCGCCGTGCGTCACGCCCGCGGCGTGCGCGGCCTCCAGGGCACCCGCGATCTGGGCACAGACGGCGGCCGCCTCGGGTGCGGCGAGCGGTCCGCGCCGCAGCCGGTCGGTGAGGGGCTCGCCGACCAGGAACTCGGTCACGACGAAGGACGCGAGCCGCCCGGACGCGTCGCGGGTCTGGTCGCTGTCGAAGATCGTCTCCAGTGCGGGGTGGGAAAGCGCGGCGGCGCGGTTCACGCCCCGCCGGAACCCCCGCTGCGAACCGGTGACCGCGGGCGTCAGGACCTTCACCGCGACGGGACGGCCCAGCAGCTCGTCCCAGGCGCGCCAGACCTCCATCGTCCCGCCGTCGTCGAGGCGTTCCACGAGGCGGTAGCGCTCCGTCAGCCGCAGTCCCGTTTCCACTGGACGTCACCCTCGTCGCACTCCGGTGCCGGGCGCGGTCCCCGGCTCGTCAGGAGGTACGCGCCGCCGGCCCCGGCGGGTTCGACCCGCCCGCCCCGCGACGGCGGAGCCGGTGCGCGGAGAAGACCTTTCCGGCGGTCCCGGAAAGGAACGGCAATTGGACCGGGAGTCAGTTGTCTTCATATTGAGATTCCCTGGTCCAACTGACAGGATCTGGGGCCCATGACCCGCGATGCAGGGCAGGGGCGACCTTGACCGAGAGCTCCATTGTCGTGCCTGTCGTACTACTGGCCTTGGCGGCGGTTCCGGGCCTGCATTTCGATCTGGTGCGAGGCCGCCGGGAACGGGCCCGGCCGGGGGACGCGCTGCCGCGGTTCTCCCGCGTGGTGGTCGCCGGCACGATGGTCACGACGGTGACATCGATCCTGCTGGGCGTGCTGGGGCAGGCCGCGGTACCGAGCCCGCTTCACCTCCTGGACGAGGGCGGCGCCCCGGTCCCGCCCCTCGCCGTGGCGTGGGCGGTGTGCTGTTTCCTCGCGCTTTCCCTCACCCTCTCATCGCTGGCCGCGGCAGTTCTGGCGCGGCTGGAGAATCGTCCCGGGCCGTTTCCCGTCGAGGCACGTCCGGCGGCCGGGGCGAACGCCGATTACGGGGACCGCGACGTCGAACTCGAAATCACCCTGAACAGCGGCGAGACCTTTCGCGGACTCCTCGGAGAGGAGTCGGCGGCGCGCGGGCACGAGCTGCCCTTCATCACCCTGTGCGGCCCCATCTTCCGGCTCGACGGGCACGGCGGGCCGCTGCCGCTGGACGCGCTGCACTGGGACCGGATGGTCGTGCCGACGCGGGCGGTCAACAGCGTGCTGGTGCGGCCGGTCGAGGAGCGGCCGCTGCCGCCGGCGGCGCTGCGCGGCGTCCCGTCCCGGCACTCCGCGCCGCGCCTGCACCCGTCCGACCAGCTCAAGATCTTCGTCGAGCAGTGCTACGCGGCCCGGCTCGCGCCGGGCCCGCTGGCCAAGCTGCTCGCGCTGGAGCTGGTGGTGATCGCGCTGGCCGGGGCGGTGGCCGGCGCGATCACCTGAGCGTCACACCCGGCTCGGCGACAGCTCGGCCCGCCACGCGGCGAGCAGCTCGCGCAGGCTCTCCTCGTACCGGGCGACGTTCGCGGTCTTGACGTCCTCGTAACCGCGGATCATGTCCGGCAGCTCGGCGATCCGCACGGCGGCGTCGTGCCGGCCGTCCCCGGCGGCGCCCGCGTCCAGTCCGGCCACCAGCTCGTTCACCACCGCGACGTACCCGGTCACGAGGCGCCGCTCGGCGCGCCGCTGCGCGGTGGCGCCGAACGGGTCGAGCGGGGTGCCGCGCAGCCGCCGCATCGCGCGCAGCGCGCGGAACGCCGGGCGGGCCGTCCGGCCGAGGGCGATCTTCCGGTCCACCCCGACCGCCCGCAGCAGGGGCGGGTGCAGCATGTACGCGATCGTGGAGCCGGGCCCGAACTGCTCCTCGACGCGCCGGGCGAGCTCCGGGTCGAGGTGCAGGCGGGCCACCTCGTACTCGTCCTTGTAGGCCATCAGCTTGTACAGGTTGCGCGCCACGGCGACCGCGAGGCGCCGCCCGCCCGCTCCCGCCGCGTCCTCGGCCCCGGCGACGCGCAGGACCGCGTCCAGGTACCGCTTGGCGAGCGCCAGGTTCTGGTACGCGGCGAGGTCGGGCACGCGGATCCGCAGCACGCGGGCCAGCTCGCCGTCCACGCCGGACGCGTCGACGAGGTCCATCGCGGCCGACGCCGTCGAGTCCAGCGGGCGCGGCGCGACCTGCGCGGCCGGCGCGGCGGCGTCGCCCCGGCCCTCGGGGTCGAGCACGAGGCGGCGCCCGGCGCGGAACGCCTGGACGTTGGCGTCCACCTGCACGCCGTTCAGCGTGAGGGCCTCCTCGATCGCCTTCGCCGACAGCGGCAGCAGCCCCGCCTGGTAGGCGGCGCCGACCACCACGAAGTTGGCCGTCGTCGTGGCGCCGAACCAGCGCTCGGCGAGCGCGAGGGCGTCGAGCGCGACCAGCCGCTCCGCCCGGGTGCGCTCGGCGATCCGCTTGACCAGCGACGCGCTCGGCGGCAGCGACACCGAGGTGTCCACGATCATCTGCCCCGTCGGCACCTCGCTGGTCGACACGACCGCGGCGGTCCGGTCCGGCGCGCAGCGGCGCAGGTTGGCCTCCGTCGTCCCGGCCAGCGAGTCGAACACGAGGTAGGCGTCGGCGCCGCCCGCGCCGACCATGCCCGGCCGGTCCCGGTCGGCGGTCCCGATGCGCAGGTGCGACACGACCGCGCCGGCCTTCTGGCTCAGCCCGGTCTGGTCGAGCGCGCGGGCGTGGCGGCCGTCGATGAGGGCCGCCGTGGCGAGCACCTGGTTGACCGTGACGACGCCGGTGCCGCCGATGCCGACGAGCAGCACGTCCGCCGACTCGGGCCGCGCCCCGGGCTCCTCCAGCTCGCCGATCGGCGGCAGGGTCCGCGCCGCCTTGGGCTTCTTCCCGGGCAGGACGGTGACGAACGAGGGGCAGTCGCCGTCCACGCACGAGTAGTCCTTGTTGCAGGACGTCTGGTTGATCTGCGTCTTGCGGCCGAACTCGGTCTCGACCGGCTCCACGCTGAGGCAGTTCGACTTGGTGCCGCAGTCGCCGCACCCCTCGCAGACGGCCTCGTTGATCAGGACGCGGGTCTGCGGGTCGGGGACGAGGCCGCGCTTGCGCTTGCGCCGCGTCTCGGCCGCGCACGCCTGGTCGTACAGCAGCACGGTCACGCCCGGGATCGCGCGCAGCTCCCGCTGGACGGCGTCGAGGTCGTCGCGGTGCCGGACCCGGACGCCGGGCGCCCAGTCCGTCCCGCGCGGGTAGCGGGACGGGTCGTCCGCCACCACCACGATCTTCGCGACGCCCTCGGCGTGCAGCATCCGGGTGATCGCCGCCGGGTCGGAGCCGCCGTCGGCGTCCTGCCCGCCGGTCATCGCCACGGCCGCGTTGTAGAGGATCTTGAAGGTGATGCTGGTGCCGGCGGCGACGGCCTGCCGGACCGCGAGGCTGCCGGAGTGGAAGAACGTCCCGTCGCCGAGGTTCTGGAACATGTGCCCGGTGTCCGAGAACGGCTCCGCGCCCACCCACATCGCGCCCTCGCCGCCCATCTGCGTGGTGCCGATGCCGCGGTCGGTGAACACGGTCATGACGTGGCAGCCGATGCCGCTCGCCGCGACCGACCCGTCCGGGACGACCGTCGACCGGTTGTGGGGGCAGCCCGAGCAGAAGTACGGGGTGCGCGCCGGGGCGAGCAGGTTGATCTGCGGCGTGCGGGGCTTCAGCACCGCGTCGCGCAGGTCCACGTGCTCCTCTCCGACGCGGTCGGCGAGGAGCCCGGCGAGGGCCTTCACGAGCCGGTCGGCGTCCAGGCCCCCGTCGGGCGGGACGAGACCGGCGCCGTCCGGGCCGTTCTTGCCGTACACGGCGGGACGCTCCGCCAGGTCGTACAGGACGTCGCGGATCTGCGTCTCGACGAACGCCCGCTTCTCCTCCACGACGACGATCTCGCGCAGTCCCCGCGCGAACTCCCGGATCCGGTCCGCGTCCAGCGGGTAGATCATGGCGAGGCGCAGCAGCCGGACGCCCCGGCGGGCCAGGGCCTCGTCGTCCAGCCCCAAGCGGTCGAGGGCCTCGCGCAGCTCCACGTAGGTGCGGCCCGCGGCGACCAGCCCGACGACCGCGTCGCCGGCGGCGCCCTCGATCCGGTCGAGGCCGTTGGCGGCGGCGTAGGCCGTCGCGGCCTGCAGGCGGCCCTGGAGGACCTCGGTCTCAAGGGCCGTCGTGCCCTTGAGGTCGACGCCCGGCCTGCGCGTGGGCTTCCACGGCCGTCCCCGCCACGCGAACTCCGGGTACACCGGGTCGGGCACCGGCTCGACGTCCACGATCTCGTGGGAGTCGGCGACGTCCGTCACGAGCTTGAACCCGGTCCACGCCCCGCTGAACCGGGACATCTCGAAGCCGTGCCGCCCGAGGCGCAGCAGGTCGCCCACCGACCCGGGGACCAGCACCGGCATGAACGCCTCCGCGAGCGCGCCCTCCGTCGCCGACGGCAGCGTGGAGGACTTCGCGGCCGGGTCGTCGCCCACCACGGCGAGCACCCCGCCGCGCTCCGACGTGCCGAGCCAGTTCGCGTGCTTGAACGCGTCCAGCGACCGGTCCACCCCGGGCGCCTTGCCGTACCAGAGCCCGAACACGCCCTCGAACCGGGGACCCGGCAGGTGCTCGACGAGCTGCGACCCGTACACGGCCGTCGCCGCCAGCTCCTCGTTCACGCCCGGCACGAACCGGATGTCGTGGCCCTCCAGCAGCTTCGCCTCCCGCACCAGCTGCTGGTCGAGGCCGCCGAGCGGGGACCCGCGGTATCCGGACACGAACCCGGCGGTCCGCCATCCCCGCCGGGCGTCCGCGCGCCGCTGCTCCAGCAGCAGCCGGACGAGGGCGTGCACCCCGCCGATCGCGATCCGGCCGCGCTCCAGTGCGAGCCGGTCGCGAAGGGGGGAGGAGGAAACGGTGGTGCTCATGCTTGCATTGAGCCGCCTACGCTGAGCGGAGTGCAAGATGGCTGGACGATAATTGAGCGGATTGCTCAAGTCAGAACCGAGTTACCCGCCGGAGCTGAGCGTTGTGACCCGTACCACTCTCCTCGATCTGCAGATCCTGCGCCGCCTCGTCGAGCAGCCCCGCATCGGCGTCACGGAACTGGCCGCCAAGCTCGGCATCGCCCGCAACACCGCGCACGCCCGGGTGGAGCGCCTCGAACGCGAGGGCGTCATCGGCCACCGCGGCCGCGAGGTCGACCTCGGTGCCATCGGCTTCGAGCTGACGGCCTTCGTCACCCTGGAGGTCGCCCAGGGCCGGCTGCGCGAGGCCGCCGTCGCGCTCTCCGCGATCCCGCGCGTCCTGGAGGTGCTCGGGATCACCGGTCAGGGAGACCTCCTCGTCCGCGCCGTCGCCCCCAACGGCAAGCAGCTCCACGAGGTCATCGACTCGATCCTGGCCTGCCCCGGCGTCCGCCGCAGCACCACCTCGATCGTCCTGACCCACCAGGTCCCGTTCCGCGTGGGTCCCCTCCTGGAGGACGAGGAGAAGCGCGCCCGCGCCGCGTCCCGCAAACCGGCCGACTGACGCCCGCTCCACGGTCCTCCGCTCGGTGCCCCCCGGATCCGTCCGAGAAGATGCCCGCGGTCGCGTAGACGATGCGTCCCGGCCTCCCGGACGGGGGGCAGGGGACATGCCGTAGTTTCGGCAGGCGCGGGCCGATGCCTTGTCAGCCGTCCCGGCGTTCCGGGGGGACGCGGCGGGCGATCAGGAGCGCGACGTCGTCCGGGGCCGCCTGGCGGCCGATCAGCGCCGACATCACCGCCGCGCCGACCGCCTCGGGTGGCCCGGCGTAGGCCGCCTCGCACAGCCGGGCGACTCCGGCCAGGATCGACTCGTCCCGCCGCTCGATCAGCCCGTCGGTGTAGAAGCACAGCAGGGCGCCGGGCGGGAGGGTGAGGGTCAGGGTCCGGCGGGGGACCCCCTCGCCCAGGCCGATCAGGACGTCGAACTTCATGTCCACGGGCTCGGCCGGGCCTTCCGGCAGCGCGAGGACCGGGGGAGGGTGCCCGGCCGACGACAGCCGGACCCGGCCCGTGGCGGTGTCGACGACCGCGTACAGGACGGTCGCCGTCGCCTCGGGTTCGAAGTGCAGCATCTTCCGGTTGAGCTTGCGCAGCACCACGGCCGGGTCGTCGTTGTCCAGCGCGTAGGCGCGCAGCGCGCTGCGCATCCGGCCCATGACGACGGCCGCCGGGAGCCCGTTGCCCGCCACGTCGCCGATGACGATGCCGACCTCGCCCGAGGGGAGCGTGAACACGTCGTACCAGTCCCCGCCGACGATCGCCTTGCCGGGGCGGTAGCGGGCGGCCAGTTCGAGCCCGGAGACCTCCGGGGGCGCGGCCGGGATGAGGCTGCGCTGCAGTTCGAGCGCGCCGGCGCGTTCGGCGCGGCTGACCAGGGACTGCACCGCCAGCGCGGCGCGGGAGGCCGCGAGCTGGAGGAACCCGGTCTCCTCGGGGGTGAACCGGCGGTGGGCGAGCGTCCCCACGTGCATGACTCCGACCAGCGTCCCGCCGCCGACGAGCGGGACGCCGAGCAGCGAGTGCAGGCCCCGCTCGACGAGCAGCGGGTTGAACACGCCGGCGCTGGGCACGTCCGGCACGTAGACCGGCCTCCGCTCGGCGGCGACGCGCCCGGCGAACCCCTCGCCCAGGGGGACGTGGGCGGCCTGGGCGACCTCCTCCTCGATGCCCTTCGCCGCCGTCGCGACGAGGAGCCGCTCCTCCCGGTCCAGGAGCAGGACCACGGCGGTGTCGACCCTCAGGACGGCGCGGACGCGGTCGAGGAGGGTGTCGAGCAGTTCGTCCATGTCCATGTTGGCGAACGCCTCGTCGGTGATCGCCTGGATGTTCGCCAGCCTGCGGATCGCACCCTCCGAAGCGCCCGCCGTGTTCTCCACGTTCACACCTTATGTACTACCCGGTCGCGCCGGGCGGACCATCTCCGCGCAGGCACCTCCGGACCCCGGTGGCGATCTCCAGATCCTCGCGGGCCGCCACCACGAGCGCGCGGACGGCGGCGCCGGCGGCGGTGACGTCGGTGTCGCCGTCCGCGGCGGCGTTGCGGTCCGGGTCGACGGAGGTCCCGAGGTAGGCGAGGTCCTCGGCCAGCCGCAGGCGGACCGCCGCATCGTGCTCGCCGATCCCGCCGGTGAAGACGAGGACGTCGAGCCCGCCGAGCGAGGCCGTCATCGCGGCGGCGCAGGCGCGCAGGCGGTGATGGTAGACGTCCAGGGCGGCGAGGGCGGTCGCGTCGTGCCGGGCCGCCCGCTCGCGGACCCGGCGCATGTCGCCGGTGCCGGTCAGGCCGCGCAGCCCGGAGTCGCGTTCGAGCGCGTCGCCCACCTCCGCGGGGGCGAGGCCGTGTTCGATCAGCCAGAGCGGGATGCCGGGGTCGACGCTTCCCGCCCGCGACGCCATGACCAGCCCTTCGAGGGGCGTGAACCCCATGGTGGTGTCGACCGACCGGCCCTCGGCCACGGCGCACAGGGAGGCGCCGGCGCCGAGGTGGCACACCACCATCCGCAGCGCGGCCGGGTCGGCGCCGATCATCTCGCCGGCGCGCCGCACGGCGTAGGAGAACGACAGGCCGTGGAAGCCGTAGCGGCGCAGGCCGAACCGCTCGCACCACTCCCGGGGCAGCGCGTAGGTCGCGGCGGCGGCAGGGAGGGCGGCGTGGAAGGCGGTGTCGAAGCACGCCACGGCCGGGACGTCCGGCAGGACGCCGGTGATCTCGGCCAGGGCGTGCAGGGAGGCGGGCTGGTGCAGCGGCGCGAGGTCGGCGAGCGCGCGGAGCCGCGCGGTGACCTTCTCATCGACGCGCACCGGCGCGGTGAAGTCCGTACCGCCGTGGACGAACCGGACGCCGACGGCGTCCGGCCGGGGCAGGTCCGCGACCAGCCCGGCCATCTCGTGGCCGCCGGCGGAGTCCTCGGCGAGGACCGTGTCGTCGGCGTCGAGCAGGCTCACCTTCAGGCTGCTCGACCCGGGGTTGACCGTCAGGACCCGCATCAGTAGGGCCACGTCCAGTCGCGGACCTCGGGGGCGTCCTCGCCGTGCTCGCGCGTGTAGGAGCGCAGGAAGAGGCGCTGGTCGGCCATCCGCTGCCGGAGGTGGGCGACGCGGGCGCCGAGGGAGGGGACGCGGTCGATGACGTCCATGACGAGGTGGAACCGGTCGAGGTCGTTCAGCATGACCATGTCGAACGGCGTGGTCGTCGTCCCCTCCTCCTTGTAGCCGCGGACGTGCAGGTTGCCGTGTCCCGCGCGCCGGTAGGTGAGGCGGTGGATGAGGTACGGGTAGCCGTGGAAGGCGAAGATGACGGGCTTGTCGGTGGTGAACAGCGTGTCGTACTCGCGGTCCGACAGGCCGTGGGGGTGCTCGCCGGACGGCTGGAGCCGCATCAGGTCGACGACGTTGACGACGCGGACGCGCAGTTCGGGGAACAGCTGCCGGAGCAGGTCGACGGCCGCGAGCGTCTCCAGCGTCGGGATGTCGCCCGCGCAGGCGAGCACCACGTCGGGGTCGGCGCCGCCGTCGGTGGAGGCCCACTCCCAGACGCCGATGCCGCGGGTGCAGTGGGCGATCGCGGCGTCCATCGGCAGCCAGTTCAGCGCGGGCTGCTTCCCGGCCACGATCACGTTGACGTAGTCGCGGGAGCGCAGGCAGTGGTCGCCGACCGACAGCAGCGTGTTCGCGTCCGGCGGCAGGTACACGCGGACGATCTCCGGCTTCTTGTTCAGCACGACGTCGAGGAAGCCGGGGTCCTGGTGGGTGAAGCCGTTGTGGTCCTGCCGCCACACGTGCGACGACAGCAGGTAGTTCAGCGACGCGATCGGCCGCCGCCACGGCAGGCCGCGGGTGACCTTCAGCCACTTCGCGTGCTGGTTGAACATGGCGTCGACGATGTGCACGAACGCCTCGTAGCTGTTGAACAGCCCGTGCCGCCCGGTGAGCAGGTAGCCCTCCAGCCAGCCCTGGCACAGGTGCTCGCTCAGCACCTCCATCACCTGGCCGGACCGGGCCTGGTGCTCGTCGGTCGGCAGCAGCTCGCCCTGGAAGACGCGGTCGGTGACCTGGAAGACGTCCCCGAGCCGGTTGGACGCCGTCTCGTCCGCGCCCATGATCCGGAAGTTGGACGGGTTGGCCTGGACGACGTCGCGCAGGAACGTCCCGAGCCTCCGGGTGGGCTCGGTCGTGGTGGTGCCGGGCTTGTCGACCTCCACGGCGTAGTCCCGGAAGTCGGGCAGCGCCAGCGGCTTCAGCAGCAGCCCGCCGTTGGCGTGCGGGTTCGCGCTCATCCGCCGGTCGCCCGCCGGCGCGAGCGCCCGGAGCCCGGCCACCGGCCGGCCCGCCTCGTCGAACAGCTCCTCCGGGCGGTAGGAGCGCAGCCACTCCTGCAGTTGCGCGCGGTGCTCGGCGTCCTCGCGCACTCCGGCGAGCGGCACCTGGTGGGACCGCCAGGTGTTCTCGACCGGCAGCCCGTCCACCTCCTTCGGGCCCGTCCAGCCCTTGGGGGACCGCAGGACGATCATGGGCCAGCGGCGCCGCTGCGACGCCTGCCCCTCGCGTGCGCCGCGCTGGATGTCGGCGATCTCGTCGAGGGCCTGGTCGAGGGCGGCGGCCATCTTGCGGTGCATGGAGGCGGGCTCGTCCCCGCTCACCAGGAACGGCCGGTAGCCGTACCCGTCCAGGAGCTGGACGAGCTCCTCCTCGGGGATGCGGGCCAGCACCGTCGGGTTCGCGATCTTGTAGCCGTTGAGGTGCAGGACGGGCAGGACGGCGCCGTCCCGCACCGGGTCGAGGAACTTGGTGGAATGCCAGCTCGCCGCGAGGGGGCCCGTCTCGGCCTCGCCGTCCCCGACGATGCACGCGACCACGAGGCCGGGGTTGTCGAAGGCCGCCCCGAACGCGTGGGCGAGGGAGTAGCCCAGCTCGCCGCCCTCGTGGATGGAGCCGGGCGTCTCCGGCGCGACGTGGCTCGGGATGCCGCCGGGGAAGGAGAACTGCCGGAACAGCCGCCGCATGCCCGCCTCGTCCTGCGACACCTCCGGATACACCTCGCTGTAGGTGCCTTCGAGCCAGGCGTTCGCGACCGCCGCGGGACCGCCGTGCCCCGGGCCCATGACGTAGATCATGTCGAGGTCGCGCGCCCTGATCACGCGGTTGAGGTGGGCGTAGCAGAAGTTCAGGCCCGGCGTGGTGCCCCAGTGCCCGAGCAGCCGCGGCTTGAGGTCCCGCCGTTCGAGCGGCTCGCGGAGCAGCGGGTTGTCCAGGAGGTAGATCTGCCCCACGGACAGGTAGTTGGCGGCTCTCCAGTACGCGTTGATCTGCTGTACTTCGTCATCGCTCAGGGTGCCCGACTGGGTCATGCGCGTCCTCCCGGGTGTTCTCGACCGCCCTGAGGACATCCCGTCCCCACGGACGGGGTTCTCAACCGTCACCGAGAGCCCATCAGCCCTGGGCCCGCGGGCCCAGGGGCGAACGTCCCGGGAAGGCCGCGGCGACAACGAGGCCACGGCGCTCGGCCGTGACCTCGTCCCCCACCTCGGTGTGACCGTCGCCGGTTACAGGGGCGGTATGCCGGGCGCGACGGCGCGCGGCCTCCGCCCCGCCCCCCAGCGAACCGGCGGGAGCGTCACCTCCGGGTGCTGGAAGCCTGCCGCCTACCCGGGCGTAGGTTCGCGGTTCCGGGAGCGCGGTCGACGAGCGGCGGGCAATCTGCGGCCAGTGGTCGACCATGAGCGACGCTTGGATGACAAAGCGCGACATCATGCACGACGACCGGGACGGCGGGCGGGCGGAAGGGGCCGCGGAGGTCTGAGATGCTACGCAGATCGGCACAGGTAAGAGGCAAGGAGGCGGAATGGGCGGGTTCTTCACCGGACGGACGCTGACCGGCATCGGGCGCGACCTGCGCGCGGGCCGGGAGTCGGCGCGGGGCCTGGTCGCGCGGGTCTTGGAGTCGGTCGACAAGGACCTGAACGCCTTCGTGACCCTGGACGCCGAGGGCGCCGAGACCGCCGCCCGGTGGGCCGACGAGGAGCTGGCGTCCGGTGTCGACCGTGGCCCGCTGCACGGCGTCCCGGTCGCGGTGAAGGACATCGTCGACGTCGCCGGGCTGCCCACCGGCATGGGGTCCGGCCACTTCGCCGGGTACGTCGCCGAGGCCGACGCGGCCTGCGTGACGATGCTGAGGGACGCCGGCGCCGTGATCGTCGGCAAGACCGGGACGCAGGAGTTCGCGTTCGGCGGCAGCGGCGACGTGTCGGTGAACGGGGCGGTCCGCAACCCCCACGACCGGGAGCGGATGTCCGGCGGGTCCAGCAGCGGCAGCGCCGTCGCGGTCGCCGCGGGCATGGTCCCGCTCGCCATCGGCACCGACACGGGCGGATCGGTGCGCATCCCGTCCGCGTTCTGCGGGATCGCCGGGTTCAAGCCGCCGCACGGCGTCATCCCGACCGACGGAGTGTTCCCCCTGTCGCGCTCGCTCGACCACGTGGGCGTCCTCGCCGCCACCGCGGAGGACTGCCGCCTCGCCTATCACGCGCTGACCGGGCCGGCGGAGGCCGTCCCCTCCCTCCTGGACGGCTCGTCCGGCGGAGGCGACCGGGCCGGAGCCACGCCGTACGGGCGCGTCGCCTGGATCGAGCCGCCGGCGTGCGACCCCGAGGTGGAGCGGCGCGTCCGCGCCCTGTTCCCGGACGCGCCGTCCGAGCGGATCGACTTCGCCGGGCTCCGGCAGGTGTTCCTGGCGATCGAGTACAGCGAGGCGTACGACGTGCACGCCGAGCGGGTCGCCGAGGCGCCCGGCCGGTACCAGCCGGCGACCCTCGCCCGCCTGGAGGGCGCGGGACGGATGCCGGGCTGGCGGCTCGTCCGGGCGCTGCGCGAGCGGGACCGGTACGCCGAGGAGATCGCCGGGCTGCTGGACCGCTACGACCTGCTGGCCATGCCCACCATGCCGATCCCCGCGCCCCGGATCGGCGCGACCGAGGTCGGGCTCGGCCCGCTCACCGCGCTCCTGGTCAGCCTCACCTCGCCGTGGAACGTGCTGGGACTGCCCGCCCTGTCCGTTCCCGCCGGAACCGTCCCGGCGGACGGCGGCGGCGGCGAGCTGCCGGTCGGGGCGCAACTCGTCACCCGCCGCGGCGCGGAGAGCCTCCTGTTCACCGCCGCCGAGCATCTCGCCCGCTGACCGGTCTCCGCCCGGCTAGAGGTAGAGGCCGAAGAACTCCTCGGGGTGGTCCAGGAGCGGGGGAAGGTCGTCGGCGGTCAGCGTGACCAGTTCCTCCCTGGTGGGGGGCGCCTGGTCGCCGCCCTTGTCCTTGCCCGCGCCCTTCCTGACCGCCGGGTCGCTCGTGAGGGCGACGGCGGCGGAGGCGACGCGGTCGGCCTGGTTCGCGACGGCCACGTCCAGCATGTTGCGCATCAGGCGGCCGTTGCCGAAGGACGGGCCGCGGGGCGCGCGGCGCAGCATCGAGCGCAGGACGTCCTCGGTGCCGGGGGCCAGCTCGAAGCCGTCGGCGGCGGCGAGCTGGCCGAACACCGTGATCAGCTCGTCGTCGGCGTAGTCGGGGAAGTGGATCTGCTTGGGGAACCGGGAGTCCAGGCCGGGGTTGGCGGCGAGGAACTCGGCCATCTCCTGCTGGTAGCCGGCGACGACCACGACGAGGTCGTCGCGGTGGTCCTCCATCAGCTTGACCAGCTCGGCGATCGCCTCGTGCCCGTAGTCGCCCTTCAGCGGCGACTGCGTCAGCGTGTACGCCTCGTCGATGAACAGGACGCCGCCGACCGCGCGCTCCACCAGGCGGCGGGTGCGGGGCGCGGTCTGCCCGATGTACTCGCCGACGAGGTGGGCGCGGGACGCCTCCACCAGGTGCCCGGACGACAGGACGCCGAGCCGCTTGTAGATGCGGCCGAGCAGCCGGGCCACCATCGTCTTGCCGGTGCCCGGATTGCCGGTGAACACCATGTGCCGGGTCGGCGGGGTGATCCGCAGGCCCGACTCGCTGCGCAGCCGCGCCGCGTGCGTGCCCGCGACGAGCAGCGCGATCTCGTGCTTGACGGTCTCCAGGCCGGTGAGCTCGCGCAGCTCGGCCAGCGGGTTCCCGGCGGCCTGCGCGGTGTCGAGCGCGGCCGGGACGTCCTGCTTGCGGACGACCAGCCCGCCGCCCTCCGCGTCGGCGTCGAGCCGGGCCCGCGCGGCGGCGACGACCTGGTCGGCGAGATGCGGCGCGAGGCGCGCGTTGCGGAGCGTCTGCGTCGGCGGGGTCGCGGCCAGCAGCGCGCCCGCCGCCTCGATCGCCGGGCGGGTGCCGCGGGCGCCGCGGGCGTCCAGCGCGCGGCGGAACAGCTCGGCGTGGCCCGCCGCCGTGAACGGCCGGGTGCGGGCGATCCGGAACCGCTGCGGCAGGACGGGGTTGATCTCGCGGATCCGCTCCTCGCCGCCGGCGTCGCACAGCGCCACCAGGTTCAGGTCGGGGTGGACGGCGAGGAGCCGGTGCAGCTCGGCGGCCAGGGCCTCGCCGTTGCCGGGGTCGGCGACGATCCCGTCCAGGCCCTCGATGATCAGCAGCCGGTCGCCGGCGCAGTCGCGGGCGTCGGCGTGCAGCTTGGCGACGGCGTCCGACAGGCGCTGCCCGGCGTACAGGTTGTCGGTGACCCAGTGCGGATCGCGGCCGAGCGCCAGCGCCTTGCCGAGCTCCTGCGCCGCGTCGCGCTTGCCGGTGCCGTCCGGCCCGCTGATCAGCAGCCGGACGGACGCGCTGCCGCGGGTCAGCTCGGCCAGCGCCGCGGTCACCTCCGGCTGCTCGACCAGCGAGGTGGCGATCTCCGGCCGGCCGGCCGCGGTCGTCGCGGACCCGGCGGCGGCGGGCACGCTCTTCAACGTCTCGGTGAGCGGGTTCACGACGCGGCGGCGCGGTGCGTACAGGCGGCGCAGGTCGGTCTGGAACTGGCCGACCGGGATCCACTCCGCCTTCGGGAACCACGGGTCGCCCGGCAGGCCCTGCACGATCGCGATGAACCGCATCGCCATGTCGAGCCAGCCGCGGCACGCGTCGGCGGCGCCCGCGACGAGCGCCCGGACGAGCCAGGCCCGCGTCCGCTCCTGCCAGGCGCCCGCCTTGAACCCGCGGCGCTCCGCGGTGAACCGCTGGAGCAGCTCGCCGTACCGGTCCTCGCCGAGCGCGACCGCGAGTTCGGCCGGGACCTGTTCCATGCTGCCCTGAAGCAGCAGCTGGACCAGGTGGACCTCGACCGTCTCCTCGCGCGGCGCCGCCTCCATCAGGTGCTCGTAGGACGCGAGCAGGCCCGCGCAGACCCACTCCAGGTAGCCGACAGGGCCGAGCAGTTCGGGGACCGCCGCGACGATGTCGTCTCCGGCGTGCGCGTGCCAGTGCTCCCGCAGTTCCGTCTTGGGCAGGTTCACGTCGCAGACCGGCGGGTCGTCGTAGAGGCGCAGCAGCGCCTTGCGGCGCTCCTCCATCGGCTCGATGCCCTCCAGCACGGACAGGCAGTCGCGGGCCAGTTCGATCGCCAGCGCCCGGTCGGGCGCCTCGATGAGCCAGTCCACCGGGGGCCGCCACCGCCCGCCCGGCGCGTCCCAGCGGGTCATCCGGGTGCTGAGCGGCCCGGGGTTGACCAGGTGCCGGTGCAGCAGCCGCTCGGGGAGCTGCGACCACGAGCCCGCCTTGATCGCGCCGCCGCCCGGCAGGAACGCCAGCATGCCGAAGATCTCCGCGGTGACGAGCGACGCGGGCAGCGTCAGCAGCTTGTGCTCGTCGGTGGTCAGCTCCACGGCCCGCGGGTCGGCCGCGAGCCCGTCGATCCGCGCCGAGATCTCCTCGAACAGCCCGTCCGGGACGCGCCACGGGCCGTGCGAGTAGACGTCGAGCACCGGCTCGTCGGTGAGCAGTAGCTCAAGATGCTCCGGCAGCCGCAACGAACACTCCCCAAGAACGTCCAAAACAGGGGTACAGCTTATGTTTTCCGAGCGAGTGCTGGGGCGCCCGAGTCCCCCTCGACGGCCGCGCCGCACACTCAGGGGCGGCGGAGGGACTCCACGGCGATCCGGGCGGCGGAGCCGATCACCGCGTCGGCCTCGGGGAGGACGGCCACGGGCAGCATCGACCTGGTGAAGACCGCCACCGCGTAGCGGGCGCCGTCGGGGTACTCGACCGCGCCCACCTCGTTCCGCAGGGTCGGCAGGGTGCCGGTCTTGCCGCTGACGACGACGTCGTCGTAGGGGAACCCGGACGACAGGCGGTGCGGCCAGACCTGGAGGCCGAACAGGCGGCGCATCGCCGCCGACCCGGCGGGCGGGGCGGCCTCGTCCCGCCAGATCATCGACAGCAGCCGGGTCATGTCGCGCGGCGTGCTGCGGCTCGTGCGGAGCGGGTCGAGGGCGCGCAGCCGGCCCTGGAGGCCCGGCTCGTCCAGCCGCGCCCAGACCTCGGCGACGCTGTCCGCCCCGGCGTCGGCGAGCAGGGACTCGTGCAGGTCGCGGCCGTTGCCCTCGATGACGGTGTGGCGGAGCCCGAGGTCGGCGGCCGTCGCGTTGACCGCGTCCAGGCCGACCCGGTCCATGACGACGTCGGCGGCGGCGTTGTCGCTGACGGTGATCATCAGGCAGGTGAGGTCGCGCAGCGACATGCGGACCTCGTCCAGCAGCGCCGACACCCCGGTCGGCCCGGCGGTGCGGTCGTCCGGGCGCAGCGTGACCTGCTCGGCCGGGTCCAGCACGCCCGCGGCGGCCTGCCGGTGGAACGCGACGAGCAGCGGCACCTTGAACACCGACGCGAGCACCACCGGCTCGTCGGCGCCGACCGCGACGTCCCGGCCGGTGTCGATGTCCACGACGTGCAGGAACCCCGTCACGCCCGCGGACCGGAACGCCGCCTCGATCCGCTCCGCCGCACCCGCCCTCCTGACGGGCACCTCGCTCATGCCAGGAACCCGGAGGACGGGCGCGGGACGACCCGGCGGGCGGGGGCCCGGTCCAGCGGGGTCATGCCGGCCTCGCCGCGCAGCACCGCGGTCGCGACGGCGGTGAAGTCGGCGATGGCGCGGGCGTGCTCGGGGTCGCGGGCCCGCCGCCAGGCGCACGACGTCCGCCAGGCGAGCGGCTCGCCCGCCAGCGGCCGCCACACCGCCCCGGCGGTGTCGTCGGTGCGCGGGACGAGCGCCACGGCCGTCCCCGCGAGGACGAGCCCCAGCGCGAACCCCGGATGCCGCGCCTCGTGGACGGCAGCGGGCGCGTACCCGTGCCGGCGGCAGGCCGCGAGCACCTCGTCGTGGGCGCCGGGCGCCTCCGCGCGAGGCGGGACGACGACGTCGCGGGTGCCGAGGTCGGCCAGATGCACCTCCGGTGACCCGGCGCCCGGCTGCGCGGCGAGGTCGCCGCCCGGCAGCAGCACGCCGAGCGGCTGCGCCAGCATCGGGCCGAGTTCCAGCCCGCGGGCGTCACACGGGTGCCGCACCACCCCGGCGTCCAGCGCGCCCTCGGCGAGCGCGCGGATCTGCTGGTCGGTGCCCGTCTCGCGCAGGTCGAGCCGCAGGTCCGGGCGGCGCTCCCGGAACGCGGCGATCAGCGCGGCGACGACCCGGCCGCCGAGGTCGCTCGGCAGGCCGGCGCGCACCGTCCCGACCTCGCCCAGCCGGGCCCGCTCGGCGACGGAGTAGATGCGGTCCACGCGGGTGAGGATGTCACGCGCCTCCTCCAGCAGCAGGCCGCCCGGGGCGGTGAGCCGCACCCGCCGGCTGCTCCGGTCGAACAACCGCACGCCGAGCTCCTTCTCCAGCCGCTGGATACGCTGGCTCAGCGGCGGCTGCGCCATGCCGAGACGCTCGGCCGCGTGGCCGAAGTGGAGTTCTTCGGCGACGACGACGAAGCACCGCAGATGCCCGACGAGGTCCACGACCAGCGATGATACCAAAACGGATATTCATCTGGACCGATATCAATCTTGGACTTTTCGGGCGGTGCCTGGTGTCCTTGTGCCCCCATCGGTCATCCGCGCTCTCGGCGGATCGCCCGGCCGGTGGGCCGACAGGGGGAGAAGGAGTTCGACGATGCACCGATCCCGTGTGCTCGCCGTCGCCGCGGTCGTGGTGGCGGTCGTGATCGTGGGGGCGGGGGCGGTGTGGTTCCTGCGCGACGGTGACGATCCCGGGGACGCCGCGAAGCGCTACCTCGCGGCCTGGAGCGGCGGCGACCTCGCCGCGATGAAGGCGCTGACCGACGCTCCGCCCGCCGACTTCGAGACGCGGTTCAAGCAGATGCGGGACGACCTCGGCGTCGTCGGGCAGCGCTACACGGTGGCCTCCGTGGGGCGACCCAAGGGCGACGAGGTCGGTGGGGCCTACAGCGCCGAGGTGACGCTGGCAGGGGACCGGATGTGGAAGTACAACGGGTCGCTTCCGATGGTCAAGAAGGACGGTGACTGGCTCGTCCGCTGGTCGCCGCAGGTCATGTACCCCGAGCTCAAGGAGGGGCAGCGGCTCCGCGCGTCGCGCGCCTGGCCGGACCGCGCCGCCGTCCTCGCGGCGGACGGCAGCGACCTCGCGTCCTCCCCGTCCGGATCCGCCCGGCAGCTCGCCGGACAGGTCGGCCCGGTGTCCGCCGAGGCGGCGGGCAAGCTCGGCGCCCCGTACCGCAAGGGCGATCCGGCCGGCGCGGACGGCCTCCAGCAGCAGTACGAGCGCCGCCTCTCCGGCAAGCCCGCGCTCGCCGTGCAGATCGTGGACGCCGAGGGCGTCCCGGTGAAGACGCTCCAGCGGTTCGGCGGCGCCGAGGGCAAGCCGCTGAAGACGACCATCGACCCGAAGACGCAGGCCGCCGCCGGGCAGGCGGTCGCCGGGGCGAGCAAGCCGGCGTCCATGGTGGCGCTGCGTCCCTCCACCGGCGAGATCCTCGCCGTGGCGAACCAGCCCGGCGGTTACAACCGCGCGCTGATGGGCCGGTACCCGCCCGGCTCGACGTTCAAGGTCGTCACGGCCGCCGCGCTGGTCGCGGGCGGGATGTCCCCGGCGACGAAGGTCGCCTGCCCGGCGACCACCGCGGTCGACGGCCGGTCGTTCCACAACTACCAGCACGAGGACTTCGGGACGGTCCCGCTCCGCGAGGCGTTCGCGCACTCCTGCAACACCACGTTCGCGCGCCTCGCCGTGGACAAGCTCGGCGAGAAGCGGCTCGCCCAGGTCGCCTCCCAGTTCGGGTTCAACGCCCCGATCATCGCGGGGCTGCCCGCCGTCCGCGCCGCGTTCCCCGCCAACAAGGACGACACCGCCTTCGCCGCCGCGTCCTTCGGGCAGGGCCAGGTGCTGACCAGCCCGCTCAACATGGCGAGCGTCGCCGCCGCCGCGGCCGACGGCACCTGGCGCTCGCCCCGCCTGGTCGAGGCGTCCCTCGCCGCGCAGGCCGCCGACGCCGGAGGCCGCAAGCCCGAGCCGCCGAAGCGGCTGGAGTCCGCCGTCGAGAACGCCCTGCACGCCCTCATGCCGGCCGTCGTCAGCGAGGGCACCGCGTCCGGCGTCGACTTCCCGTCCGGCACGGCGGGCAAGACCGGCACCGCCGAGTTCGGCGAGGGCGACGACCCGCCGACCCACGCCTGGTTCATCGGCTACCGCAAGGACGTCGCCTTCGCCGTGATCGTCGAGGGCGGCGGCACCGGTGCCGAGGCCGCCGCCCCCATCGCCGCGAAGTTCCTCAGGGCGCTCTGAGCCCCGGCGCCCGCCTGGACGCGCGTCGCCCCTGGTACCGGACGTCCGGTACCAGGGGCGGTCGTCACGCCGCGGTCGCTCAGCGGAGCGCACCGGCGAGGACGCGGGCGGTCTGGGCGACGGCCTTGTCGTCGGCCTCGTCGTCGGCGCCGAACCGGTTCGTGGTGATCACGATGACCAGCGGGGCACCGGACGGCGGCCAGGCGATCGCGATGTCGTTGGCGGTGCCGTAGACGCCGCCCGTGCCGGTCTTGTCGCCGACCGTCCAGTTCCCGGGGAGCCCGGCGCGGATGCGCTTGTCCCCGGTGATGGTCGCCTTCATCCAGTCGACGAGCTGCCTGCGGTCGGCCGGGACGAGCGCGCCGCCCGCGGTGAGGGCCCGCAGGTCGCCCGCCCACGGGCGCGGCGCGGTGGTGTCGCGCAGCTCGCCCTGCTTCCAGTCGTTGAGGGCGGTCTCCCAGCGGTCGCTGCGGCTCACCCCGTCGCCGAGCGAGCGGAAGAAGGCGGTGAGGCCGGCGGGCCCGCCGATCTGCTTCAGCACCAGGTTCCCGGCGGTGTTGTCGCTCCGGGTGATGGCGGCGTGGCACAGGGCGGCGACGGTCATGCCGGTGTCCACGTGCTTCTCGGTGACGGGGGAGAAGTCGACCAGGTCGTCCTTCGTGTAGTGGATCACCCTGTCGAGCAGGCCGGGGTCGGAGCGCCGGGCCTTGCGCAGCACGGCACCGCACGCCATCGCCTTGAACGTGGAGGCGAACGCGAAGCGCTCGTCCGGCCGGTGGGAGACGGTGCGCCCGGTTCCGGTGTCGATCGCGAAGGCGCCGATGCGCGCGTGGTGGGTCGCCTCGAGGCGGCCGATCTGCTTGGTGACCTTCGCCTGCGCGGGATCGACGGCGATCGTGGACGTGGCACCGCGCGGCGCCGCGCTCCGCACGTCCGGGTCCGCGCCGGAACCGCAGCCGGCCAGGCCGGCGACCGTCGTCAGGGCGAGAGCGGCGGCGCCGAGCCGCCGGTCGCGTGTGCTGTGGGTCGTCATGCGGGAGAGCAGACCAGAGCCGGGAAGGTCATGTCCAATATTGATATGACGTGAGATTCGATATGCGAATGCATATGACAGCGCCCCGACCTCGCCGGACGCCGCGATCAGAGCCAGTCGCGGATCTTGAAGATCACGTAGAGGGAGAGGCTGCAGACGACGACGATGACCGTGCTGGCGACGAAGCCGGAGTGCTGGGAGAACCCGGGATAGGGGACGTTCTGCCCGTAGAACCCGGTCACGGCGGTCGGCACCGCGATGATCGCCGCCCAGCTGGTGACCTTCTTCATCACCTCGTTCATCCGGTTGCCCTGCAGCGCCAGCCGCGTCTCCAGCAGGTCGGCGACGAGGTCGCGCAGGCCGTCGGTCGACTCCGCGACGCGCAGGGTGTGGTCGTAGACGTCCTGGAAGTAGGGGACGAGCGGCGCCGGGACGAACTTCAGGTCGCGGCGCAGCAGCGTGTTGAGCACCTCCCGCATCGGCAGCGCGACCCGCCGCAGCGCGGCCAGGTTCTTGCGCAGCCGGTAGCTGCGCCGCTGGATCTCCTTGACCGGGAACATGGCGTCGAAGACGAGGTCCTCGACCGTGTCGGCCTCGTCGTCGAGCGCCTGGACGGCCGTCAGCTGCAGGTCGACGACCAGGTCGAGCAGCCCGTAGAGCAGGAACGCGGCGGTCGGCTCGGCGAGACCGGCGTCCGGGGTCTGGTCCCAGCGCCGGATCAGCGCGTCGACGTCGAACCCGCAGTCCTGCCGGACCGTGACGAGGGCGCGCTCGCTGACGAAGGCCGACACCTCGTGCATCGCCAGCTCGCCGTCGGTCACCACCGGGACGTAGACGTTGAGGAACGCGTACCCCTGGTAGCGGTCGAGCTTCGCCCGCTCGTGCCGGGACACCGCGTCCTCGACGGCGACGGGATCGAGGCCGAGCTCGTCGCTGACCACGTGCAGGTCCTCACGCCGCGGCGCGCACAGGTCGAGCCAGACGACGACGTCCGGGCGCTCCAGGTAGTCGCTCAGCCGCGCGACGGGGAAGCCCTCCGCCTCGATCGCGCCGCCGTGCCAGGCCCGCGTCCGCGGGGGCGCCGAGCCGATCCGGTTACCCGGATCCTCGTCGGCATCGGTCTCGGACGGATGAGATCCCATGCGCGGCTTATACCCCTGCTTTCCCAGGACATGAGGGGGCGGGGCGAGCCGGGCCGTCCGGGCCGGTCAGCGGGCGCGCGGCGGCGCCGTCGAGCCGCGGACGACGAGCTCGCCCGGCAGGACGCGGGGGGCCGGGCTGCGGCCGTCGAGGAGGTCGAGGAGCGCCGCCATGCCCTGCGCGCCCAGTTCCTCGGCCGGCAGCCGGACGGTCGTCAGTTCGGGTTCCAGCGCCGTCGCCAGCAGCACGTCGTCGAAACCGGTGACCGACACGTCGGACGGTACGTCCAGGCCCAGCGCGCGGGCCGCCTTGTACGCACCCGCCGCGATCAGGTCGTCGTCGCAGACCAGCGCGGTCGGCGGCTCCGGGGCGGCGAGCAGCCGGGTCGCGGCGTCCTTGGCCGAGGCGACCTCGATCGCGCAGCCGGCCCGGGTCAGGACGCCTCCCGGCAGGTCCGCCACGACCTCGGCGAGGGCGTCCGCGCGGGCGTGGAACGTCCACTGGTCCGGGGCGGCGGCCACGTGCCCGATCCGGCGGTGGCCGAGGCCCGCCAGGTGCGCCGCGATCGCCCGCATCCCGTCGGCCACACCGAAGTCGACCGTGGGGACGGGGGCGCCGGGCCGTCCGGCCGGGCCGCTGTCCAGCATCACGACGGGCGTCTCGCCGAACCCGCCGAGCGCCTCCGCGGCCATCGAGGACGCGAGGACGCCGTCGATCGCCTCGTCCGGCGCCGCGAACGGGCCGTCGGCGGGGCCCGCCGCGTCGTCCGGCCAGGTCGAGACCACGACGCCGAAGCCGTGCCGGGCCGCGACCCGCGCGGCGCCCGTGTAGACGGGGCCGAAGAACGGCGCGGTCAGGGTCGGCACCATCAGCAGCACGGTCCGGCTCGTCCCGAGCCGCAGGTTCCGGGCGGCCTGGTTGGGCCGGTAGCCGAGCCGCGCGGCGGCGCTCCGCACGCTGCGCGCGGTCGCGGGGGAGACGCGCCCGCTCCACTTGCCGCCCAGCACGAGCGAGACCGTGGACTGCGAGACCCCGGCCTCCTGAGCCACGTCCTTGCTGGTGGGACGGCTGATCGCCGGCACCTGCGCCTCCCTGGGCGGATCGGTGGAACGAATTCAGACTAGAACGGAAGGGCCCGGAAGTGGTACGTATGACGGAGGTAATACGTATGACTGACAACTGAGACAGGATCCCGGGGGCCATCGATGCGCGGCTATGTCGTCTTCCTGCGGAGGCCGTACGCGGGGCGGTTGCTCGGCGGCACCCTCCTCGGCCGGCTGCCCAACGGGATGGGGATGCTCGCCGTCGTCCTGCACGTCCGCGCCGACGACGGCGGCTACCCCCTCGCCGGGACCCTCGCCGCGATCCTCGGGCTGTCGACCGCCGCCGGGCAGCCCGTCCTCGGCCGCGCCATGGACAGGTTCGGCCAGCCGCGGGTCCTGCTGCCCGCCGCCTGCGCCTCCGCGGCCGGATTCGCCCTGCTCGCCGCCGTCGGGGCGGCCCCGCTTCCGGTGGCGGTCGCCGCCGTCTCCGCCGCCGGGTTCGCCACCCCGCCGCTCGAAGCCGGGCTGCGCGCCCTGTGGCCCGACGTCCTGGACGGTCCGGAGCAGGTCGACGCCGCCTACGCGCTCGACGCCGCCGCCCAGGAACTGCTGTTCACCGTCGGGCCGCTGCTCGTCGTCGCCGCGGCCGTCGTGAACACCGAGACCGCGCTGCTGATCACCGGCGCCCTCGGCATCGCCGGGACGCTCGTCGTCGCGCTGTCCGGGCCGTCGCGCAGGTGGCGGGGCGAGCCGCGCGCCTCGGACTGGGCCGGGCCGCTGCGGTCGCCCGGCCTGCGGGTCCTGCTGCTGTCGCTCGCCTGCGCCGGGATCGCGCTCGGCGTCTACTCCGTCGCCGTCGTCGCCTACGCCGAGAACCTGGGCCGCGACCTCGCCTCCGGGCTGCTGCTCGCGTGCATGGCGGGCGGTGCCCTCACGGGCGGGATCGCCTACGGCGCCCGCCCGTGGGCGGGCGCCGCGCACCGGCGGCTCCCCTGGCTGCTGGCCGCGCTCGCCGCCGGGTACATCCCGCTCGTCCTCGCGCCGGGCCTGCCCGTCATGTCGGTGCTCGCGTTCGTCTCCGGCGTCTTCCTCGCGCCCGTGCTGGCGTGCAGCTTCACGCTGGTCGACCGGCTCGCCCCGGCCGGGACCGTGACCGAGGCGTTCGCGTGGATCGTCGCGGCGATCGGCGCGGGCAGCTCTGTCGGCTCGTTCGTCTCGGGCGTCGGGCAGGACGCCGCGGGCGTGCCCGGCGCGTTCGCGGGCGCCGGGGTCGGGGGCGTCCTCGCCCTGGCCCTGTGCCTGCTCGGCGCGCGGACGCTGCGCCCCGCCGCGGGCCCGGCCGTCACCGCGGACGCCGCCGCCCGGCTGTGACGGTCCGGGCCGCGCGTCAGACCCAGCGGGAGAACCACATCCGCGCCTGCCAGTCGTCGTAGGGGATCGTCTGCGCGGACAGGATCGGATGGAAGTACGCGAAGTTGGCCAGCACCACCAGCAGGAAGGCCCCCGCCGCGGCGGCGCCGATCAGCCGCCGGACCCCGGCCGCCTGGACGGGCGCCGGCGGCGCGTGCGCCCCGTGCCCGTCATACGGCGCGTGCTCGTCATACGACTTGTCCTCGTCATAAGGCGTGTGCTCGTGCTCGTCGTGCGGCGCGTGCTCGTCGTACGGGGTGAGAGCCGGTTCCGCGTCGGCCGGCGCTTCCCACGGCAGGCCGGGAGGTTCTTCGGAGGAGGCCCGCCGGGGAGCGGTGGGCCCCGCGTCGTAGCCGCTCTCTCCGGGGCGCGCCGCGTGCGCGCCCGCCGCCGAGGCGGGCGCGGGTCCTATCAGGTAGCCCAGCACCAGGACGACCGCCAGCACCATGAACGGGATCAGCGGCGTCGCGTAGAACAGGAACATCGTGCGGTCGGCGAACGCCGACGGGAACCAGGTCAGCCACCCCGCGAGGAAGCCGAGCAGGATCGCCCCCGCCCGCCAGTCCCGCAGGATCAGCCAGATGAACGCGACCACGACCAGCGCGACCAGCGCCCCCCACCACAGCGCGGGCGTGCCGATCCCGAGGATCTCGCGCGAGCAGCGGGTCGCGCCGCCGCACGCGCCCTTCGGCTCGGTGTAGAAGAACGCGACCGGACGGCGCAGGATCGGCCAGTCCCACGGCCACGACTGGTAGGGGTGCTTGGCGTCCAGACCGGTGTGGAAGCCGAGCATCTCCGAGTGGTAGTGCCACAGCTTCGGCATCGCCTCGAACGGCCGCCACAGCGGGTTGCCGGAGACCTCGCCGCGCCCCCAGCCGCCCGGCCTGAAGATCCAGCCCCACCAGGTCGCCAGGTAGGCGACCAGCCCCGCCACGACGATCTGCACGAACGCCGGGACGGCCTCCAGCAGCATCGTCCCCTGCAGCGGGGCCCGGATCCCGGCGGCGCGGCGGGCGCCGTAGTCCCACAGGACGGTCATGAGCCCGAACGCGGCGACGTAGAAGACCCCCGTCCACTTGGTGGCGCAGGCGAGGCCGAGGCAGACGCCCGCCCCCCACCGCCAGCCGTGCGCGAGGAACGGCCCGTACACCGAGGTCCGGCCGTCCTCGATCCGCTCTGCGAGCACCCGGCGGGACCGGTCCCGGTCGTTCACCAGGCAGGCGAACCCGGCGAGGACCCAGAACATCACGAAGACGTCCAGCAGCGCGGCCCGGCTGGTCACGAACGCCAGGCCGTCCAGCGCGAGCAGCAGCCCGGCGGCGCAGCCGAGCAGCGTCGAGCCGGTCATCCGGCGGGCGACGCGGCACAGGATCAGCACCGACAGCGTTCCGACCAGGGCGGGCACGAACCGCCATCCGAACGGTGTCGCGCCGAACATCCACTCGCCGATCGCGATCATCCACTTGCCGAAGGGCGGATGCGCGACGAACGCGGGCCCGCTGCCCCAGATCTGGGCGTCCGGGTCGGCGATGAGCATCTTGTCGGCGTTCTCGACCGTGTTGTGCTCCCAGCCGAACTTCAGCAGGGCGAGCGCGTCCTTGGCGTAGTAGGTCTCGTCGAACACCACGGCGTTCGGCGTCCCCAGCCGGTCGAAACGCAGGTACGCGGCGAGCGCGGTGACCAGCAGCGGGCCCAGCCAGGACAGCAGCGGGCTGCCGGGGATCGCCGGCGTGAGCCATTCCCGCAGCGGAGGGGGCCTGCGCCGGGACGCCATGGCCGGGACCGGAGCCAGATCCGTCGTCGACATCCTGCGAGTTTATTTGCACTTCCCTCCTCCTTCAGGACCTTGGTGCCTTCCCTGGGACAATGAGCCGCGTGACGGGACGACCGGGATGGGGGCCGTGATGGAGGCGGAGACGGGAACGCTGCGGCTCGCGGCGGCGCCGATCGGGAGGCCCGAGGACGCCTCGGCCCGGTTGCGGGCGGCGCTCGCGGAGGCGCCGGTCATCGCGGCCGAGGACACGCGGCGGCTGCGGCGGCTGGCGGGCGACCTCGGCGTCGAACTGGCCGCGCGCGTCGTGTCCTACAACGACCTGAACGAGCGGCAGCGGGCCGCGGGCCTGGTGGAGGACCTGCTCGCCGGACGGGACGTGCTGGTCGTCACCGACGCCGGGATGCCGGGCGTGTCGGACCCCGGCTACCGGCTGGTGCGCGCCGCCGTCGCCGAGGGCGTCCCGGTCACGGTGCTGCCCGGTCCGTCCGCCGTCACGACCGCGCTGGCGGTGTCGGGGCTGCCCACCGACCGGTTCTGCTTCGAGGGGTTCCCGCCGCGCAAGCCGGGCGAGCGGGCCCGCCGGCTGGAGTCGCTCGCGGCCGAGCCCCGCACGATGGTGTTCTTCGAGTCGCCCCGCCGGCTGCCCGTCACCCTCGCGGCGATGGCGGAGGCGTTCGGCGCGGACCGTCCCGCCGCGGTGTGCCGCGAGCTGACCAAGACCTACGAGGAGGTCCGCCGGGGGACGCTCGGCGACCTCGCCGCGTGGGCGAAGGACGGCGTCCTCGGCGAGATCACTGTGGTGGTCGGCGGCGCGCCCGAGCCGCGGGGGCTGACGGACCCGGCGGAGCTGGCGGCGGCGGTCGCCGCGCGGGAGGCCGCCGGGACGCCGCGCAAGCAGGCCATCGCCGAGGTCGCCCGGGAGAACGGCGCCCAGAAGCGCCTCGTGTACGACGCCGTGGTCAAGGCCAGGACATAGTCACCGCCCTCAATGCGGTCAAAACGCGTTCCAACTGGGCATAAATCATCCGGTGGCCTCCGGCCGCGGCATCCGACGGAGCAGACCAGGGGCGCCGAAGTCACGCGCGGAAGACGGTCTGTGAGGGGGCGAGTGCCGTGCATGAGGCATGGACGAGCCGCGAAGTCTGGGTCTTCGAGTGTCTGAGCTGCGCAGCGTCCTGGGATGAGGAGTTCCAGGTCCGGCACTCCGGTGACGGGCACGGCAACGAGGCGGTCATCTACCGGTGCCATGGCCAGCCCTGCACGACGCCCTGGATGGACCGGTCCTGCCCGACCTGCGGCAGCCAGAACGTCAAGGCGCTGTCGGCGAGGGACGGCGGGCATGACGAGGTGCCGATGGCCCGCAGCGGCAGCGACGTGGCGATGGTCTTCCACCTCCGCCGCATGCACGCCTGGTAGCCGCGCGGCGGTCAGGCGGTGACGCGGACGGCCTCCGGGGACTCCTGTGCCGCCGGCTCGGCCGGCGGGGTCGCCGCGTTCTTTCCGCGGCCCGTGAGGCGGCGCGTCCAGCCGGCCGCCGTCGCGCGGGCCTCGGGCCTGAACGCCAGCCCGGCGGCGAGCGCCGCCAGCGGTACGGCGGGCAGCACGTACCGGTAGTCGAACTCGGCGGTGGCCGCGGGCGCGAGCAGCAGCCCGGTGGCGAGCGTCCACGGCAGCAGCGCCTCGCCGCCGAACCTGCGCCACAGCGGGATCAGCCCGGCCAGGCCGAGGAGCAGGATGCCGCCGACCATGGTGCCGCGCAGGTAGAAGACGTCCTGGTAGCCGCGGGCGGCCCCGGCGAACGGCTCGACGACCTGCGTGCGGGCGTTGCCGTGCTCGTAGCCGCGCGCGTCCTGGGCGGCCGTCCCGCCGCCGGGCATGTGCCAGTCGGGCAGCGGCCTGCTCTTCTTCTCGAACTCGTACTGCGAGTACGTCGCCGGGTCGGGGAACACCGTGCGCTTCCACTGGAAGACGCGGAAGAAGTCATGCGCGACGACCCGCGCGTAGTCGAGCGGCTGGGCGGCGATGGCCCGCTTGGCGAAGTCGTTGCCGAGCTTGTTGTTCTCGGGGCTGAACCGCGTGCCGGTGTAGCGGTTGAGCGGGGAGCGGGCGTTCCAGATGCCGTCCTGCGAGTTCGGCAGCCGGTTCGCGGGCTCGGTGCACAGCGGGTACTCGCTGACCGGCAGGTCCTCCATCCGATGGCAGTCGGCGAACTTGTAGACCCGCGCGTACAGGAAGATCCCGTTGCTCTCGGTGATCGCGAACTTGTCGCTCTCGGCCTTGTACCAGCCCATGTAGCCCAGCACCGGCAGCAGGCAGGCGACCAGCGTGACGGCCATGAGCCGCCAGCCGCTGCGGCGGATCAGCATGTACACCAGCACGCCGAGGAGCACCGGCATCCCGACCGAGCGGGTCAGCCACGCCAACCCGACGATGAGCCCGACCGACGCGGCGATCTTCCAGGTCGGGCGGTCGTGCCACAGCAGCAGCGTCACCGCGCACATCACCAGGAAGGTGAACGTCGTGTCCGACAGCACCAGGTGTTCGAGCTGCAGCTGGTAGGCGTCCAGCAGGACCGGCGCGGACGCGAGCGCGGCTCCCCAGCCGGGCAGCCCGAACCGGCGCCGCAGCAGCGCGTAGATCATCACGCCCATGGCCAGGCCCATGAGGTGCTGGAGCCCGGCGACCAGCGCGAAACTGTGGAAAGGCTTGAGGACGAGCAACAGGAACGAGTACCCGTCGGGCCGCAGCGGGTGCGGGTACGGGTCCATCGCGACGTTCAGATAGTCGAAGCTGTCGTTGAAGAACATCACCGGCTGGTAGCCGAGCATCGCCACCAGGCGGAGCAGCGCCGCTATGGCAATGATCACACTGAAGACCGGGTTCCGGCGCGCCAGCGTCCACAACCCGCGGCCGCGTCCGCGACCCGGCTCCGCACTCTCTCCGGGTGCGTCGTCCGGCGCGTCCCCCGATTCCGGACGCCCCTTTGTGGCGGTTTCCGGGTCGTCCTTAATGGCCTCGCTGGAAGCGCTGACCGTTATGCCGGATTCCAGGTCCGCCGTGCCGGAATCGGGAGCGGCGTTGCCGACTCCTGACGGAGGCTTGGCCGACTCCGGGCCGGTCTTCGTGTCCCCGGGCGTGTCGCCCGGGGCGTCCGGTGCGGCCGTCGCCGCGGCGGACGCGGCCGCCGTCGCCAGGGCGGTCCCGCCCTGCGCCGACCCGTCGAGCGCGGTGCCCCGCGGCGTTTCCCCCGCCACTGCCGCACCTTCCCTTCGATGTCCGGCCCCCGGTCCGGTGGCATTGCGTCGGTCCAGGGCACTACGTTCGTCCACGGCACTGCGTCCTGCGGCGCGCGTCACAGCCGGCCACCTTTCCGGGCCGCCGTGCCCGTATGCTTGACGTCCTAACATGCCGCCCGCGACGGTGCCGGATAGGGTTTTCCGGTTGCAAGTGGGCAACACGATACGGGTGCTCTTGACGAGAGCGGCCATCATGCCCCGCCCTCGGCGGGCATCATGAACGCCGACGGGCCGTCCCGATGAACAACACGCGGAACAATAGAGATTAGTGGAAAACGCCGCAGACGGTCAGCAGGTGTAACAGGGTCACCAAGAGTAACGACGCCACCAGGGGTAACGAAGGAGATCGCGTGGAACTCTCCGTAGTGATGCCATGTCTGAACGAGGCCGAGACGGTCGAGACCTGCGTCCGCAAGACCATCGGTTTCTTCGAGGACAGCGGCATCGACGGCGAGGTGGTCATCGCCGACAACGGCAGCACCGACGGCAGTCAGCAGCTGGCCCGGGACGCGGGCGCCCGCGTCGTGCCGGTGATCGACAAGGGCTACGGCAACGCCCTGATGGGCGGGATCCGGGCCGCGCGCGGCAGGTACGTCGCGATGGGCGACGCCGATGACTCCTATGACTTCGCCACCCTCGGCCCGTTCCTCGACGAGCTGCGCGACGGCGCCGACCTCGTCATGGGCAACCGGTTCAAGGGCGGCATCGCCGAGGGCGCCATGCCGCCGCTGCACCGCTACCTGGGCAACCCGGTGCTCAGCTTCGTCGGCCGGCTGTTCTTCGGCAGCAAGATCGGCGACTTCCACTGCGGCCTGCGCGCCTTCGACAAGGACGCGATCCTGCGGCTCGGCCTGCAGACCGGCGGCATGGAGTTCGCCAGCGAGATGGTCGTCAAGGCGACCCTGCAGGGCTACGACATCCGCGAGGTGCCGACCACGCTGTCGCAGGACGGCCGGACCCGCGCCCCGCACCTCAACACCTGGCGCGACGGCTGGCGCCACCTGCGCTTCCTCATGCTCTACAGCCCCCGCTGGCTGTTCCTCATCCCCGGCCTGGTCTTCATGACGCTCGGCCTGGTCGCCGGGATCGCGCTGTCGACCGGTCCGGTGACCGTCGGGGAGATCGCCTTCGACGTCGACACGCTGGTCGGCGCCTCCGCCGCGCTGGTGATCGGCTTCCAGGCGGTGCTGTTCGCGCTGCTGACGAAGGTCTACGCGATGCAGGAGGGATTCCTGCCGCACGACCGCCGGGTGCAGAAGGTCATCGACTGGTGGAGCCTGGAGCGCGGCCTGCTGCTCGGCGGGCTGCTCGCCGCCGCCGGTCTCGCCGGCCTGGTCGCCTCCCTGCTGCACTGGCGGGTGAACAGCTTCGGCGAGCTGGACCCGCGGCACTCGCTGCGCATCGTCGTCCCGGCCGCGACCGCGCTGGTGATGAGCTTCCAGGCGATCTTCGCCTCGCTGTTCGTCAGCATCCTCGGCATCCGCCGCCGCCAGCACCCGCCGCTCACGGACCCGGCCGAGGAGGCCGCGGGCGTCGTCGACGCCGCCGCGATGAAGGTCGCCAGGGACGAGGCCGAGGAGGCCGAGAAGGCCGCCGAGGGCGACGTGCAGGCCGACGGTGCCGCGACCGCGGACGAGCGGGAGAAGGTGGCCGCCGGCAAGGCGGGCGCGACCGCGCCCGAGGACGGCGGCGAGGACGGCCGCTGAGCGTCTCCGGGCCGGGCCCGGGCGCCCCGCCCGCACCATGACAGGCTTGACCCTCGATGGATCTTCTTTCCCCGGCAGCCGGCGCCCGGCGCGCCGCGCGCCGGTGAGCACGCACACGCCGCAGGACGCCGCGCCCCCGGACGCACCGCCCGGAGGCGCGGTCGCCCGGCCGCCGGCCTTCCCCGCCGACCCGGTCGCCGCCCCGCCGCGCGCGGACCGCCGCCGCTGGGCCTGGCTGTTCGCGCTCGGCTGGGTCGCGCAGGTCGCCGTGCGCCTCTGGCTCGCGTCGGGGCAGACGGTGCCGGTGGCGACGCCGGACGAGTCGGGGTACCTGTTCGCGGCCCGCGTCCTGACCGGCGGGCCCGACGCCGACATGTCGTTCGGGACGGTCTACCGCGGCGGCTACCCGCTGCTGCTGACGCCCGCCTTCTGGATCGGCGAGGGCCCGGTCGGCGTCTACCGGGCCGCCCTGGCGATCAACGCGCTGGTCAGCGCGGCGATGCTGCCGCTGGCCTACCTGCTGCTGCGCCGGCTGGCGGTGCGGCGGCGCTGGTCGTACGTCTTCGCGCACGTCACCGCCCTGCTGCCGGGCGTGCTGTTCTACTCCGGGTTCGTGCTGACCGACGCGATCCTGCCGGTGCTCGTGGTCGGCTGGCTGCTCCTGGCGCACACCTGGCTGACCGCGCCGCCCCCGGCAGGGCGCCGCTCGTCCGTCCGGCTGACACTGGCCGGGGCGGGCGCGTCGCTGCTGGTCGCCTACGCCTACGCCTGCCACACCCGCGGCGCGATCCTGCTGCTCGTGCACGCCGCGCTGCTCGGCGCCGCCCTGGTGTTCCGGTGGCGGTCCTGGCGCGCCGTGGCCGCCGCCGCGCTCGCCCTCTCCGCCGCGACGGCCACGGCGATGCTGCTGAACCGGTCCCTGCTGCCGCACATGTACCCGCAGGGCGACAACGACCTCGGCGGCAACGTCGTGAAACGCCTCACCACCCTGGACGGGTGGGGCTGGACGCTCTCGCTCGGCACCGGCCAGGTCTGGTACCAGTCCGTCGCGACCGGCGGCGTGGCGGCGCTCGGGCTCGTCGCGGTCGCGTTCCTCGCGGTCCGCCGCACCACCCCGGGGCCGCTGCGGGCGCTGGCGCTCGCCGTCGCCGCGCTCGTGGCGGGCATCGCGTTCGCGACGTCGGCGGCCCTGCCGGTCGAGTACCGCATCGGCAACTACGTGTACGGCCGCTACCTGGCCAGCGTTACGCCGGCGCTGTTCGCGGTGGGCGTCGCGGTCCTGATGCGCGCCTCGCGGCGGACGCTGCTGTGGGCGGCGGGCACGGCGGCCGTGCTGACGGTCGTCGCCGCGTGCGTCGTCCAGTGGTACGCGGGCGACCTGCTCACCCGGTACACCTACACGGCCTACGACTTCCCGGAGACATCGTTCCTGACCTGGGACTGGACGGCCTTCCACCTCTGGCGCGCCACGCTGGCCGGGCTCGGGCTGCTCGCGCTGTCGGCGGCGTCCGTCCTGCTGCGGCCGCGCCGCACGAACGGTCCGCTGCTGCTGGCGGGCCTGCTGGCCGTCGTCGCGGTGGCCATGTGCGTCACCGCCACCGAGCGCATCGCGCAGCCGCTGGTGCGCGCCGAGACGGCCTACACCGACCTGCGGGGCAGCGTCGACCTGACGAAGCAGCGGTCCATCGCCGTCGACTGGAACATCTGGTGGACGATCCGGCTCTCCCAGTACTACTGGGCCTGGTGGGGGGACGGGAGGGTGTTCGACGCGCGCTGGACCGCGCCGCCGCAGGACGCCGACATGATCGTCCTGGCCTGGCCGAAGAACGCCCCACCCGCCGCGTCATGGCCGAAGGGCGCCCCGCCCGGTTGGCGCGTCGTCGCCAGCCGCCGCACCGTCGAGGGCGACTGGGTCGCCTGGCTGCGTGGCTGAAGTCCCGGCCCACTGCGCTCGCCTTGCGGCTCGCTTCGTGACCGGGCCTGGGCGAACGCGGCATCGCTTCGCGATCTGCCCGGTTTCGCTCGCCTTCGGCTTCGCTGCACCGGGCAGGTCACGCGTTCGCGTGCGTGGCCGAGGCCACTTCGAGACAAGCCCTAATTCCCGGTGCTGCTCCCTGCGGGGGGATTCCAGAGCTGCAGGACCCCGTCCGACGAGCGCCACATGAGCGTCCAGCCCTGGGCGGGGTCGGGGCGCCAGCCGCCGCCGATCTGCGACTCCATGCCGCGCCAGCGCGTGTAGAGCATCGGCCCCTCCGTCGCGTTGCGCGGGACGGGCAGGTAGTGCGGGAAGTCGCGGATCTCGCCGCGCCAGACCGGACGGCCCCACACGTCGCGCGTGTAGAAGGTGAGGGTCTGCGCGAGCCGCCGGTCGGCGCAGATCAGCGTGATGTCGCGGTGGCCGCCGAGGTAGCCGCGCAGCTCGCTCCACGCCTTGTCGCGCGGCAGTTCCGGGACGGCGCGGACGGCCGCCACCGCGTACGTCCCGCCCAGTGCGACCGCCAGGACGGGCGCCACGACGGTCCGCAGCCGCAGCCGTGACACCAGGTCGGACGGCAGCATCCGGAACATCAGGATCAGCGATCCGGACCCGCCGGCGAGCAGCGCGGGCAGCACGGCGAACCAGTACCGCTGGAGCCAGGCGCGCAGCGAGATGTCGTTCGGGTCGAGGACGCCGGAGAACAGCGTCAGCGGCACCGCCAGCGTGAAGAACCACACCAGGACCAGCGCGAGCCGCCGGTCGCGGGTGACGGCCCAGCCGACGACGGTGAGGGCCAGCGCCGCGGTGAAGACGAGCCCGAGCGGGTTCCACTCGTGCATCGCGCGCAGGAACGACCGCGCGGCGAGCGAGCGGGTGACGTAGTCGCGGGACTGGCCGCCGTGCTCGGCCGCCGACATCAGCCCGGCGAGCGGGCTGCCCCACACCAGCTGGTTGTGGACGAAGTTGACCAGCAGGATCGCCAGCATCGGCGCGCCGACCACGACGTTGCGGCGCCACGGGATCCGCAGCAGCGCCAGGTAGGCGGGGATGGCGAGAAAGAGGAAGGCCAGGAACTCCCGGACGAGGAACGACGCGCCGAGGAGCACCCCGGCGGCGAGCAGCATCCGCGTCTGCGCCCGGCCGGTCCTGCGGCTCGCGACGACGAGCCCCGCCATCCCGATGGTGAACAGCCCGGCGCCCGGCATGTCCGGCAGCATCACCCCGGACGACCAGGTGATCTCGTGGCCGAACGGGTTGGTCATGGTGAAGAACGGGTGGACCAGCATGACCGCCGCGGACACCAGGCCCGCGACGTCCCCGAACAGGGACCGGACGACCAGGTACGTCCCGACGAAGAAGGCGGCGCCGCCGAGGGCGGCGACGGTGAAGTAGGCGGCCTGGCCGTCCCCGAGGACCTCCTGGGCGAGCCTCGCCGGGAGCACCAGCCCGATCCGGGTGACCTGGTGCGGGACCTCGTCGAACGGCCACTGGGTGAGCGGGATGTGCGGCCAGTCGCGGGCGGCGAGCCACACGTAGTACGGGTCGAAGTACAGCGGCGGCGTCATGATCACCCATTGGGCGAGCACCGCGGACGCCGCGACCAGCAGCGACAGCCACACCACCCGCCGCGTCCGCCGCACCCGGGCCAGCAGGCGGGAGGGGAGGGACGGCGCCTCCGGCCCCGCGTCGCCGGCTTCCCGGGCGACCGCCTGGTCGGACGTGGTCTGGGCCATGCCTTGAGTCCCGCCTCCGCTGGTCCGTGCTGTGACGCCGAGCCAGATTACTCGCGTGCCGCGGCCCCCGTGACGCGACTACCCTTGATTCCATGTCCTCGTCAAGCCGTCATATCTTGACCGCGCCCGCATGGCCGTACGCCAACGGGCCCCGTCACATCGGGCACGTCTCCGGTTTCGCGCTGCCCGCCGACATGTTCAGCCGCTACCAGCGGATGGCGGGCAACAAGGTCCTGATGGTCAGCGGCACCGACGAGCACGGCACGCCGATCCAGGTGCAGGCCGACAAGGAGGGCGTGACGGCCCGCGAGCTGGCCGACCGCTACAGCTCCGTGATCGCCGAGGACCTGTACGGCCTCGGGATGTCCTACGACCTGTTCACGCGGACCACGACGCTGAACCACTACGCGGTCGTCCAGGAGGTCTTCAAGGGCCTGTACGACAACGGCTACATCTTCGCGACCAAGACGATGGGCGCGATCTCGCCGTCCACCGGCCGGACGCTCCCGGACCGCTACATCGAGGGCACCTGCCCCATCTGCGGGTACGACGGGGCGCGCGGCGACCAGTGCGACAACTGCGGCAACCAGCTCGACCCGATCGACCTGATCAACCCGGTGTCGCGGATCAACGGCGAGACGCCGAAGTTCACCGAGACCGAGCACTTCATGCTCGACCTGCCCGCGTTCACCGAGGTCCTCGGCCGGTACCTGCGGGGCAAGCAGGGCGGGGCGGGGCGCGGCCCCGGGGGTGAGGCGCCGTGGCGGCCGAACGTGCTGAAGTTCGCGCTGAACCTGCTGGACGACATGCAGCCGCGGGCGATCAGCCGCGACCTCGACTGGGGCGTGCCGATCCCGCTGGACGGCTGGCGCGAGAACCCGGCCAAGAAGCTGTACGTGTGGTTCGACGCCGTCGTCGGCTACTTCTCCGCGTCGGTGGAGTGGGCGCGGCGCTCCGGCGACCCCGAGGCGTGGCGCGCCTGGTGGCAGAACCCGGAGGCCCTGTCCTACTACTTCATGGGCAAGGACAACATCGTCTTCCACGCCGAGATCTGGCCGGCGATGCTGCTCGGCTACAGCGGCCAGGGCGACCGGGGCGGCACGCCCGGCTCGCTGGGCGCGCTGAACGTCCCGACGGAGGTCGTGTCGTCGGAGTTCCTGACGATGGAGGGCCGCAAGTTCTCCTCGTCCCGCCAGGTGGTCATCTACGTGAAGGACTTCCTGGAGCGCTATGACGTGGACGCGCTGCGCTACTACGTCGCGGTCGCCGGCCCCGAGAACCAGGACACCGACTTCACGTGGTCGGAGTTCGTCCGCCGCAACAACGACGAGCTGGTGGCGGCGTGGGGCAACCTCGTGAACCGCTCGGTGAACATGGCGGCGAAGAACTTCGGCGCGATCCCGGAGGCGGGCGACCTCACCGACGCCGACCGGGCGCTGCTGGAGCGCAGCCGCGCCGCGTTCGGGGCCGTGGGCGCCGAGCTCGGGCGGTCGCGGTTCAAGAACTCGATCACCGAGGCGCTGGACGTCGTCCGCGACGCCAACAAGTACCTGTCGGACCAGGCGCCCTGGAAGCTGAAGGACGACCCCGAGCGGGTCAAGTCGATCCTGCACACCGCGCTGCAGGTCGTCGACGACGCCAAGACGCTGCTGACGCCGTTCCTGCCGAACTCCTCGCAGAAGGTCTACGAGATGCTCGGCGGGCAGGGCGTGTGGAGCGGCATGCCGAGGCTGGAGACGGTGTCGGAGGAGGGCGGCCCCGACTACCGCATCCTCACCGGCGACTACGCGACCGAGGCGCGCTGGGAGTCCATCCCCGTCAAGCCGGGCGTCCCGCTGGCCAAGCCGGTGCCGCTGTTCAAGAAGCTGGACGCGTCCGTGGTGGACGAGGAACTCGCCCGGCTGGAGAAGGCGTGAGCGAGGAGGGGGACGGGCAGGCCTCACGGTCCTACCCCCCGCTGCCCGAGCGGCTGCCCGTCGACGTCTTCGACAGCCACTGCCATCTCGACATCGTCGACACGCCGGTGGACGAGCAGCTGAGGTCGGCGAGGGCGGCGGGGATCGCGCGGATCGTCACGATCGGCTGCGACCTGCCGTCCTCCCGGTTCGCGGTGGACGCCGCCGGCGAGTTCGACGACGTGTACGCGGCGGTCGCGATCCACCCGAACGAGACGACGGGCATCAGCGACGCCGTCCTGGCCGACGTCGCCCTGCTCGCCGCGCACCCGAAGGTCCGTGCGATCGGCGAGACGGGCCTTGACTACTACCGCGACTGGGCGCCCAAGGAGGACCAGCACCGCTCCTTCCGCGCCCACGTCGACATCGCCAAGCGCACCGGCAAGGCCCTGGTCATCCACGACCGGGAGGCCCACGACGACGTGCTGGCGATCCTGGAGGAGGAGGGCCCGCCCGACACGGTCGTCTTCCACTGCTACTCGGGCGACGCCGCCATGGCGCGGGTCTGCGCCGATCGCGGCTACCTGATGAGCTTCGCCGGGAACGTCACGTTCAAGAACGCCGAGCCCCTGCGGGACGCGCTGCGCGCGGCGCCGCTCGACCTGCTGCTCGTGGAGACCGACGCGCCGTTCCTGACGCCGATCCCGCACCGCGGCAAGCCGAACGCCTCGTACCTGATCCCGCACACCGTCCGCGCGATGGCGGAGGTCAAGGGCGTGGACCTGGCGGAGCTGTGCGCCGCGATCGCCGCGAACGGGGAGCGCGCCTTCGGTCCCTGGTGACCCGCGCGAAGCCGGCCGGCGGCGCGGGTCCCGTGGCACGCATATCGGGCAAATGGGGCGAGTGGCGGCGTTGCGGTGGCGGAGAAGGGCGGGGACCTCTAATCTCTGGCCGTTGGACGGGCGCCCCCCGAGCCCGGCTCCCTGGAGGAACTCCCCGTGCCTTCCCCATCCGCGCCGCGCGGGCGCGCGCCCCGCGCGATCGCGCCCCTCGCCGTCCTGCTGGCGTCCGCGCTGCTCGCCTCGGCGTGCGGTGGGGACGGAGGATCGGCGGCCCCGAAGAACGGCGTCGTCGCGGACGCGCCGCGCACCACCGCCCCCGCGCCGCGCAAGATCGTCATCATGGTCGACGCGAAGAAGACCGAGACCATGACGACCGGCGCGACCGTCGGCCAGGTGCTGGAGCAGGCGAAGATCGCGCTCGGCCCGCACGACCTGGTCGAGCCGGCCGCCGACAAGCCCGCCGGGGACGTCATCAAGATCATGCGGCTGCTGTCGGACCCGGTGACCAAGGTCGTGAAGACGAACGCCCCGACGGTCCGCAAGAAGAGCTCGTCCGTCCCGCCGTGGAGCGAGAAGGAGCTGCGCAAGGGCCGCCCCGGGCTCACGATCGTCAAGGTGGCCTACGTCCGGCGCAAGGGCCGCAAGGTCACGAAGGTCCTCGCGAGGAAGGTGAAGCGCAAGCCCGTCGCGCAGATCATCGCGGTGGGGCCGAAGTCGGCGAACAGCGGCTCGGTGACGCGGCTGAACTGGCACGGCCTCGCCAACTGCGAGTCGCACAACAACCCGAAGGCCGTGAACCCGGCCGGGTACTACGGCCTCTACCAGTTCTCCATGGCGTCGTGGGCGTCGGTCGGCGGCTCGGGCAGGCCGTCGGACGCCAGCTCGGCCGAGCAGACCTACCGGGCCCAGCTGCTCTACAAGCGGGTGAACGGCCGCTGGCAGGGCCAGTGGCCCAACTGCGGGAAGTTCCTGTTCTCCTGACCGGCGCCCGCGGGGACCTGGGGGACGGGTCCGCGCGATGACAGGAGAGACTTGTCGCATGGGGGACACCAGGGGCCTGCTCGGGCCGGCGGACGTGCGGGAGCTGGCCGGGCGGCTCGGCATCAGGCCGACGAAGACGCTGGGGCAGAACTTCGTCATCGACGCCAACACCGTCCGGCGGATCGTCCGGGCCGCGGAGCTGGACCCCGATGACGTCGTCATCGAGGTGGGCCCCGGGCTGGGGTCCCTCACGCTGGCGCTGCTGCCGAAGGTGCGGCGGGTCGTCGCGGTGGAGATCGACCCGGCGCTGGCCGCCGAGCTGCCGGCCACGGCCGCGGCCCGGGAACCGGACCTCGCGGCGCGGCTGGAGGTCGTGCGCGCCGACGCGATGAGGATCACGGAGGTGCCGGGGCCGGCGCCGACGGCGCTCGTGGCGAACCTGCCCTACAACGTCGCCGTCCCCGTCGTGCTGCACCTGCTGGCCGCGCTGCCGTCGCTGCGGTCCGCGCTGGTGATGGTGCAGGCCGAGGTCGCCGACCGGATGGTCGCCGGGCCCGGCTCCAAGATCTACGGGGTGCCGTCGGTGAAGCTCGCCTGGTACGGGGACGCCCGCCGGGCCGGGCCCGTCGGGCGCGCCGTGTTCTGGCCCGCGCCGAACGTCGACTCCGGGCTCGTGGCGTTCACCCGCCGCGACCCGCCTCCGACCGGGGCGTCCCGGCGGGAGGTGTTCGCCGTGGTCGACGCCGCGTTCGCGCAGCGCCGCAAGACGCTGCGCGCGGCCCTCGCGGGCTGGGCCGGGTCGGCGGCCGCCGCGGAGGAGGCGCTGCGCGCCGCGGACGTCGATCCGCGGGCCAGGGGCGAAGCGCTGGACGTGACCGCATTTGCCCGGATTGCCGAGTATGGTCCTTCTCGCCGGGGTGATCACCCTCGAACCCCTGAGGCGAGGGCACCCCGCGGGGGATGAGACAGCATCAGTATGAGCCGGAGGTCGATGTGAAGGCGCGTTCGCGAGCGGCGCGGACCCGGATGCCGATCGTGGGGACGGCGCTGCTCGCGATCGCGGGCGTGATCGCCACGGTCGCGGCGGGCTGCGGCGGCGGCGCCGGCGCGGCACCCAAGATCACGACGACGGCGCGGGCGGGCGTGGCCCCGGTCCCACCGGACCAGGGGGCCTACTTCGGGGCGTGGGTGCCGGCGGAGGGCGCCGGCCTGCCGTCCGCCTCGCCGTCCCCGTCGGGCTCGCCGTCGGAGTCGCCGTCGGACTCGGGATCGCCCTCGGAGTCGCCATCCGGTTCGCAGTCGCCGACGCCGTCCGGGAAGGACGCCGGCAAGCCGGGCATGGCGCCCGTCCTGGACTTCGAGCAGAAGCTCGGCCGCCGGCTCGACATCGTGCAGAGCTACCGCGGCTGGAAGAGCGACTTCCCGGGCGGGCTGGAGAAGTCCGTCGCGGACGGGAACCGCTACCTGCTGCTGACCTGGGACGGCGGCGACACCCGCGAGATCGTCCAGGGCGAGCACGACGACCTGATCGCCAAGCGCGCCCGCGCCGTCAAGGCCCTCGGCAAGCCCGTGTTCCTGCGCTGGGCGCGGGACATGGACAAGTCGTCCGGCCAGAAGGGCGTCCACTCGGCGGCCGACTTCGTCGCCGCCTGGAAGCACCTGCGGGAGATCTTCAAGCGGGAGAACGTCGACAACGTCGCCTGGGTGTGGTGCCCCACCGCCCGCGGCTTCAGCGGCGCGAACGCCGGGTCCTACTACCCGGGCGACGACCAGGTCGACTGGATCTGCGCCGACGCCCAGCCCGGCGCCGACTACGACTACCGCGACCTGTCGGAGGCGCTGAAGCTGTTCATGGAGTGGTCCCGGGGGCGCCACAAGCCCATCATGATCGCCGAGTTCGGGGTGCCGAAGTCCTACGGTCCGCGCCGCGCCGAATGGCTCCGCGAGGCCGCCAAGACCCTGCAGGACCCGCAGGTCAAGGCCATCGTGTACTTCGACTCCGACGAGCAGGCGAAGAACGCCCGCGACAAGCGCCGCTCCTACTCGGTGACCGGCGACAAGCACGCGACCTCGGCGCTGCGCGAACTCGCCACGACCCCGTACTTCAACCCCCGCAACCTCCCCGTCACCAGCGGCGGCTGAGGGTCCCGTAGGGTTTCGCGAGTGAGCGCAGTGACGGTGCGGGTCCCCGCCAAGGTGAACCTCCAGTTGGGCGTCGGGCCGATCCGCGACGACGGCTACCACGACCTTGTCAACGTGTTCCACGCCGTGTCCCTGTTCGACGAGGTGACGGCCGAGCCCGCCGAGCGGCTCGCGGTGGAGGTCCGGGCGGCCCCGCACGCGCGCGTCGCGGTCGACGGCGTCCCCACCGGCGAGGACAACCTCGCCGCCAGGGCGGCCCGGCTCGTCGCCGCGCGCCTCGGCGTCGAGACGGCCGTGCGGCTCTCGATCCGCAAGGCGATCCCGGTCGCGGGGGGCATGGCGGGCGGCAGCGCCGACGCCGCCGCCGCGCTCGTCGCCTGCGCCCGGCTCTGGGACGACCGGGAGGAGCCCGCGCTCACCCGCGACGACCTGATGGAGCTCGGCGGGGACCTCGGCAGCGACGTCCCGTTCGCCGTCCTCGGCGGCACGGCGGTCGGTGTCGGGCGCGGCGAGCGGCTCACTCCCGCCCTCACCCGCGGCACCTTCCACTGGGTGTTCGCCACCGCCGACGGCGGCCTGTCCACGCCCGCCGTCTACGGCGAATGCGACCGGCTCCGCCTGGCGGCGGGGGAGGCGGCCGCCTGGCCGACCGTGTCCGAGGCGCTGATGACCGCGCTCGCCACCGGGGACGCCAAGGCCCTCGGCGCCGCGCTGTCCAACGACCTGCAACCCGCCGCGCTGTCGCTGCGCCCGTCGCTGCGCCGCACGCTCGACACCGGCCGCGACCTCGGCGCGATCGGGGCGCTGGTCTCCGGCTCGGGCCCCACCTGCGCGTTCCTCGCCGAGAGCGACGACGACGCCGCCGGGCTCGCGGACGCGCTGGACTCCGCCGGCGTCGCGGAGCAGATCGTCCGGGCCCATGGACCCGTCCCCGGGGCCACAATCATCTGACGCGACGGTGGGACGGCCCTGTCCCGGTAGCTGCCATCGTCACACAAGCGAACCCCGGGGTCGCGGAGCGCGTCATCTATCCGTGACACCGGTTCCTCCGGGACTGACCCGACCGGCGAGGTGGAGCGATGACGTATCTGTCCGGGATGCTGGGCCTCGTGGCGATCGCCGTGATGGCGACGCTCATCCTGCTGGCGGTGCGCCGCGACCGGGATCTCCGCCGCAACGCCCCCGACAAGGTGGTGGCGGCCTCCGCGGCGGGCGCGGGAATGGGCTCCGCCGTGCCGGGCCCCGCGGTCCCGGGCCCCGCCGTGCCGGGCGCCGTGGCGCCCGGCTCCGTGATGCCGGGGGAGGCGGGCGGGCAGTAGGCTCGCCGCGCGGCCGGAACGCGGCCGCCTCGACCAATCGGCTCCCCCGAGATCGGCTAACAAGATGGCGAGCGGCCGCGGCATGACATTCCTGCTTCTCCTCGTGATCCTCTTCCTGATCGTCGTCGTCGGCATCGTGGCCCTGGTGGTGGTCCTCGCCACAAGGTCGTCGAGGTCCGCAGCCTCGGGCGCGGCGTACGGGCCGCCCGGCGCGCCATACCCGCCACAGCAACCCGGCCAGTACGGGCAGCCCGGCCAGTACGGGCAAGCAGGTCAGCCAGGCCAGTATGGGCAGCCGGGCCAGCCTGGTCAGTACGGGCAGCCGGGCCAGCCTGGTCAGCCCGGCCAGTACGGCCAACCCGGCCAGTACGGGCAGCCGGGGCAGCCGGGGCAGTACGGGCAGCCCGGTCAGCCGGGTCAGCCGGGCCAGCCCAGCCAGCCGGACCAGTACGGGCAGCCCGGTCAGCCCGGTCAGCCGGGTCAGCCGGGTCAGCCAGATGAGCCGGATCAGCCGGATCAGCCGGGATCTTCGGGCCTGGTGCCCCCGAACTGATCGTCCGGGCCGGGCGCGCCGTGCGAGCGGTGCGCGCGGGGCCCTACGCTTGAAGGCGCCGTGAACCTGATCAATCTTGAGAACGTCGCCAAGGCCTACGGGCCCAAGCCGCTGCTCGACGCCGTGTCCCTCGGCCTGGACGAGGGCGACCGCGTCGGCGTCGTCGGCCGCAACGGCGGCGGCAAGAGCACCCTCGTGTCCGTCCTCGCCCGGGAGACCGAACCCGACGACGGGCGCGTGACCCATGCGCGCGGGATCCGGCTCGGCTACCTGACCCAGCGGGACGCGTTCGCCGAGACCGCGACCGTCCGGTCCGTCGTGCTGGGCGACCGCGCCGAGCACGAGTGGGCGGGCGACGTCCGCGTCCGCGAGATCCTCGGCGGCCTGCTCGCCGACCTGGACCTGGACGCGCCGCTGGCCGGCATGTCCGGCGGGGAGCGCCGCCGCGTCGCGCTGGCCCGCCTCCTGGTCCCCGAGTCCGACCTGCTCCTGCTGGACGAGCCCACCAACCACCTCGACATCGAGGCGATCGACTGGCTGGCCCGGCACCTCAGGGGCCGCAAGGTCGCGCTGCTCGTCGTCACTCACGACCGCTGGTTCCTGGACGAGGTGACCGACCGCACGTGGGAGGTCGTCGACGGGCGCGTCGAACGCTACGAGGGCGGCTACTCCGCCTACGTCCTCGCCAAGGCCGAACGCTCCCGGATCGCCGCCGCCACCGAGGCCAAGCGGCAGAACCTGCTCCGCAAGGAACTGGCGTGGCTGCGCCGCGGCCCGCAGGCCCGCACGTCCAAGCCCAAGTTCCGGGTGGACGCCGCGCAGGCCCTCATCGCCGACGAGCCGCCGGCGCGCGACGCGGTGGAGCTGACCCGGTTCGCGACCGCGCGGCTCGGCAAGACCGTCTACGACCTCGAGGACGTCAGCGTCCGCCTCGGCGACCGCGACCTGTTCCAGCGCATGACGTGGCGGCTCGGCCCGGGCGACCGGGTCGGTCTCGTCGGCGTCAACGGCAGCGGCAAGAGCACCCTGCTGCGCCTCCTCGACGGCTCCGTCCGGGCGGTCTCGGGAACGGTCGTGCAGGGCAAGACCGTCCAGCTCGCGCACCTGTCGCAGAACCTGGAGGACCTCGACCCGTCCCGGCGCGTCCTGGAGTCGGTCGAGGAGATCCGCCGCCGCATCACCGTCGGCAAGCGCGAATGGACCGCGAGCCAGCTCCTCGAACGGCTCGGCTTCGCGGGCGACCGGCAGTGGACGCCCATCGGCGACCTGTCCGGCGGTGAACGCCGCCGCCTGCAGCTGCTCCGCCTCCTGATGGCCGAACCCAACGTCCTCCTCCTGGACGAGCCCACGAACGACCTCGACATCGAGACCCTCACCGAGGTCGAGGACCTCCTGGACGGCTGGCCCGGGACCCTCGTCGTCGTCAGCCACGACCGGTACTTCCTGGAGCGCATCACCGACCACGTCGTCGCGCTGCTCGGCGACGGCCGCGTGTCGCTGCTGCCCGGCGGCGTCGACGAGTACCTCGAACGCCGCGCGGCCGGAACCGCGCCCAAGCCCGGCGTCGTCCGCGACGAGCCCGCCCCGGCGCCCCCCAAGCCCAAGGCGGGCGGCCAGGACTGGAAGGCCCGCAAGGAGCTCGACCGCCTCGAACGCCGCCTGGAGAAGCTCGCCGGGCAACAGGCCGCCCTCCACGAGCAGCTCGCCGCGCACGCCACCGACTACGCCAAGCTCCAGGAGCTGGACGCCCGGCTCAAGGAGATCCAGGCTGAGGCCGCCGACGTCGAGGAAGAGTGGCTCATGCTCGCCGAGGACCTCGGCTAGCCGTGTCTTGACGTGTCTCCGCGGTCGTCCGGCTCAACGGGCCGTGTTGGCCCTGGGGGCGAAGCGCAACCCCTGGGCGTTACTGGTCGAAGGGGACGAGCAGGGTTCTGAGGAGGTCGGCCAAGGCTTCGCGCTGGTCGGGGGTGAGGCTTTCCAGGATCGCCTGCTCGCGGCCGAGCAGGTCGGCGAAGGCGGCGTCGACGCGGGTCAGGCCCGCGTCGGTGAGGCGGACCTGCACGCCGCGCTTGTCCTGGGGGTCGGGATGCCGCTCGACCAGGCCCGCCGCCGCCAGCCGGTCGATGCGGTTCGTCATCGTGCCGGAGGTCACCAGCGTCGCGTGCAGGAGGCGGCCCGGGCTCAGCCGGTAGGGGGCGCCGGCCCGGCGCAGCGCGGTGAGCACGTCGAACTCCCAGGGCTCCAGGCCGTGGTCGGCGAACACGGCGCGCCGGGCGCGGTCGAGGTGGCGGGCCAGCCGGGAGACGCGGCTGAGGACCTGCAGCGGCCGGACGTCCAGGTCCGGACGCTCGGTGTTCCACGCCTCGACCAGCCTGTCGACCTCATCGCGCATGCCGACACCCTACCTGTCTTGATATCGAGAAAGACGGGGTGCGATCAGCGGCGGGCGGCCAGCGCGGCGGTGATCCGCTCGGCCGCCTCCGGCGCCTGCCGGAGGCCCTCCCGGTAGACGGGCGTCCAGCGCGACCGGTCTCCGAGGCTCGGTCCGAACACCTCCAGCGCCCGTCCGTCCGGGACGATCCGGACGTCACCGCCGCCGCGCATGTGGGGCACGGGGTCCACCGCGACGAGCGGCCCGGCCCCCTTCGTCAGCTCCGCTTCCGACCACCCGGCGAACGCGCCGTCCATGTAGCGGCGCCCGCCGATCGGCACCGGCTCGGCGAAGCCGGGTGCGGCGCTGCTCGCCGCCACCGCCAGCGACAGCGGGACGCCGCTCGACCCGTCCCACAGCACCGGCTCGCCCGACACGGCGTCCATGCCGGTGATCAGCAACCGGGCGTCCGGCCACGTGTCCGTGCCGACCAGGTACCGCATGCTCGCGCGGTGGCGGTCCGCGGGCAGCGCGGCCGCGTCCAGGGCCAGCCGCCCGATCCGCCGCCGGACCTCGTCCGGTTCCAGGCCCGGAGTGCCGCCCACCTCGAACACCCGCACCATCACCGAGTCGTCCGCCGGCGCCGGCGGGCCGCTGCGCGGCGCCAGCTCCTCCAGCGCCGCCAGGTCCCTGCCCGTGGTGATCGCCGCGCCGGCGATGGCGCCCGCCGACGTCCCGACGACCAGGCCCGCACCCGCCGGGTCCACGCCCGCCTCGCGCAGCCCCGCCGCCAGGCCGACCAGCCACGCCGTCCCGACCGGCCCGCCGGGGCCGAGCGCCAGCGCCCATCCGCTCTTGTCGTCCGTCATGCCGGGGAGCCTAGGAGCGCCGCGCGCGGCGGCGCATCCGTCAGGCGACCGGTCGCCGTGACACGCGCCCAAGATTCTTGACATCAAGATATGCGCGGGGCATGATGTTTCTTGATGTCGAGACAAACCGCGGCCGTGTGGGACCCCGCGCAGTACGGGGTCTTCGGCGACGAGCGCGCCAGGCCCTTCACCGAACTCGCCGGACGGCTCGGCGGCGCCCCGCCCGCGCGCGTCGCCGACCTCGGCTGCGGGAGCGGCGAGCTCACCGCCACCCTCGCCGCCCGCTGGCCGGACGCCGTCATCGACGCCTTCGACAGCTCACCGGAGATGATCGCGGTGGCCCGCGCGCACGAGATCCCGGGACGGCTCGCCTTCCGCGTCGCCGACGTCGCCGCCTGGGAGCCCGAGCGGCCCCTCGACCTCGTGATCTCCAACGCCGTCCTGCAGTGGGTCCCCGAACACCTCGACCTGCTGCCCCGATGGGTCGGCGCCCTCGCCCCGGGCGGGCGCCTCGCCTTCCAGGTCCCCGGCAACTTCGACGCGCCCAGCCACGTCATGCTCCGCGAGATGGGCCGCTCCGAGAGGTGGCGCGACCGGCTCGCCCACCTGCAGCGCGACGCCCCCGTCCTCGACGCCGCCGGATACGCCGACCTCCTGGCCCGCCTCGGATGCGCCGTCGACGCCTGGGAGACCACCTACGCGCAGATCCTCCACGGCGAGGACCCCGTCCTCGAATGGGTCAAGGGCAGCGCGCTGCGCCCCGTCCTCACCGCCCTCCCGCCCGCCGAGGCGGACGAGTTCCTCGCCGAGTACCGGGAGAGGCTCAGGCGCGCCTACCCCGCGGCCCCCTACGGCACCGTGTTCCCCTTCCGGAGGATCTTCGTGATCGCCACACCCCCCTAGACGGGATGCCGCCCGCCCGCCCGAGGGAAGCGACTCGTTCCCCTGCGGTGTGCCATCTCCGGCGGATGGGCGGCGTCCGCGAAACCCGGCTCGCGACCCGAGACCGGCGACCCCTGCCGGCGGCCTCCCGGACGAACTCCGGGAGGCCGCCGGTGTCATGTCGGGAGGCGACCATGATCACCGGTGTCCACCACGTCCAGCTCGCCGCCCCGCCCGGCAGCGAGGACCGGCTCCGCGCCTTCTACGGCGGCGTCCTCGGCCTCGAGGAGATCCCCAAGCCGCCCGAACTCGCCAAGCGCGGGGGAGCCTGGTTCCGCGGCCCGGGCGTCGAACTCCACCTCGGCGTCGAGCCCGGCTTCCGGCCTGCCCGCAAAGCGCACCCGGGCCTGCTCGTCGACGACCTCGACGCCCTCGCGGCGCGCCTGCGGGCCGCGGGCCACGACGTCACGCCGGACGAGCTGTTCCCCGGCCACCACCGCTTCTACGCCGACGACCCCGTGGGAAACCGGCTGGAGTTCCTACGGCCCTCAGGCTGACGGGTCGACGATCTCCTCGAAGTCGCGCCGTCCCCGGCGCTGGGCCTTCTCCGCCTTCGCCGCCGCCTTCTCCTCGGCCCGCCCGGCCTTGGCGGCCGCCTTCTCCGCGCGCTTCTCCTGCCGCTCCATCTCCTTGCGGCGGCGGCGCGGATCCAGCGACGGCCTCGGCTCCAGCCCGGACAGGCCGTTCCACGCCAGGTTCACGATGTGCGCGGCCACGTCCTCGCGATGCGGCTTGCGGACGTCCAGCCACCACTGGCCCGTGAGCGCCACCATGCCGACCAGGCTCTGCGCGTACAGCGGCGCGAACTTGTCGTCGTACCCGTGCCGGTCGAACTCCTGCGCCAGGATGTGCTCCACCTCGCCGGCGATCTCGCTCAGCAGGCTGGCGTAGCTGCCCCGGCCCGTCCCGCCGTGCGAGTCGCGGACGAGGATGCGGAACCCGTCCGGGTGCTCCTCGATGTACTCCAGCAGCGCCAGCGCCGCCTTCTCCAGCTTGCTCCGGTAGTGGACCGCCGAGTTCAGCGCGTCGGTGACGAGACTCAGCAGCCGCTCGAACTCCCGGTCGACGACGACCGCGTAGAGCCCCTCCTTGCCGCCGAAGTGCTCGTACACCACCGGCTTGGACACGCCGGCCGCCGACGCGATCTCCTCCACCGAGGTGCCGTCCAGCCCGCGCTCGGCGAACAGCGTCCGGCCGATGTCGAGGAGCTGCTCACGGCGTTCCTTGCCGGTCATCCGCTTTCTGCGGGTCCGGGGAGCGGGATCTGTCACGGAATCAATTGTGGCGGTCAAACCGCCTGCTTCGTGCGCTTGGCGGCCAGCCTGTCGGGGTTCGGCCACCGGACGTCATGGGCCAGGCGCATCTTCTCGAACGCCCAGATGATGCGCGCGCTGATGTCGATCTGCCCCTTCAGCACGCCGTGCCGCGCGCAGGTCGGGTCCGAGTGGTGCAGGTTGTGCCACGACTCGCCCAGCGACGGGATCGCCAGCCACCACACGTTGCGCGACTTGTCCCGGACCTCGAACTCCTCCTTGCCGAAGGTGTGGCAGATCGAGTTGATGGACCACGTCACGTGGTGCACCAGGGTGATCCGGACGAACCCGGCCCAGAACAGCGCCGTGAGGAAACCCGTCCACGACATGGTGACCAGGCCGCCGATCACGGCCGGGAGCAGGAAGGACACCGCGACCAGACCGGGGAAGGCCAGGTGGATGCGCCTGATGTCGCGGTCGTTCAGCAGGTCCTTGGCGAACCGCTGCTTGGAGGTCCGGTTGGCGTCGAACAGCCAGCCGTAGTGCGCCCAGGCCAGCCCCTTGCCCAGCGCCTTCCAGTCGTCGCCGAACCGCCACGGCGAGTGCGGGTCGAACTCCTTGTCCGAGTGCTTGTGGTGCCGCCGGTGGTCGGCCACCCACGTGATGACCGGCCCCTCGATGGCCAGGCTCCCGGCCAGCGCCATGAAGATCTTCAGGCCGCGCGTGGCCTTGAAGGACCCGTGGGTGAAGTACCGGTGGTAGCCGACCGTGATGCCCCCAGCGGACACCAGGTAGAAGACCGCGGTGAGCACGACGTCCGTCCAGCCGAGGAAGCGGCCCCAGGCCAGCGGGACGGCGGCGAACAGTGCCAGGAAGGGCAGCGCGGTGAACGTGGCGACCAGCGCCCGCTCCGCGTTGCCCCGTTGCTGGGGCGCGAGTTCGGGGCGTCGCTGCGGGCGGGGTGGATCCATGGCCGGAGCTGTCGTCATGCGTCATCACTTCCCGTGACTCGAGGCAGCCTTACCTACGTCAACGTAACCTACGAGACCGTAGGTTGTGCAGAGCCGAACAGTAAACTCAGCGGGAAACTGCCCCTTCGGTCACATAACTCTCGTGTGGACTGGGGGCCAGGCGGCCGCCCGCCGCATCTGCGCGGAGACCGCCGCGCCGCCCGACCGGGCCCTGGCCGACCGACACGCAGTGGGCTTGCTCGGTACCGCACGATCTAAACCGATCCGGACAAAACGACCATGCTCCTAGCATCGCCTTCGGTAATCAATCAACTGCGGAGAGTCAAAGTCTCCGCTATGCTTCTCCCATGGGTGGACCGATGCCGGGCGAGATCCGAGACAAGCTCAAGCCCGGGGAGTCCCGGGGGCGCCTGCAGATCACTGTGAGCAAGGGCGCGGACCTGTACCGACGCGTCGAGGGATGGGCCTACGGTGCCATGCTCGGCGGTGAGGTCGCGGAGGCCCGGCTGGTCAGCCGTTCCGACGAGGTCCTCAGCAAGATCCTCGGTGACCGCGGCAGGCGAGGTAAGTAGGTGTGGGCCGCGAGCCCACACCGGTATCGTGGGCCTCGCAGGCGCCCCCGCGTTAGCGAAGAGTCCTGCCGATCCGCCGTAGCGTAATTGGAAACGCAGCTGGTTTTGGTCCAGAAGACTCCAGGTTCGAGCCCTGGCGGCGGAGCTGTCGGAAATGCCGTCTGGTTCGCCGGGGGCGGGCGGTGGGGTGACAGGAGCGGGGTGGGCGGTATCCTGCCCGTGTCGGGTTCGCCCCGGCCTGCCGTGTGATGATGTCGCAGGTGGGCGGGCCCGCGACCGATCCCCGTCCGCGATGCCGAGGAGCCTCCTTGTGAGTGCTGCGAGCCGCCCGGCCGCCGTCATCGTCCTCGCCGCGGGCGAGGGCACCCGGATGAAGTCCCGTACCTCGAAGGTGCTGCACGAGCTGTGCGGGCGCAGCATGCTCGGCCACGTGCTGGCCGCCGCCCGCGAACTGGAGCCCGAGCGGCTCGTCGTGGTCGTCGGGCACCGGCGCGAGCAGGTCGCCGGGCACCTCGCCGAGCACGCCCCGGACGCCGAGGCCGCCGTGCAGGAGCGGCAGGGCGGAACGGGCCACGCCGTGCGGATGGCGCTGGAGCAGACCGGCGCGCTGGAGGGGACGGTCGTCGTGACGAACGGCGACCACCCGCTGCTGCGGGGCGAGACGCTGCGGGCGCTGGTCCAGGCGCACGAGGACGAGGGCAACGCCGTCACCGTGCTGACGACCGAGATGCCGGACGCGACCGGCTACGGGCGGATGATCCGGGCGGCCGACGGCAGCGCCGAGGCGATCGTCGAGCACAAGGACGCCACCGGGGACCAGCGCGCCATCAACGAGATCAACGTCGGGATGTACGCGTTCGACGGCGCGCTCCTGGCGGACGCGCTGAAGCGGGTGACGACCGACAACGCGGGCGGCGAGGAGTACCTCACCGACGTGGTGGCGATCCTGCGCGGCGACGGTCACCGGGCGGGCGCGCACCTGGCCGCCGACTGGGTGGAGACGCAGGGCGTCAACGACAAGGTCCAGCTCTCCCAGGCGCGCAGGCAGCTGAACGACCGGATCCTCGAGGCGCACATGCGGGCCGGGGTCACCGTCGTCGACCCGGCGTCGACCTGGATCGACGTGCAGGTGACCGCCGAACCCGACGCGGAGATCCACCCGGGGACGCAGCTGCACGGCAGGACGCACCTGGGCGAGGGCGCGCGGATCGGCCCCGGCTGCACGCTCACCGACACGACGGTCGGCGCCGGAGCGTCGGTGACCAACGCGGTGTGCGTCGGGGCGGAGATCGGGCCGGAGGCCTCGGTCGGGCCCTACGCCTACCTGCGGCCCGGCACGAGGCTCGCGCCCAGGGCCAAGGTCGGGACCTACGTCGAGACCAAGAACGCCGACATCGGCGAGGGCACCAAGGTGCCGCATCTGACCTACGTCGGCGACGCCGAGATCGGCGCCGGCTCGAACATCGGCGCGAGTTCGGTGTTCGTCAACTACGACGGTGTGGAGAAGCACCGCAGCGTCATCGGGTCGCATGTGAAGGTCGGCAGCGACAACATGATCGTCGCGCCGGTGACGATCGGGGACGGCGCCTACACCGCGGCCGGCTCGGTGATCATCCAGGACGTCCCGCCGGGGGCGATGGCGGTCGCGCGAGGGCGGCAGCGCAACATCGAGGGCTGGGTCGAGCGGAAGCGGCCGGGGACGCCGGCGGCCGAGGCGGCCCGGAGGGCCGGCGAGGAGAGCGCGCCTTAGCGCGCCCGATGAGGACTGCCCCGCCTCAGGGCGGGGAGGTGGAGGACGACGGCGTCTTCCAGGACAACACAGAGCCGCCCGACCGGAGAGCGGCTCGACGACAAGACGACCCGCGCGCCGGATCTTTGGTGCGCGGGAGGTGGGGACGACAACCCACATGCAGGGCACGGTTCCATTGAGGGGGAGTTGTCAGAGGTGAGTGGGATAAAAACGAGCGGTCAGAAGAAGCTGATGCTCTTCACCGGCCGAGCCCACCCTGACCTGGCCAGGGAAGTAGCCGACAACCTCCAGGTCGAGCTGACGCCGACGTCCGCCTACGATTTCGCCAACGGCGAGACGTTCGTGCGGTTCCTGGAGTCGGTCCGCGGCTCCGACGCCTTCGTGGTCCAGAGTCACACGGCTCCCATCAATCAATGGATCATGGAGCAGCTGATCATGGTGGACGCGCTGAAGCGCGCGTCGGCCAAGCGGATCACGGTGGTGGCGCCGTTCTTCGGCTACGCCCGGCAGGACAAGAAGCACCGCGGCCGCGAGCCGATCTCGGCACGGCTGATGGCCGACCTGTTCAAGACGGCGGGCGCCGACCGGCTGATCACCGTCGACCTGCACACGGCGCAGATCCAGGGCTTCTTCGACGGCCCGGTGGACCACCTGTTCGCGCTGGACCTGCTGGCCCGGCACTTCGAGAGCCGGCTGGACACCTCCCAGGTCACCGTGGTCGCGCCGGACGCGGGCCGGGTGCGGGTCACCGAGCGGTGGAGCGACCGGCTGGGCGGCGTCCCGATGGCGATCATCCACAAGAAGCGCGACCCGGACGTGGCCAACGAGGTCAAGGTGTTCGACGTGGTCGGCGAGGTCGCCGGCCGCACCTGCGTCGTGGTGGACGACATGATCGACACCGGCGGGACGATCGTGAAGGCGGCGGACGCGCTGTTCGACCAGGGCGCGACGAAGGTCGTCGTCGCGGCGACGCACGGCGTGCTGTCGGGTCCGGCGGTGGACCGGCTGAAGAACTCCCGGATCTCCGAGGTGGTGCTGACCAACACGCTGCCGATCCCGGAGGAGAAGCAGTTCGACAAGCTCACGGTGCTGTCGATCGCGCCGCTGGTCGCGCGTGCGATCAACGAGGTGTTCTCCGACGGCTCGGTCACGAGCCTCTTCGGCGGCCACAGCTGAACCTCCACGTCGGGCACGGCGCGCCGCGTGCCGGCGGCCGTGGCCGGGGCCATGGCGGGGGTCATGGCGACGGCAGGGCCTTGGCGTTGGGCGTTGCCGTATTGGGCTAGACTTGTGCAACCGCGTATGCCCTGGGACGTTCAAGTGCGGTGCCCGCGCAGGGGCCGCACTCCCCGGGGAACGCAAACGAATCTTTGAGCGCGCCCGCCCTTCGACGGCGCGCGAGGAACGCAACGCATCGTCCGTAGCGGACGTCCGATGGCGGACGGCCGTGGAAGCAACAACGAGGAGTTTTCGCCGTGTCCGAGGTACGCATTGCCGCCGAGCCGCGCACCGAGTTCGGTAAGGGTGCCGCGCGGCGCACCCGCCGGGCCGGCAAGGTGCCCGCCGTCCTCTACGGTCACGGCACCGACCCGCAGCACATCGCGCTGCCGGGCCACGACCTGATGCTGGCCCTGAAGACGCCGAACGTGCTGCTGACCATCGAGGGCCTCTCCGACGGCGCCTCGCTGGCGCTGCCGAAGGACGTCCAGCGCGACCCGGTCAAGGGGTTCCTGGAGCACGTCGACCTGCTGCTGGTGAAGCGCGGCGAGAAGGTCGTCGTGGACCTGCCGGTCAACCTGGTCGGCGACGTCGTCGCGGGCGGCGTCATCCAGCAGGAGCTGGTCCAGGTGTCGGTCGAGGCGGAGGCGACGCACATCCCCGAGGCCGTGGACCTGTCCATCGAGGGCCTGAAGGTCGGGACGCAGGTGCTGGCCGGCGACCTGAAGCTGCCATCGGGCGTCACGCTGCAGGTCGATGCGGAGGCCCTCGTCCTGCAGATCGCCGACGCGACCGCGTCGGCCGGCGCGACCGAGACCGAGGCGGAGGCCGCCGAGGCGGCCGAGGCCGCCGCGGCCGAGGCCGCGGCCCCCGAGGGTGAGGGCGAGGCCGCCGCCGAGTGACGGCGGTGCCGCCGGGGCCCGGCGGCACGGCGCGCGGCCGCGCCGGACGGCGGGCCGCAGGTACTTCCACGGCCCCCGCGGGTGCGCGCACCGGCGGGGGCCGTGCTCGCGTGTGAGGAGTGCGGGTGGACGCGGATCTCTGGCTCGTGGTGGGGCTGGGCAACCCGGGGCCGTCGTATGCGAAGAACCGGCACAACGCGGGGTTCATGGTGCTGGACGTCCTCGCGGCGCGCGCCGGGGGCAGGTTCAAGTCGCACCGGGCGCGGGCGGACGTGCTGGAGGGCCGGCTGGCCGGAGCGCGGGCGGTGCTGGCGAAGCCGCGCTCCTTCATGAACGAGTCGGGCGGCCCGGTGAAGGGGCTGCGGGACTTCTACAAGGTGCCGGTGGAGCGGGTGGTCGTCGTCCACGACGAGCTGGACATCCCCTTCGGGGCGGTGCGGCTGAAGCAGGGCGGCGGTGACAACGGCCACAACGGGCTGCGGTCCATCACCAGGTCGCTGGGCGCGAAGGAGTATCCGCGCGTGCGGTTCGGGGTGGGACGGCCTCCGGGGCGGATGGACGCGGCGGCGTTCGTTCTGAAGGACTTCTCCGCGGCGGAGCGCAAGGAGCTCGACTTCGTCGTGGACCGGGCGGCGGACGCGGTCGAGGCGCTGCTGGTGGACGGGCTGGCCGCGGCGCAGAACGCCTTCCACGCGGACTGACCGGATCTGCCGCGTGAAGGGCGGGAAGGACCGTTCGCATCGCCGCGCGGAAGAGGCCGAATCGAGTGCGACCTGGTTTTCGGCCCCGTGATTGCGTCGCTGTCGGATGGCTACCGGCGCGGGACGAGAAGTCGCTCACACAAAGTGACCGGCCGCCTACGGTCGGGTGACCGGATCCGGCCTCGCGACCGGCGGGCAACCGTGATCAAGGCCGAGTGGCGTCTCTTTCGTGTGCGCTCGGGGTGGTTCGGGTGCATTGTCCAACTGATAGCCGCGTTCCGTCCGTGACCACGGCAAAGCGAACGTAAGATGCAGGCCGATCGAGGTTCAGGTTCAATGTGAACCTCGGGCGACGTTCAGCCGTCTTCGGTGTGAATCGCGCTGACGGGGCGCGCGTTACACAGGATTGGTGAGTGGTTTATGGCCGTCGTTGACAAGGTTCAGGCCGAGTCATCGATCCGCCATGAGCACGAGCGCGCGGCATCGCAGAACTGGAGCCGGACCTACCGGCGGCTCGCGCGGGCCCTCGACTTCGCCAGCATGCTGATGGCCGGAGTGATCGCCTTCGTGCTCAGGTTCCCGGGCGTCCCGACGGAGCTCGACGCGCCGTACGTGGTGCTGACCGTGGCGCTGCCGGTGGTGTGGCTCCCGGCGCTGGCGCTGTGCCGCGCGTACCAGCCGCGGTACGTGGGCGTCGGGTACGAGGAGTTCCACCGGGTCCTGCGCGCGGGATTCATCCTGATGGCGGTGCTCGCGATCGGGGCGTACGCCACCAAGACCGACGTCGCGCGCGGCTACGTGGTGATGGCGCTGCCCCTCGGGACGTTCCTGGCGCTGCTGGCGCGGTACCGGCTGCGCAAGTGGCTGCACAAGAAGCGGTGGCACGGCGAGTGCATGCGGCGGGTGGTCGCGGTGGGGCACCGGACGTCGGTGTCCGACCTGATCCGGCTGCTGCAGAAGAAGCGGTACCACGGGATGGACATCGTGGCCGTGTGCCTGCCCCCGGCGCTGGCGTCGGGCGAGGACGCGGTCGCCGAGGTGGAGGGCGTCCCGGTGCTGGGCGACTTCGGCCAGGCGGCGGCGGTCGCCGACCGGATCGGCGCCGACTCGGTGGCCGTGCTGGCGTGCCCGGAGATGGACGGGGTGGCGCTGCGCCGGCTGGCGTGGCAGATCGAGCGCAACGACGTCGAGCTGGTGGTGGCGCCCGCGCTGATGGACGTGACCGGGCCGCGGATCTCGATCCGCCCGGTGTCGGGCCTGCCGCTGCTGCACGTGGAGCACCCGGAGCTGGACGGCGGCCGCAAGATCCTCAAGGGCCTGGTCGACCGGATGGCGGCGCTCGCCGGGATCGTGGTGCTGAGCCCGCTGCTGCTGCTGATCGCCGTCCTGATCAAGATGTCCGGGGAGGGCCCGGTGCTGTTCCGGCAGACGCGCGTCGGGCGCGGGGGCCGGGAGTTCACGGTGCTGAAGTTCCGCACGATGGTCGCCGACGCCGAGGCGCGCCGGCTGGAGCTGCTGGCCGCCAACGACAACGACGGGGTGCTGTTCAAGATCCGGCAGGACCCGCGGGTGACGCGGGTGGGGCGCCGGCTGCGCCGGTACTCGCTGGACGAGCTGCCGCAGCTGTTCAACGTGCTGCGCGGCGAGATGTCGCTGGTGGGGCCGCGCCCGCCGCTGCCGGACGAGGTCGCCCAGTACGGCGGGGACGTCTACCGCCGGCTGGTGGTCAAGCCGGGCCTGACCGGGCTGTGGCAGGTGAGCGGCCGCTCGGACCTGTCGTGGGAGGAGTCGGTCCGCCTCGACCTGCGGTACGTGGACAACTGGACCCTCGCCCTGGACCTTCAGATCATGTGGAAGACCTGGTCGGCCGTCGTCCGCGGCTCCGGCGCGTACTGAGCGGCGGCCGCGGCGCGGGACGGGACCTCGGCGGGAACACGACACGGCGCCGCCCGCGACACGGCGCCGGCGGGACACTGGCGGGCGAGCCGCTGAGCGGGACCTCGTCCCGTGGCCCGTGCGCGACGCATGAGAAAGTAGACCGAGCAGACCAGTCGAGTCGGGAATGTGATCTCAGATGACCGAGGCAGGGGCGGCAGACGATCATTCGCTCGCGGCCGAGCTCGCCGGGACGGCGGGCCGGCTGCTGCTGGGCGTGCGGGCCGAGACGGGCTTCGCGGACGCGAAGGCCCTGAAGGACACCGGCGACCTGCGGGCGCATGAGTACCTGATGGCGGCGCTGGCGGAGCGCTGTCCCGGTGACGCCGTCCTGTCCGAGGAGGGGCGGTCCTCGGTCGCCGGGAAGCGGTCCAAGGGCGACGACCGCGCACCGACCCGCAACACCGCCGACGCGGAGCGGCTCACGGCCTCCCGCGTGTGGATCGTGGACCCCCTGGACGGCACCCGCGAGTTCTCCGAGGAGGGCCGCCGCGACTGGGCCGTGCACGTGGCGCTGTGGGAACGGGACGCGTCCGGGACCGGGCGCCTGGCGGCCGGCGCCGTCGCGCTGCCGGCGCAGGGCCTGACGCTCCGCACGGACGCCGTGGGCGGCGCCGCGCTCGTCCGGACGGACCTCACCGATCCCGACCCCGTCACCGCCGGGCACGGGCCCGCCGGGGCGCCGCCGCCCCGCGAGGTGCCGCTGCACGTCCCGGCGCCGGACGCGGGAAAGCTGCGCATCGCCGTGAGCCGCACGCGGCCGCCGGAGTTCGTCCGGCGGTTGGCGGAGGCGATCGAGCCGGAGGTGGAGCTGGTGCCGATCGGGTCGGCGGGGGCGAAGATCTCCGCGGTGCTGCTCGGCGAGGTGGACGCCTACGTGCACGCGGGCGGCCAGTTCGAGTGGGACTCGGCGGCTCCGGCGGCCGTCGCGCTCGGCGCCGGGGCGCACGCGTCCCGGGTCGACGGGGCGCCGCTGCGCTACAACCGTGAGGACCCCCGGCTCCCGGATATCCTGGTGTGCCATCCCATGTCGGCGTCAACGCTGCTGTCCGGCATCCGGGAAGTGAGCGGCGCGCTGCCCTGACCAGTCCGTCCCCACCGCGGGACTGAACCGGCGCGGGCCGGCGTTCCGACCCGGTGGGAAGGCATGCGCCCATCTCCGTGCCACCGGTTGCCTCTGCCAAACAGTGTGGAAAGAGCCCCAGACCATGCAGCGTTGCGATTACCTACTGTCCCAGCTGGACATCCTCGAAGCCGAGTCGATCCATATCTTCCGGGAGGTGGCGGCCGAGTTCGAACGGCCGGTGCTGCTGTTCTCCGGCGGCAAGGACAGCATCGTCATGCTGCGCCTGGCCCAGAAGGCGTTCTGGCCCGCCCCGATCCCTTTCCCGGTCATGCACGTCGACACCGGCCACAACTTCCCGGAGGTGATCGAGTTCCGGGACCGCCGGGTCGCCGATCTCGGCGTCCGGCTGATCGTGGCGTCGGTGCAGGACGCGATCGACAGCGGCCGGGTGGTGGAGCAGAAGGGCCGCCGCGCGTCCCGGAACCGGTTGCAGATCACCCCGCTGCTGGACGCCATCGAGGAGCACCAGTTCGACGCGGCGTTCGGCGGTGCGCGCCGGGACGAGGAGAAGGCCCGCGCCAAGGAGCGGGTGGTCTCCTTCCGGGACGAGTTCGGGCAGTGGGACCCCAAGAACCAGCGCCCCGAGCTGTGGAACCTGTTCAACACCAAGATCGTGCAGGGTGAGCACGTCCGGGTGTTCCCGCTGTCGAACTGGACCGAGCTCGACATCTGGGACTACGTGCGGCGCGAGGACCTCGAACTCCCGCCGATCTACTTCGCGCACACCCGGCAGGTGTTCGAGCGCGACGGGCTGCTGCTGGACGCCGAGACGGGCTTTGCGAACCGCGGCGACGACGAGCCCGAGTTCGCGGCGACCGTCCGGTACCGGACGGTCGGCGACGCGTCCTGCACGGGCGCGGTGAAGTCGAACGCGATGTCGCTCGACGAGGTGATCGAGGAGATCGCGGCGACGCGGATCACCGAGCGCGGCCAGACCCGCGCCGACGACCGCACGAGCGAGGCCGCGATGGAGGACCGCAAGAAGGAGGGCTACTTCTGATGGCCAGCGCGAACGACCGGCTCGCCGAGACCCGGCCGGCCAAGCAGATGGACCTCCTGCGGTTCGCCACCGCCGGCAGCGTCGACGACGGCAAGTCCACGCTGATCGGCCGGCTGCTGTTCGACTCCAAGTCGATCTTCGAGGACCAGCTGGAGTCGGTCGAGAAGACCAGCGCCGACCGCGGCGAGGAGTACACGAACCTGGCGCTGCTGACCGACGGCCTGCGGGCCGAGCGGGAGCAGGGCATCACGATCGACGTGGCGTACCGGTACTTCGCGACGCCGCGCCGCAAGTTCATCATCGCCGACACGCCGGGGCACATCCAGTACACCCGGAACATGGTGACCGGCGCCTCCACCGCCGACCTGGCGATCATCCTCGTGGACGCCCGGAAGGGCATCCTGGAGCAGTCGCGCCGGCACGCGTTCCTCACCACGCTCCTGCAGGTCCCGCACCTGGTCGTGGCGATCAACAAGATGGACCTGGTCGACTACGACCGCGGCGTGTACGAGCGGATCGTGGACGAGTTCACGGCGTTCGCCTCCAAGCTGGAGGTCACGGACCTGACGTTCATCCCGATCTCGGCGCTGCACGGCGACAACGTCGTCGAGCGCAGCGTGAACATGCCGTGGTACGAGGGCTCGTCGCTGCTGCACCACCTGGAGCACGTCCACATCGCGTCGGACCGCAACCTGATCGACGTGCGGTTCCCGGTGCAGTACGTGGTCCGCCCGCACGCGTCCACGGACCCCGACCTGCACGACTACCGCGGCTACGCGGGCCAGGTCGCGGGCGGCGTGCTGAAGCCGGGCGACGAGGTGGTGCACCTGCCGTCCGGGCTGACCACGACGATCACCCACATCGACGGGCCGGGCGGGCCGGTCGCGGAGGCGTTCGCGCCGATGTCGGTGACGCTGCGCCTCGCCGACGACATCGACATCTCCCGCGGCGACATGATCGCCCGTCCGAACAACCGGCCCGAGGTCGCGCAGGACATCGACGCGATGGTCTGCTGGATGACCCCGGACCGCGCCCTCAGCCCGCGCTCGAAGCTGGTCATCAAGCACACGACCCGCACCGCGAGGGCGATGGTGAAGCAGCTGCACTACCGGCTGGACGTCAACACCCTGCACCGCGACGAACAGGCGGACTCCCTCGGCCTGAACGAGATCGGCCGCATCTCGCTGCGGGTGACCCAGCCGCTGTTCGTCGACGACTACGGTCGCAACCGCCTCACCGGCGGCTTCATCCTGATCGACGAGGCCACCAACAACACCGTCGCCGCCGGCATGATCACCGGCGCGCGCTGACCCGGCGCCGCGGGGCCCGCCGGCCCCGCGGCGGTCGCCGGTCCGCGTCCCCCTCCCGACCCCCCAACGACAAGGCAGGCCCTGGATGCCCCCCTCCGTCGGAGTCGTGCTCCCCACGCACAACCGGCCGGAACTGCTGCGCCGCGCGTTGGAGTCGGTGCTGGCCCAGGAGTACGAGGGCGAGGTGCGCGCGGTCGTCGTCTTCGACCGGGCCGAGCCCGACCCGTCCCTGGCGGGGGACCGCGTCGAGGTGATCCGCAACACCCGGGCGCCGGGCCTCGCGGGCGCCCGCAACTCCGGGGTCCTCGCCCTCGGCACCGATCTGGTCGCGTTCTGCGACGACGACGACCTGTGGCTGCCCGGCAAGCTCGCCGCGCAGGTGAAGGCACTGGAAGGCGAGCCGGACGCCGTGCTGTGCAGCTCCGGGATCCTGATCGACTTCGACGGGCGGGAACTGCCCCGGCTGGCCGGGACGGACCGGGTGACCTACGACGCCCTGATCCGCGACCGGATGATGAGCGTCCACTCCTCCACCTACGTGGCGCGCCGCGAACCGCTCATCGAGATCGGCATGGTGGACGAGACGATCCCCGGCAGCCAGGGCGAGGACTGGGATCTCGCGCTCCGCGCCGCCCGCCGCCACCCGGTGGTGAACGTGGACGAGCCGTACGTCCGGGTCCTGTGGGGGCTGACGTCCTACTACGCGCAGGCGTGGGAGACGAAGGTCGCCGCGCTGGAGTGGTTCCTGGAGCACTACCCGGAGATCGGCAGGGAACCGGGCGCGGCCGGGCGCGTCTACGGGCAGCTCGCCTTCGGCTGCGCGACCGTGGGCCGCCGCAGGGACGCGCTGCGCTGGTCGGCGCGCGCCCTCAAGGCGAACCCGGCCGAGCGCCGCGTCCCGTTCGCGCTGGCCGTGGCGTCCGGGGTCGTGTCCGGCAAGCGCGTCCTGCTGGCCCTGCACACCCGCGGCCGCGGCATCTGACGGACCGATGCCGATTCCTAGGCTTTGACCACCTTTCCCCAAGTCGCGCCGGTAATGTCGATGGCCATCCCAGCGTTGAAGGAGCCTCTTCCGTGAACCACTTCTCCCGCCGCATCGTCGCGTCCGGGACGCTGGCGCTGGCCTTCGTGCCGGCGTTCGGAATGACCGCGACGCCCGCCTTCGCGGGCGTCGACCTCGACGCGGTCGCCGAGGGCATCGGCGAGAGCGGTTACTACGTCGACTCCCACGCGAAGTACTACCAGTCGGACGGCGCACAGGAACTGCTCCGCACGGCGCAGGGCCGGTCCGTCGCGGTCTTCATCGCGATTCTGCCCCCTGGAAACGACCCCGGACAGGTCCTCAGCCGGCTGCCGGGCCTGATGAAGCGCAAGGGCACCTACGCGGTGCTGGCCGGCGACCAGCTCCGGGTGTCCTCCACGGCGCTGCCGGGCGCCCGGGTGAAGTCCATCTACGACGGGGCCGTGAAGGGCAGCAAGGGCAAGCCCGACCTGGCGCTGCTGCGCTTCGTGCAGACGCTCCCGGAGTCGAAGTACGCGCCGCCGAAGACCGGCAAGCCGGGCAACAACGGCAAGCCCGCACCGGAGGCGTCGGTCAAGCAGCAGGAGGAGCGGACGCTCGCCCAGTCGCAGCCGACCGAGCGCGCCACCGGGGCCGAGGTCCGGGAGGACGACGGCTCGGCCATGCCTTACCTGCTCGGTGGCGGCGGCGCGGTGGTCGTGGCGGCCGCCGGGGCCGGGTTCCTGCTGTGGCGCCGCCGCTCCGCGACTCCGGCGCCCGCCGGCGGGACCGGAGCCCCGGCGCCCGGCGCCGCCGCGGCGCCGCCGCCCGCACCCGGGGCCCAGCCTCCCGGGGCCCAGCCTCCCGCGGGCGGGCCGGAGCCCGGCGACGCCAGGCCGGAGCCGCCCCGGAATCCCTGAGGACTCCGGGCGGGCTACGGCCCCTCGGACCTCGCCAGCACGATCAGGTGGCGTTCGCCGACGCCCACCGACAGGGCGTCGGCCGCCACCTTTCCCTCGGCCGTCAGCGCCGTGCCGGGACGGCTGCGGGGCGCCCTCCTCCCGGAGCCGAGCTGGCCGCTGCCGCCCGCGCCCCAGGTCAGCAGCGTCCCGTCGGTCAGGATCGCCGCGCCGTAGGCCTCCCCGGCGAACACGCGGGTGGCGCCGCGCAGCTTCGGCGCGCTGCGCCCGACGACGGTGACGGGGGCGGTCCGCGGCTTCACCGTGCCGTCCCCCAGCTGGCCGGCGGTGTTGTTGCCCCAGGCGACGATGGTGCCGTCCCCGCGGAGCGCGTAGTTGTGCTTCTCCGCGGAGGCGACCGCGGCGACGCCGTCGAGGACGCCCTTGCCGCCCACACCCGAGACGAGGGCGGGCGTGAGCCGGTCCCGGCGCGTCCCGTCGCCGAGCTGGCCGAGCTCGTTGCGGCCCCACGACGCGACCCGCCCGTCCCGCAGCAGCGCCAGCCCGTGCTGGCCGCCGATCGCGATGCGGACGACGCCGTCCAGCCGCGCGGCCCCGTCCAGGCCGCGCACCGGCACGGGCAGGGCCCGGTCCTCGCGGGTGCCGTCGCCGACCATGCCGCCCGCGTTGGCGCCCCACGCGAGCACCTGCCCGTCGGCGCGCAGCACCAACTCGGTGTGCCCGTCCGCGGCGATCGCCGTCACGCCGGTGAGCGCCCCGCGCCCGTCCGGTGCCCGTACGGTCGTGGGGACGGGAGGAGCGGTGCGCTCGCCGGTGCCGCGCTGCCCGGACGATCCCTCGCCCCAGGTCACGACGGTGCCGTCGCGGCGCAGCGCCATGGAGAAGTCGTTGTTGGCGGCCACCGCGACGGCGTCGTCCAGCCGGCCGGGCCGCCCGTCCGGTGCGCGGACGCGGACGGGCGCGCCGCTGTCGCGGGTGGTGCCGTCGCCGAGCTGGCCGTCGTCGTTGGCGCCCCACGCGACGACCTGCCCGCCGTCGAGAACGGCCAGCGAGTGGCGGCCGCCGCCGGCGACGGCGACGGTACGGTCGAGCCGTCCCCGGCCGCCGACGCCGGTGACGGGGGCGAGCCGGGGATCGGCGGCCGCTCCCGGCCGGCCGAGCTGCCCGCTCCCGTTGAACCCGCTCGTCCACACGGTGCCGCTCCGCGCGCCCGCCGAGCCCGCGGCGGGCGGCGGGGAGACCCGGGGCACGCTCGCGGGCGCGGCCGTCCCGCCGCACGCCGCCGCCGCGAGGAGCACCGGGAGGGCGATGAGCGCGGCGAGCGGGCGGCGCGGCGAGGTCACGCCGCGCGGACGCAGGCGAACAGGTGCCTGCTGTAGTTGTCCTCGTAGGGCGGCCGGGCGTCCTCGTCGGGACCGAGGTCGACGATCTCGTCGAAGCCGGTGTTCTCCCGCAGGAACTCCGCGACGCGGGCGGGGTCCCAGCCGCGCAGCGAGTCGGCGAACCACGCCTCGTTGTCCTGGCCGGTGTCGAAGAACAGCACCCGGCCGGTGGCGCGGTCCAGCAGCCGGATCAGCTCCTCGGCGCTCACCGAGCCGCGGCCGAGGACGAAGTGGTGCAGGAGGCTGAAGCAGGACACCACGTCCCAGCGGCCGGCGTCGTGCCCGCCGAGGAACTCGACGCAGTCTCCGGTGGAGACGGCGCCGTCCGGGAGCCCGTAGACGGCCCGGCCGAGCGGGACGGCCAGCGGGTCGCGCTCGATGCCCTCGGCGTCGAAGCCGCGCTCGGCCATCTTCGCGACGAACCATCCGTAGCAGCTCGCGACGTCCAGGTAGCGGCCCCCGGAGAGGCCGCGCTCGCCGAGGAACGCGTCCATCTTCGCGAGCCGGTCGGTGCACTGCCGGACGGTCGTCCAGCCGGACCTCAGCTCGGGCGCCTCGATCGGCTGGTAGAGCTCGTGGGTGCCGTCGAGCCAGCTCATCTTCAGCAGGAGGTCCTGCAGGGGGGTGGTGACGGGCAGCCATTTGGCGACGACGTTGGCGCCGTCGGCGCCGCTCATCGCGGCGATGGCGAGCCGGTGGTGCCCGTCGAGGATCTGGTACTGGTCGGAGCCGCGGACGGGGGCGACGAGCACCGGGTCCTGCGGCCCGCTCTGCTCCGGGCGGGGCGCCGCGCCGGGCGCGTCCTCGCCGCGGTACCGCGCGACGAAGGCGCGGGCGGCCGCGAGGACGCCGGCCTCGTCGGTGCCGCCGAAGTAGCTGCCGCCCGCCTCGATGCAGCGCAGCCCGAGCCTGCCGTAGGCGCTGGAGAGGATCTCGGCGTCGGTCAGTTCCGGCCGGTCGTCGGCGAGCCGGAGGAGCCCGACGTGCGGGCCGTCCAGGAACGGGGTCGAGGGCCACAGCAGGTCGCCGGTGCGGTCGGCGAACTCGCGGGCCGTCCAGCCGCCCTGCGCGCCGACGAGCAGCTGGTCGAACCGGACCGGCACCTTCCACGGGCGCCGCAGCACGGCGGTGGACACCGCGACGCGCGCCGCGGCCGGGATCGGCAGCGAGCGCCCGGCGTCGACCAGCCGCCCGTACACCGGGCCGCTCGGGGCGAGCCCGCTCTTGCGAAGCACCGCGCGGGACTTACGGCGCACTTGGTCAATTCCCGTGGGCATGCATGCTCCTGGCAGATGTCGTTTCGGTGGCGGGCGAGGCGGCGGCGCCCGCGGGTGCGGCGCGGCCGCGTCTCCCCGGCAGCAGGGAGGCGAAGGCGGTGAGGGACAGCCGCTCGCGGCCGGCCCAGAGGAGGGCGAGGTACAGCATCGCGCCCGGGATCAGCCCGCCCGCGAGGGCGGCCTCGCCGGAGCCGGCGGCCAGCCGGACCGCGAGCGGCACCGCCGCGAAGCTGACCAGCGCCGAACCGCCCGCCCAGAACAGCCCCGCGCTCGCCGGGGTCATGTCGAGGATCCGGCGGACCTGGACCAGGGCCAGCAGCGTCCGCACGAGCAGCCCGCAGGCCCGCGCCACCGCCGCCCCGGCGATCCCGAACGGCGGGATCAGCAGCACGTTCAGCACCAGGTTCACCCCGAGCGCGGCGCTCTGGTTGACCAGGCTGAGCCCGCTGCGCCCCGCCATCAGCAGCATCACGTCGCGGGCGCCGGTCGCGGTCGCCACCAGCATCGCCATCGCCAGGACGACCGTGACGACCTCGCCGGACCCGCGGTAGCCGGCGCCGAAGGAGCCGACGTACACCGGCGCGCCGACCGCGATCGACAGGTGCACCGGCCAGGCGAGCGCGAGGTTCCAGGACGCGCACACCGCGAACACCCGCTGCGCGCCCGCGCGGTCGGCGAGCGCCATCAGCCGGCTCACCGCCGGCTGCATGACGTTCTGCACGGCCTGGGTGACGAGCTGGCTGATCACGATGAACCGGGTCGCGGCGGTGTAGATCGCCGCCTCGCGGGGCGAGCTGAGCGCCGCGACGAGCACGATGTCGGCGCGCTGGAACGCCGTCTGGCAGATCTGCGCGAAGGCGCGCGGCGCGGTGAAGCGCCAGAAGTCGCCGGCCAGGGAACGCCAGCCGGACGGGGCCTCGGCCTCCGCGGTCACCGGAGCCTCGGCGCGGCTGCGGCGGCTGATCTTCAGGTACCAGAGCAGGGCGACGACCAGGCACGGCAGGTACGGTGCCGCCCACGCCAGCGCGAGCCACACCGCGTCGTCGGTCAGCAGCGCCGCCACGACGACCCCGGCGACCTGGAGCGTCTGCCTCAGGATCTTGTCGATGAGGACGGTCGGCCGCATCGAGCCGTGGCCGCGGGTGGCCGCGAGCAGAGCATCGTGGGCCCCGGCGAGGGGCAGGAACAGCGCCAGCACCCGGACCATGTCCACGGCCTGGCGGGGGTCGTCGGCGCCGATGTGGCCCGCCGTCCACGGCGCGGTGAGGGCCAGCACGAGGCCGGCGGCCAGCGCGGTCACCGCGACCGGGACGAGCGCCACCGGCACCGTCCGCCGCGCCGCGCCGCGGTCGCCGAGCGCCAGGTGGCGGGGCAGCCAGCGCAGCAGGCCCGCGTCCGTGCCGAGGCCCGACACGGCCTGCAGGATGATGAACAGCGACGTCGCCGCGAAGAAGGTGCCCGCGATCCGCTGCGAGTACAGGTGCGCGACCAGGAAGACGAGCGCGAGGCCCTGGACGCCCGCGACGGCGGCGCCGACGAGGTTCAGGGCGCCGCCCCTGGCCAGCCTGTTCAGGTTCGGGCCGCCCGGCCCGGACGGCTTGGGTTCGTCCGCCGCGGTCTCGCCGGATTCAGGGGCCGGCATGCCGGCCGGCCTTGTGCGCCTTCTTGCCGTAGCGGGGGGCGACGTCCGGCGCCGCGTCCTTCGGCGCCGCCGGGGGCGTGCCGTCCGCGCCGTCCTCCGGCAGATCCGGCGGCATGAACTTGGAGATGTCCTCCTGCGTCCGCGTCGCGGCCGACTCCAGCGCCTCGTCGGTCTCCGCGTCGGCGGGCTCGGCGGGCTCGGCGTCGGAGGGCGCCGCCGGGCGCGGGCGCACCGCTCCCGTGCCCTGGGTGACCTCCGTGGGGGAGACGGGCCTCGGGGCGACGGGCTTGCCCGGCCCGGACGGGGGGTCGAGCGCGGGCGGAAGGGGACGGCGCCGCGGCTCCGGCTGCGGTGCGCCGCGCCGCCCGGACGGCGCCGGCCGCGCCTCGCCCGTCCGGGGCGGCGGCTGCTTGACCTGCGGCAGCGCCTGCGTGACCAGGGACGGGGAGTCGGCCGGGTTCTCGTCGGGCTCGTCCTTCGGGACGCCTGGCTGGTCCTCGGCCCATGCGAGGGGGGGCTCCGGCGCGCGGCGTTTGCCGCCGCGGGTCTCCGGGAGGTGGGGCTCGGCGGCGCCCCGGACGTCGCCGCCCTGCGGCGGGCGGGACTGGCGGGCGCCGGCGGGGGCCTGCCGCGCCGCGCGCCCTCCGCGCGGCTCCGGCGGCTCCAGGAGGGCGCCGAGCACGGTGACGCCGGCGCGCTCGGCCTCCACGTACGCCTGCCGCAGTTCCTCACGGGTCGTGACGCCCTGGTTGATCACGAGCACGACCGCGTCCACGAACGTGCACAGGGCCTGCGCGTCCGCGTCGTGCAGGCTCGCCGCGTTCACGATGAGGTACTCGCTGCGGCGGCGCAGCACCTTCACGGTCTCGCGCATCCGCGGGCCGCTGAACCGGTGGGCGGCCTCGCGGGCGCGGGGCCCGCGCGGCAGCAGCCGCAGCTGCGAGTCGGTGTGGATCAGCAGGGTCGCCGGGTCCGTGCCGCTGAGCAGGGTGTCCGACAGCCCCTTGCCGCCGGGGCGCGCGCCGAACAGGGTGCTGATGTCGGCGTCCTCGGTGGTCGCGTCGATCATGATGGTCTTCGCGCCGGCGAAGGCGAGCGAGACCGCGAGGTTGGCGCTGGCCATGCGGGCGCCGCCGCCCGGCGTGGCGTTGCTGATCAGCAGCGCCACCGGGGTCTGCGGCGCGGTCGCCACGACCGCGGCGCGCAGCCGCCGGTACGCCTCGCCGACCGGGCTCTTGGGCGCGCTGACCAGGGCCAGCGTGTCGCCGGACGGGCCGCCCGCCGGGATGGTGGACAGCGTCCGGACGCCGAGTCCCTCGATCGTCTCGGCGTTGCGCAGCCGCTGGTTGAGCCGCTCCCGCAGCAGCATGATCACGAAACCGGCGACCAGCCCGAGCAGCAGGCCGCCCGCGCCGTACATCGCGGGCCGGACGATGCCGGGCCCGGCCGGCGCGTCCGCCGGGGTGATCACCTGGCCGGGGTCGAGGGGGGTGCTGGCGATGTCGTTGGACTGCTCGTCGATGACGCCGAGCTGGTTGGTGTAGGCGGTGACGCGCTGCTGGAGGGTGGAGCGCCGGGAGCCGGAGGAGGCGGCCAGCTCGTTGTTCGCCCGCTGGAGCAGGCGCTCGACCCTGGCCGACTGCGCCTTCAGCTTGGCGAGCTGGTTGTTCACCACGCCCTGCGCGCGCTGCGTGCGGTACTCCAGGTAGGCGTCGGCGAAGGCCTGCGCGCCCGCGCGGGCGTTGCCGGAGCTGCCGGCGGTGTAGGTCAGGTTGAGCACCTGGGTGTTGGGCGGGACCGAGACCCCGATGTCGCCCTCCGCCTCGTGCCCGAGCTTCTTCTGGACGATCTTGGCGACGCTGTCGGTGGCGACCAGCTGCGCCTCCGTCTGCAGGTTCACCAGGTCGTCGCCGCGGCCCTCCGGCGAGTACGGGTTGCCTTCCAGCGGGCTGACCAGTACCGTCGCGGTCGCCTTGAACGGCGGCGGCACGGCCATCTCCAGGACGACGCCGGCCGCGGTGCCGAGCACGGCGAGGCCGATCAGCGCCCCCAGATAGCGCCGGACCAAGGCGAGCAGCTGCCCTCCCTGGGCGTCGGCCGTCCGGTCAGCTCCCACGACGATCCCCCTCATCGATCAGAATCGTTCTTGGCGGAGTGTTCATCTCGACTTTAACCGCGCGTTGCAAGAAGACGGCTCTGTTCATCTCAACCTCGTCCGGGAGCGGCGGCCCCGACCGGGGACCGGTTCGGGGCGCGCCGCGGCGCCGGGGACGCGGGCCCGCGCAGGACGGGCGCGGTCAGGACGATCACGCGCGCGGGGCTGGCGGCCTGGTCGAGGGCCAGCACCCCGCTCGCGACCTCGCGGTCCAGGGCCCGTCCCCGTTCGACCACGACCAGGGCCACGTCGCTGGCCGCGGCCGCGGCGATGGTGTCCGCGCCGTTGATGTCGGGTGTGGTGATGACGACGATGCGGGACACGCTCCCCGCCTTGTCGACGGCCCGGGTGAGCTGCCGGTCGTCGTCGCTGCGCACCAGCCGGACGTTGAAGGAGTGGCCGGTCCCGGCCGCGGCCGGCGGCTCGTGGAAGGGCTCGCCGTCGGCCACGACGCGCAGCACCGTCGTCGCCGAGCCGCCCTCGGTGCACAGTTCGGCCAGCTCGTAGGCCACCTCGGTGCCGGCGGATCCGGGCACCCCGGTGACCAGCACGGTGGTGGCGTCGGCGTCGAAGACCAGGTTGCGCAGCCGCCGTGCGACCTCGCGGTGCCCGGTGCCGAGCGCCGTCCCCTCCACCATGATCGGAAGCCGGCTGTGCAGCCGCAGGTCGGCGGGGCGCCGGATGCGGCGCGGCCGCGTCTCGCGGACCACCACGTAGCCGATCCAGCCGAGCAGCGCGACGCCGATCCCGGTCGCGACCGCGACGTCGCGGCCGGGATCGTCGCCCCGCCGGGGGAGCGGGGCCCCGCGCAGCACCTCGCCGGGCTGCTCCTGCTTGCTCTTGATGGTCGTGACCTGCTTCTCCACGTCGCGGATCTGCTTCACGAGCGCCTGGCGGCGCGTGCGGGTGGTGAGCCGGCGCAGCTCGTCCTCGTCGCCGGGCAGGGCCGCGAGCTGCTTCTTCAGCAGTTCGGCGTTGTGCTCCAGCGCCTGGCGGTTGTGCTCCAGCACCTGGCCCAGGATCCGGTTCCGCAGCGTCAGGTAGGAGTCGGCGACGACCCGGGCGCCGTCCTGGGCGGTGCGCGGCGTGCCGGCCCGCACCGAGATCGTGAGCACGTGGGTGTTGGACGGCACCGTCAGGCCGATGCGGTCGCGCAGTTCGGCGTCGGACGCGTCGAAGCCGGGCCGCTCCACCAGCTTGGACAGCACCGGGTGGGACCAGACGAGCTGGGCCTCGGTGTCCATCGTCGTCTCGCGGGGTGCGCGGGTGTTGGTGTCGATCGCCGAGCCGATGTCGATGGAGGGGTGCAGCGCGACCGGCGGCGCCAGCACGTAGATCTGCGCGGTGTAGGTCGTCGGCGTCAGCACGATCTTCACGACCCCGATCGCGCACCCGGCCAGCAGCGCGATCAGCAGCGCGACCAGGTGCCGGCGGACCACGCCCGCGTAGCGGGTCACCGGGATCGAGTCCGGCGCGAGCGGCGGTTCCGCCTGCACGCTGGCCGAGCCGAGGGAGCGTTTGCTCATCGCCGCCTCATCGCCGCCAGGCGGGCTCGGCGCCGAGGAGCGCGGCGAGCTTGTCGTCCCAGGGGGCGTAGTAGTCGGCCAGGCGGCGCTGCAGGCGGTCCGGCAGGGGGGAGCCCGGCCGGGCGTTGTGCCGCTCGAACGACGCGGGCCGCCACGCCGGCAGTCCCAGGAACTCCAGGGCGGAGTCGTAGCAGGGCTCCGGTTCGGTGAAGAAGTCCTCCGCGAACAGCACGAGCACCCTGTCCCGTCCGAAGAGGGCGAACAGCCGCTCGATCTGCTCGGCGTAGCGGCCGCGGTCGAGGTAGGAGTGGTGCCGGTGGCCGTGGCTCACGTAGGCGGGGTCGGCCCTGATCTTCTCGACCTCCCCGGAGAGCCGCTCGGGCTCCAGATCCAGGGCCCGCTCGAACGGCTCGGTCTCGAACCCCCGCGCCAGCTCGTGCTTGTGGGCGGAGTAGGCCCGCACCGCCGGGTCGCGCAGCAAGACGACGAGCTTCACCCCGGGCAGGTCGCCGGCGATCCGCTCCGGCGCCAGCGGGTGGTGCATGTAGTAGCCGGCGGACTCGAACGCCTGCGGGGCGGCGCCCCGGGCGCGGCGCTCGGCGAGCGCGCGGACCGGGAAGTGCCCCCGGTACCAGCCGAGACCGCGCGGGTAGTTGACGTCGAAGTAGTGCACGCCCTTGTGGAAGTTGGGCTGGACGGTCGCCGGGTGCGCCGCCAGGGCCCGGAACAGCGAGGTGGTGCCGCCGCGCTGCGTGCCGACCATGAGGAAGTCCGGCAGCATCCGGGCGCCCGAGGTCAGCCGCCCTCCGGTGCGTGTCGCGGCCCGGCCCGCCTCCTTGACCCACGGGGGGGCGTCACGGCGTGAGATCACGGGGTTCCTCCCGAAATCGTGTCCTGTGTAGTGGTGTGCAGGAGCGCCAGCAGCCGCTCGGTGTCGGCGCGCAGCGGCCCGCCGATCGGCTCCTGGGCGGCCAGCAGGTAGCGGCGGCACAGCTCCACGAGGTAGAGCCGGACGGTCGCCTCCGCGGCGTGGCCCGTCGGCCCGAGCGGCTCCAGGAGGGCGGCGGCGCCGTCCGGCCAGCTGGTGTAGGGCGGCCCGGACGCGGTGCGCATCGCCTCCTGGAGCCGGTAGTGCAGCAGGTCGAACCCGTTCGGGACTCCGCGCGCGAACCGTTCCCAGTCCCACAGGCGCAGCACGCCGCGGTGCCAGGCCATGTTCCACGGCGTCCAGTCGCCGTGCCAGGCGCCGAAGTCCAGGACCAGATCGCCGTGCGCCTTGCCGACGAACTCCACGACCTCGCCGAAGACGGCGCGCTGCCGCTCGTCCAGGACCAGGCCGGGGCTCGCGGTCATCTCCTCCCAGTAGGCGCTGCCGCGCAGCGGCGCCCGTTCGACGCCGCCGACCTCGAACAGCGCCCGCATCTGGGAGACGGGGGCCCGGCTCCGCGGACGCCAGCCGAGCGCGCCGGTCGGGAGCGGTTCGAGGACGAGCAGGTCCAGGCCGTGCCACGTGCCGTGGTGGAGCAGCCGCGGGACGTGCGGGCGCCCGCGCGACCCCGAAGGGGGCAGGTGGGCGTTCAGGTAGGTGAGGGCGGCGGCCTCGCCGTCGAGAAGGGCGCGGGCCGTGCCGGTGTCGCCGATCTTGACGAACGCCGCGGGCTCGCCGCGCGGCGACAGCACGTGCAGGATCGGCTTGCGGTTGGCGCGGGCGCTCCCGAGCCCCACGCTGACCACCACCGGCCGGCCGAGCAGGTCCGACAGCCGGTCCTCGATGGAGGGGCCGCCGCCGGTGACGCGGAGCCGGTCGCGCAGCGTCCGCTCCGGCAGCCCGGTGCGCACCGCCGCCGCCGTCAGGCCGCGGGAGGCGCGCTGCTTCACGCCGAGGTCGTGGCTGTAGCGGCGCAGCGCGGCCGCGGTGGCGCGCGGCATCCCCGCCGGGACGAGCAGCCGCGGCCGCTCCGCGTCCGGCAGGAACGCCAGTTCCCGGCGCGCCCCCTCGGAGCGCCCCGGTCCGACGGCCTCCACCCGCGCGTCCGGCCACAGGTCCCGCACCGCCGCGATCCAGGCGGCCCGCGTCTCCTCTGATGCGCTCACAGCGGCGCCTCCTCGGCGGCGACCCGGGCACGGGCGCGCGGCCGGGCCTGCGCGCGGGCGTCCCGGCTCGCCCGCCACATCAGGCCCACAGCGATCATCACCGTGTACAGCGGTACCTCCACCATGTCGTAGGTGATCATGAACAGGCCGCAGGCGATCAGGACGGCGCAGCCCGCCAGGGAGTACGCGCCGCGCTCCCGCCAGTGCCGCAGGAACCGGACGGCGAAGAACGCGCAGAACGCGATCGTCCCGACGATGCCGTTGGCGAACAGCAGGAGCCACAGGTGGCCCTGGGTGCCGAGCGGCGGCGAGCCGCACGCCTTGCAGCCGATCTTGTCGCCGCCGGAGACCTGGCCGAGGTCGCCCTGGACGTTGCGGGTGGATCCGAAACCGACCAGCGGGGAGCCGGTGAGGGCGCTGCGGGTGGTCTCCTCGGCCAGCAGCGTGCGGCGATTGTTGCTGTGCGGGTTGTCGAGGCGGTCCTGGACGAGGCCGGGCAGCGGGGACAGCGCCACGACGATCGCGCCCGCCGCGGCCATCCCGGCCGTCCAGGCGATCACGCGGGGACCGCCCACCTGGAGCAGCTTCGCGACGCCGAACAGGCCGATCGCGCCGAGCGCCCCCCACAGCCCCCGGTTCAGCGAGTACACGACCGGCCACAGTGACGCGGCGAGGACGGCCAGCCCGAACGCGCGGCGCCGCATGTCGGCGCGGACGATCCAGGTCAGCAGGAAGTACGGGAGGAAGAAGGCGTAGGCGGCGCCCCAGGTGTTGGCGTAGGCGAACGGCGCCATGGGCCGCGACTGCTCGAACCCGAGGATCGACTCCACTTCGGAGACCCTCGGGTGGACGATGTCGCGGACGAAGGAGTTGGAGGTCAGGCCGTGCGGCAGCACCATCTCCACCGGGGAGGTGAGCTGGATCGACGGGAAGAAGGACCCGATCAGCCCGCCGAGGGTCGTCACGATGAACATGTAGCCGAGGAGCCTGCCGATCTTGCCCGACGGCAGCTCCCGCTCGCTCATGTTACCGACGTAGAGCAGCACGATGGTGGAGGACAGGTACCAGGCGAGCCGGTAGCCGTACACCAGGAGCCGGCTGAACCCGCCGCCCGGTTCGGCGAGGGGCGCGTCGGCCCACAGCACGAACACGCCCAGCACGACCCAGAGCAGGAAGAACAGCCACGCCCCGAAGCCTCCGGGCGCCACCAGGGTGCCGCGCCGCCGCCACAGCGTCATCGCCATGGGCACGCTGATGACCAGCAGCACGACGTTCGCGAGGCCGAGGATCCACCACAGCGGGAAACCGAGCAGCGCGACGGTGAGCGGCCAGCCCGGCCGCAGGCGCCAGGGCAGCAGCCGCGGCGTCGCGAGAGGAGTGCTCCCCGCGATCCCTCGCATCCCGGCCAATCACCGCTCCGTTTCCGTGGGACGCGCCTTCGGGCGCGCGGACCGCGCCGTCCGGTCCCGGACGCACGTCGCCCATGGAAGGACGTCCTGTCTCTTACCAGGGGCGACAGCGGGCGGTGGCCGACTTCGGCCACGCGATCCGGTCGTCCGGTGAGACCCGGCAAGCGTCCTTTCGAGGTGCGCAGCGTACCTCGCGAGACGCGATGGGCGTGCCCGCCGAGGCGAGTCAGGGGGTCCTGCGGCAAGCGGTCCGCCGTGCAGTTCGGCGGCCGAGATCGAAAAGTTAGTGATCAAACGGTGGTACCGGTAGCCCGCTGGCTACGATTGCGCGGCGCTGTGTGCCTTCACGGGGAACATGGCGCTTACTTCTATCTTGCACGGAGGGGTCGATGGGCAGACGCAGGTGGGGGGCGTTGGCCGTGGGGGCCGCGCTCGCGCTGGGGACGCTGACGGGGAGCCTCGCCGCGAGCGCCCCGGCACGCGCGGACCAGCGGGGGTCCGAGCCCGGGCACGGGAAGGTCGTCAACGCCGACCCGGCGAACTACACGCCGAACGTGCTGGACGGCGAGGTCAAGTCGATCATCAAGATCGGCGGCAAGATCTACGTCGGCGGCTCCTTCACCCAGGTGAAGGAGGTCGGGGCCAACAAGCCGACGCTGGTCCGCAACCGGCTGTTCGCCTTCGACGCCGCCACCGGCGCCATCGACCCGGGCTTCGCGCCCGACCTCAACAAGGGCGAGGCCAGCGCGCTGCTGCCCGCCCCCGACGGCCAGTCGATCTACGTCGGCGGAAGCTTCAGCGAGATCAACGGCGTCCGGCACTTCGTGCTCGCCAGGATCAACGCCCAGACCGGCGCCCCCATCGCCGCGTTCGACCCGCAGCTCGACGCCAAGGTCCGCGACCTGCGGCTGGCGGGCGGCCGGCTGTACGTCGGCGGCACCTTCGCGACCGTCGGCGGCGCCGCGCGGGTGGCCCTCGCCGCCCTCGACCCCCAGACGGGTGACCGCGACGACTTCGTGAACCTGAACCTCGCCGGCACCCAGACCGGCGACGGCGTCACCCAGATCTACAAGATGGACGTCAGCCCGGACGGCTCCAAGCTCGTCGGCATCGGCAACTTCAGCTCGGTCGCCGGCAGCACCCGGCGCCAGATCGTCATGGTGGACCTCACCGGCCCGTCCGCGCAGCTCGCGAACTGGGACACCACCCGCTACGCCGACCAGTGCTCGCAGTCGTTCGACACCTACATGCGCGACGTCGAGTTCTCTCCGGACGGCTCGTACTTCGTGGTGACGACCACCGGCGCCTACGGCGGCTCCGCGAAGCTGTGCGACACCCAGGCCCGCTGGGAGAGCCCCGCCACCGGCGGCGGCCAGCAGCCGACCTGGGTGAACTTCACCGGGGGCGACACCACCTACGCCGTGGAGATCACCGACACGGCCGTCTACACCGGCGGCCACTTCCGGTGGGCCAACAACCCGTTCGCCGGCGACAACCCCGGCCAGGGCGCCGTCGGCCGCGAGGGCATCGTCGCGCTCGACCCGGTCAGCGGCCTGCCGTTCAGCTGGAACCCCGGTCGCGACAAGGGCGTCGGCGTCTTCGACATGCTGGCCACCGACGAGGGCCTGTGGATCGGCAGCGACACCGACAACGTCGGCGGCGAGTTCCACCAGAAGCTCGCGATGTTCCCCGTCGCCGGCGGCGCGGCCGTTCCCGCCTACAGCACCGGCGAGCTGCCCGGGAACGTCTACTCCGGCGGCGGCATCGGCTTCGGGGCCGCCAACTACCTCCGGCACCGCTCGTTCGACGGCACCACCGCCGGCGCCGCGGTCGACGACGGCACCGCGGGCATCGACTGGCGGACCGCGCGCGGCGCCTTCATGGTCAACGGGGAGCTCTTCTACGGCTCGTCGGACGGACTGTTCCGGCGCCGCACCTTCGACGGCACCGCGCTCGGCACGGCCGCCACCATCGACACCGCCGACCAGCTCGCCACCATGACGACCTGGCACTCGCAGGTGCAGAACATCACCGGCATGTTCTTCGCCAAGGGCCGGGTCTACTACACGCGCGGGCAGTCCTCGCTCTACTACCGGACGTTCAACCCGGAGAGCAACGTCGTCGGCGCACAGGAGTTCGTCGCGGTGAACAACCTGCCCGGCATGAGCTGGAGCTCGGTCGGCGGCATGTTCGTCGACGGCGCGAACCTCTACTACGTCAACAACGGCAACGGCCGGCTCTACCGGGTCGCGTTCTCCGCGGCGGGAGTGCCGTCCGGATCGTCGACCGAGGTCAGCACCGCCGACTGGCGCGGCCGGACGGTGTTCCTCTACGCGGGGACGCCGAACCAGCCGCCGAGCGCCGCGTTCACCGGCGACTGCGACGGGCTGAACTGCACGTTCAACGCCGGCGGCTCGTCCGACCCCGACGGTTCGATCGCCTCCTACGCCTGGGACTTCGGCGACGGCGAGACCGGCACGGGCGCCACGCCGCAGCACGCGTTCGCCGCGGCCGGCACCTACACGGTCAAGCTGACGGTGACCGACGACCGCGGCGGCAAGGGCACCAGGTCGCAGGACGTGACGGTCGCCTCGAACCAGGTGAACATCGGCTACCGCGGCGGCGCGGGCGGCAACGGCAACGTCCAGACCGCCACGGCGCAGGTCCCGCCCGCGGTGCAGCCCGGCGACGGCATGATCCTCATGCTGACGTTCAACAGCAGCGAGGCGACGCTGGCGACCCCGCCGTCCGGCTGGACGCAGGTCGGCACGCAGGTGGCGGGCACCGCGACGTCCGTCGTCTGGAAGCGCGTCGCCCAGGCCGGTGACGCCGGTACGCAGGTCGGCATCGGGTTCAGCGCCTACACCAAGGCCGACATCCGGCTGCTCGCCTACGAGGGCACCAACGCGACCGACCCGGTCGCGGCCGTGGCCAAGAGCAGCGACCCCGGCTCCGGCACCTCCCACACCAGCCCGTCCGCGCAGGTGGACGCCGCCGGGTCCTGGGCGGTGACGTACTGGGCGGACAAGTCGTCCAGCACGACCTCCTGGACGGCCCCGGCCGGCGTGGAGACCCGCGGCACCGGGATCGGCTCGGGCAGCGGCCGCATCACGGCCCTGGTCGCCGACAGCAACGGCACGGTCGCCACCGGCACCTACGGCGGCAAGACGGCGACGACCGACGCCGCCAGCCGCGCCGCGCTGTGGACCATCATCCTGGCCCGCAAGTAGGACGCGTCACCGCACGTGCCACGCCCCCCGCCGGGTCTCCGGCGGGGGGCGTGGCACGTCGGGCGTCAGGGGCCTGGGCCGTCAAGGCCCGGACGGGTGTGGGGGGACCGGGCCGCAGGAGGGGCCTTCAGCAGAAGTCGCTCCAGGCCCTGCGGCTCTGGGTGTCGAGGAGGCGGAAGTCGCCGGTGTTCCAGTCGAGGTCGAAGTAGGCGACCCACAGGGCACGGTGCTTGGCGAGGTAGGCGTTGGTGGCGTTCAGCCAGGCGGCGCGCCTGTCGCCGTTGTCGCCGGCGACGAGGTAGCTGCCGGTCTCGGCGATGCCGAACGGGAGGTCCTCGCCCTTGCTGACCGCGACGACCCGGTCGTACATGGCGGCCGGGTCGTCGTAGCGGCCCTTCTTCCAGCCGAGGTTGTACACGTCCCAGCCGAGGACCTGGATGACGTCGCGGCCCGGGTAGTAGTCGCGCCAGTCGCGCTTGGACAGCGGGTCGAGGCTCCAGCCCATCAGGACGAGGGTGGCGTGGAGGCGGGGGTTGTCCGCCTTGTCGGCGAGGGACCGCAGCCGCCGCCACGCGGCGCGGTAGTCGGCGGCGGTGAACTCGCCGGAGGCGATGTTGTCCTCGGGCTCGTGGTAGTAGACCCAGTAGAGGTCGCGGTCGCGGGGCGCGGTGGCGAACCAGCGGGTCAGCTCCCGGTCGTACTTGCCGGCGAGCACGTCCTTGGGCGCCAGCTTGAACGAGATGATCGGCGGGCGCTTCCCGGTGTCGGGCTTGCCCGGCCACGCGGGCGGGACGCCCTGGTAGAACAGCCGGACCGTCTCCAGGCCGCCGTAGGCGGCGTCCAGGCGGGTGAGGGACTTCTGGAAGGTCTCACCCGGCTTGAGTTCTAGGGAGAGGCCGCAGAGCGTCCGCCCGCCGGCCGGGGACGTCCCGGGGGTCTTCACCGGCTGCGGGGTCTCCCAGGTGGGTTCCGGTCCGGGCGCGGGAAGCGCCGTGCCGGACGTCTCCGGCGACCTGCTCGGCGTCGGAGGCCGTGCGCCCGGCCGGGTCCGCAGGACGAGGCGCGGGCCCTCGGCCGTCTCCCGGGAGTGCAGCGAGACCGCCGTCCGGGGGCCCGGGCCGGTGACGGCGAACGCGTAGAGGCCGGGGCCGGTCACCACATCACCGACGTCGAAGGAGACCTTGCCCCCCGAGCCGGTGGGGGCGGTCGCCACGACGGGTCCGGCGACCGGGCGGTTGCCCCAGGACGTGCCGTCCTCGGTCCACGCGCCGGGCAGGGTGCGCAGCTCGACCCGCCGCGGCCGGTTCTCCGGCCGGTCGAACGTCATCTCCACCCGGGCCCGGGTGACCGCCGGGGTGCCGGGCGGCACCTCGAACGCGACATAGGCCTCGGTGTGCCAGTCGGGCCAGGCCGAGGCGGTGATCTTCTTTGCGTCGCCGAACGTCGTGCCGGGCATCTCGCGCACGACGTAGGTGTCCGCCGTGGCGGAGACGACCGCGTTCGCGCGCGCGCCGGCCGTCCGGGCGTTGTGGGTCGTGCCGGTCCCCGACAGGGCGACCGCACCCGCGGAGCCGCCCAGCACCAGCAGGGCGCTCGCGGAGGTGACGTAGAAGAACGGGCGGGGCCCGCGCCGCCGGTCGCGCCGTCGGCGCGGTCCGTCCGGCGGGACGGGCAGGGAACGGCGCGCGTCCGGCCGGTGATGCCCGCCGGGAACCACCTTGCGCTGTTCGTGATGGACCACGGCCCCCGTCCCCTCCCGCAGAACGTCCCCGCTCTTCATCTCATGCGAGCCGCCGGATCACCCCGTGGGGAACATCCCGAGGCGGCCGTGGTACTCGTGACCGAGCTGGTCGGTGTCGCTGCCGACGAGCATCCCCTTCGGGTGGGCGACCAGCGTCTCGACGCCGTGGCCGAGCGTCCGCGTGGGGTTCCACGGGAGCGCCTTGCCGGTCTTCGGGTCGAGCGCGCCGATGCCGGGCCGCGACACGGCTCCGGGACCGGCGGAGTCGTGCCCGTAGGGGTTGTTCAGCCAGCGCTGGTGCCCGCCGACGTAGACCGCGGAGCCGGTCACCGAGGTGGACAGCAGCGTGTCGCCGCCCGTCCAGTTGACCCAGGTGGGCTTCTGCCCGGACCCGGTGGGCGACGACTCCCAGCGGGCGGCCGAGTCGCACATCTGGGTCTGGCCGTAGGGGCCGCCCGTGGTGACGACCACGAAGTACTTGCCGTCGGGGGAGAAGTCCATGCCCCGCATGTAGGTGTCGAACGCGGCGAGGTTGCAGGGGGTGGAGTACCGCTGGGTCGACCAGGTCGACAGCTTCGCGGTGCCCTTGCCCAGGTTGATCATCGCGATCTGGGGCCGGCTCTCCCCGTTGACCTTGGTGAACGTCCCGTTGATGACCATCCGGGTGTCGGTGCGGTCGACCGCCAGCCGGTACACCTTGAGGTCGCCCGACCGGGGCTCGGTGACGGTGAAGTTGAAGGCGTTGTCGGCGACGCCCGTGAGCCTGTCGACCCGCGCGAGACCGGTGCGCGCCTTGCCGCCCGCCTTGGTGAACATGCCGCCGAGGTAGAGCCGGGCGCCGCGCACCACCATGGTGTAGACCCGGTAGTTCACGTTCGGCTTGAAGCCGGTGTGGACCTTGTTGGTGGAGACCTTGAGGGCGGTCACCGTGCCGGTCTTGGTGCCGTTGACGGTCGTGAAGGTCCCGGCCGCGTAGATCCAGTCGCTGGACCCGGGCTGCAGCGCGTGGACGGTCCCGTCGACCTTCGGCACGAAGGCCGTGCTGATCTTCCCGTTCCGCATGTCGTAGGCGAACAGGTTGTGCCGCTTGACGGTCTTCTTGCCGCTGCCGGCCTCGCGGACCTCCTCGAAGTTCCCGCCGACGACGACCCAGTTCCCCACGACGGTGATGGCGCGGACGGTGCCGTCCAGCACGTGCGGGGTGTTGTTCACCGGGTTGGCGGAGACGACCGCCGACTGGGAGATGTCGGCGGAGGCCGTGCCCGTGGCGGCGGGGACGGTGAGCACCGCGAGCGCGGTGGCCGTAAGGCAGGCGATGGTGGGGCGCATGAAGGTGCTCCGGGATGCGGCCGGGGACGCTGATGGCATCTTGTCCTACCACATAGCTAGATAACGGGTATTGGTTCCTGGAAAGTGCGTCATGGAGGCCTGTGGCTCAGTCGGCGGGCGCCCTTCCGTGCCGCAGGCGATGGTGCAGGACCCGGGCCAGGTAGGCGCCCAGTTCGACGGTGTAGCGGCGCCAGAGGCGGCGGGGCTCGCGCGCCAGGCGGTAGAGGAAGCCGACGCGCAGCTTCGTGACCCAGGCGGGGTAGTAGTCGCGCCGTTCGGCGAGGTGCTCGAAGTACGCGCCGCACGTGATGATGACCGGCGCGGTGAGGCGGTCGCGGTACTCGGCGACGAACCGCTGCTGCAGCGGTGTCCCGAGGCCGACGTGCAGGATGTCCGGGGCCGCGTCGTTGATCTCCTCGACGAGGCGCTCGGCGGTCTCCGCGGGGATGCGGCCCTGCTCGTCCGCCCAGTGGCCGTGCTGGGTGCCCGCGACCTCCACGCCCGGGTACCAGGCGCGGACGTTCGCGGCGGCGGCCTCGGCGATGCCGGGCGCGTTGCCGAACAGGAAGACGCGCCAGCCCTCCTCGGCGGGCTGGCCGAACAGGTCGTCGGTGAGGTCGTCGTTGGCCATCCGGCCGGGAACGGGGCGCCCGAAGATCTTCGCGGCCAGCACGACGCCCCAGCCGTCGGGGAGGTTGAGGTCGAAGCCGTTCATCAGGTCGCGCAGCCCCGGGTCCTTCTGCGCCCTGAGGACGTAGTCCGGGTTGGCGAAGGTGACCGTCAGCTTGGACCGCTCCTTGACGGCCGCCGCCACGAAGGAGCGGAACCGTGCGACGTCCACGCGGCTGACCCGTACGCCGAGGACGTCGACGGTGTCATGCGGCCATCGTGGGTCCACGTTCGCTCTGCTCTCCTGAGGCACCGGCGACGCCGGGGGAAACGACCGGAGAGGAGAGCGTATCCCGGCGCGGCGCGGCGCGGTGGCGAAGCGCGAGCCAGGCGCCGACCGTGGCGGCGGTGAGGACGACCATGGTCCAGGCGAGCGGGACGGCCGGGACGCCGAACATCTTCAGCGAGGAGGCGACCAGCACCAGGGCCAGCACTCGCCGGATCAGGGTGCTCGGGGCCCGGGAGGAGATCCTGGAGCCGAGGTAGACGCCGGGGATCGAGCCGGCGAGCAGCGCGGCGGTGACCTCCATGCGGAAGTCGCCGAACAGCAGGTGGCCGATGGCGGCCGCGAAGACCAGAGGGACGGCCTGGAGCAGGTCGGTGCCGACGAGCTGGTTGGCCTTGAGCGCCGGGTAGAGGGCCAGCAGCGCGACGATGATGAGGGAGCCGGAGCCGACCGAGGTGATGCCGACGACGAGGCCGCCGACGACGCCGATCAGCACGGTCGGGACGGGGCGGACCGTGATCTTCGGGGACGGGTCGCCGTCTCCGGTGGATCCGGCGCGGCCCCGGTAGGCGAGGTAGCCGCGCAGCACCAGGCCCGCGGCGGCGATCATCAGGGCCGCGCCCATCGCCTTGCCGATGACGTTCTCCACGGAGTCGCCGTGGCCGAGCGCGCGGGCCAGCAGGACGCCGGAGAACGCGGCGGGCACCGAGCCCAGGCACAGCCACTTGACCAGCCGCATGTCGATGGTGCCCTGCCGGTAGTGGACGGCGCTGCCCACCGGTTTCATCACGGCGGCGGCGACCAGGTCGCTGGACACGGCGGCGAGCGGGCTCACTCCGAAGAACGTCACGAGCATCGGCGTCATCAGGGCGCCCCCGCCCATGCCGGTCAGCCCGACGATGATGGCGACGAGGAACGAGCCGAGCGCCATCGTCCAATCGAAGTCCATCGGCATGACCTACCTGTCATGTAGGAATTATGGCTAACACGATAGGTGATGCCCGCTGGATCGGGAAAATACCGGACAAGAGGGACGGATGGGACGAAGGGGGCTACTCCGCCCGCACCCAGCCGCCGCCGACCAGCAGGTCGAGGACCCGGGCGACCGCCTCGTCCGGCGCCAGCCGGGAGGTGTCGAGCGTCAGGTCGGCGTCGTCCGGCTCCTCGTAGGGGTCGGAGATGCCGGTGAACTCGGGGATCTGCCCGGCGCGTGCCTTGGCGTACAGGCCCTTGCGGTCGCGGCGCTCGCACTCCTCCAGCGGCGTCGCCACGTGCACGAGGATGAAGTCGCCCACGGCGGAGACCATCCGCCGCACCTCGGCGCGGGTGGCGGCGTAGGGGGCGATCGGCGCGCAGACGGCGGTGCCGCCGTGCCGGGTGATCTCGGCGGCGACGAAGCCGATGCGGCGGATGTTGAGGTCGCGGTCGGCGCGGGAGAACGTCAGGCCCGCCGACAGCATCCGCCGGACGACGTCGCCGTCCAGGAGCGTGACCGTCCGGCCGCCGCGCTCCACCAGCGCGTCGGCCAGGCCGCGCGCGACCGTGGACTTCCCGGAGCCGGACAGGCCGGTGAAGAACACCGTGATGCCGCGCGAGCGCTTCGGGGGGCGCGCCAGCGCCAGTTCGGCGGCGACGGCGGGCGGGGTGAACCAGTCGGGGACGGGCTCGCCCGCGTCCAGCAGCTCGTTCAGCCGCTCGGGGGTCAGCTCCGCCTGGACGTGGTCGGGCTCGATGCGCGCGACGGGCCGCCAGACCTCCACGTCGGCGTCGTAGGCCCACGGCTCCGGGACGACGAGCGGGACGGCGGTGCCCTCCATCTCCCGTTCGGCGAGCAGGTGGGTGGCGCCGTAGGCGGCGGCGACGTGCGCGCGGAGCAGGATGTCGCGTTCCCGGTCGCCGCGCGCCGGCAGCGGCACGGGGATGATCTGGGCGCCGTCGGGCAGCTCCTTGCGGACGCCGAGCAGCGCACGGACGAGGGACTCGTCGTGCTCGCCGCCCAGCAGCGGCAGGACGAGGACCTTCGCGGCGAGCCGCTCGGCGACCTGGCGGAGCTGGCCGAGCTGCTTGCGGTGCAGGGGCTCGCGGGTGGCCACCGCGAGCACGTCGCCCTCGAACGCGTCGAGCTCGTCCGGGCGGCGGCGCAGGCGGTGGAACGGTCCGTGCGCGGGGGCGCGGAGGGCCTCCAGCGGTCCGGCGAGCCGCCAGCCCTGGGTCGTCGGGTCCTGCCACGCCTCGCCGATCCGCAGCACCGCGAGCGGCACGCCCTCGGGGTCCTGCAGGACGACCCGCTCATGGCCGGTCAGCTCCTTGGGGACCGAGAGCGTGACCGGGACCGGCCACGGGGTGCCGTCCGCGAGCCGTCCCCCGGCGATCACCATGGCGGTGTCGAACGAGCCGAGGAAGCCCTCCAGCGGGCGGTACACCCCCGCGAGGACGAGTTCGAGGTCGGCGAGCTCGACCGGATCCGGGGTCCAGGCGGGCAGGTCGCGCAGCGTGTCGGGAAGGCCTGCTTCGGCGGTCACCGCGATCTCCGATCCCGCCCGGCGAGGCGGCCGGGCTCATCCGTGGCGAGCAGGGGTTTCGCAGGAAAAATACTGCCCCGGCCTGACCGTTCGCACGCCCGCCCCGGCCGGGACGGCCCTCCGCCCCCGATCAGATGACCCGCGCGAAGCGGTTCTCGGGCTTGCGGATGACGAGGGTGACCTCGCTGTGGTCCGCCGTCAGGCGCCCCCGGGTGACCGCCGACACCAGCCGGCACAGCAGGTCGGCGAGGCCGGTTCCGGCCCCGAGGGCCTCCAGCGCCTGCCGCGAGGTGTACTCCTCGGCGACGACCAGCCCGCGCATGACGCAGTACCAGCGCAGACCCGACCGGGACGCGACCCGGTCGTAGATCGCCGCGGGCGGGCTAGTCCGGACCACCGGCACCGGCCGTGACGCGGCCGGCTCCGGTGCCGTCAGGACCTCCCGGGCCGGGGCCTGCCCAGCGTCGGCCCCGAGCTCGCCCGCCGGGTACGGGACGCGGGCGTGGGCGCCGCGGGCCCGGCGCGGGCGCTCGGCGAACGGCGCGCGCCCCGGGCGGAGGCGGCGCCGGCCGGACGCGCGCAGCCAGCGGGGGAGCGTGCGGTCCAGGAACCCGAACGCGGTGTCGCGGTCGCGCAGGTGCACCAGCAGCAGCCCGCCGGGCTTCAGCGCGGCGACGAACCTGTCGAGCACCAGTTCGGCGTGCGGGATGCGCTCGATCAGGTACGAGGCGTGGACGATGTCGAACGCGCGCGGTGGAAGCGGGACGGTGCGCAGGTCGCCGAGGTGCCAGGTGTCGAGGTCGGGCCGCTCGCAGGTGTAGGCGCGCAGCTCCGGGGACTCCCGGTCGACTCCCGTGACCTCGCGCTCGTGGTCGCCGAGATCCAGGCCCGTACCCCAGCCACAGCCCGCTTCGAGGATGTGGATCCGCTGCAGGGGGTTCTCCAGGGCGTACTGGCGGGCGCGTTCTGAGAAGAGATCGCCGCCGTTGACCGGCGACGTACGCAGATCGGTCACAATCTCGCAGCGTAATCGCTTGGCTGCGCTCCGTCCGCTATTTGCCTTTTCTTGGCGACGGCCGTGTCGCCGTCCGTGCCGGTCAGGGCACGGACGGCGAGCGGCGCCCGCCTGGAAGGGCGCCTTCGGCGCCGCCTGAACGAGCGCCGCCGGGGGCGCGTACGCTGGTACGCGGTACCGGGTCCGGCTGGATTCCGGGTTTTCGGCCTGCCCTGCCCCGGGGTGATCGGCCAAGTTGCGGGCGAATATCGGGCGAATAATGACGCTTTCTGGACTTGTTGACCTTGCATGCACCGACCCCGGTCTGCGGAACGCGCTCACGCGGCCGCGCACGGACCGGGAGATCGTCGCGCCCGCCGCGCTGTGGCCGATCCTGGCCGCCGCGCTGAGCCGCCGCCTGGGCGAGGACGGCGCGGGCGTCGTGCTCGCGGTGACCGCGACGGGCCGCGAGGCCGAGGACCTGACCGCCGCCCTGTCGAGCCTGCTCGACCCCGGGCGCGTCGCGCACTTCCCGGCCTGGGAGACGCTGCCGCACGAGAAGCTGTCGCCGCGCTCGGACACGGTCGGGCAGCGGCTCGCGGTGCTGCGCCGCCTCGTCCACCCGGGCGCGGGCGGCCCCCCCGGCGGGGACGGCTCGGCGAAGGGCGGCGCGCTGGACGTCGTGGTGACGCCGGTCCGCGCGGTGCTGCAGCCGATCGTGTCCGGCCTCGCCGACCTGGAGCCGGTGCGGCTGGCCTCCGGCGAGGACGCCGACATGGACGACGCGGTCCGGCGCCTGGTGGAGGCCGGGTACCACCGCGTCGACCTGGTGGAGAAGCGCGGCGAGATCGCGGTGCGCGGCGGGATCCTCGACGTGTTCCCGCCGACCGAGGAGCACCCGCTCCGGGTGGAGTTCTGGGGCGACACCGTCGAGGAGATCCGCTACTTCAAGGCCGCCGACCAGCGCTCGCTGGAGGTCGCGCAGGGCGGGCTGTGGGCGCCGCCGTGCCGTGAGCTGCCGCTGACGGAGAAGGTGCGCGAGCGCGCGAAGCTGCTCGCGCAGGAGCACCCGGCCCTGGAGGAGATCCTCGGCCGGATCGCCGACGGCGACACCGTGGAGGGCATGGAGGCGTTCTCGCCCGTCCTCGCCGAGAGCATGGAGTTGCTGACCGACCTGCTGCCGGACGGGTCGGCGCTGCTGGTCTGCGAGCCGGAGCGGATCCGCACCCGCTCGGTCGAGCTGGTCCGCACGAGCCAGGAGTTCCTGGAGGCGAGCTGGGTCAACGCCGCCGCCGGGGGAGAGGCGCCGATCGACCTCGGCGCCGCGGCGTTCCGCTCGCTGGAGGAGGTCCGCGAGCACAGCACGGAGCTGGGGCTGCCGCGGTGGAGCGTGACGGCGCTGAGCCCGCTGGCGGCGGGCGGCGCGGTCGGCGAGCTCCCGGACGCCGAGTCCCCGGACGGCGGCGCGGAGGCGCTGAGCCTCGGGGTGCAGCAGGCGGAGGCCTACCGCGGCGACACCTCCCGCGTCGTCGGCGACCTCAAGGGCTGGACGGACGGCGGCTGGCGCGTCGTGCTGGTCACCGCCGGGCACGGGCCCGCCGAGCGGCTCGTCCAGCTCGCCCGGGAGGAGGGCGTCGGCGCTCGGCTCGCCGATCTGGCCGGGGCGCCCGATCCGTCGGTCGTCACGGTCACGACCGGGCTGCTGGAGAACGGGTTCACCTGGGAGTCGGTCAAGCTCGCGGTGCTGACCGAGACCGACCTGTCGGGGCAGAAGTCGTCCACGCGGGACGCGCGGCGCATGCCGTCGCGGCGGCGCGGCGGCATCGACCCGCTCCAGCTCAAGACGGGCGACTACGTGGTGCACGAGCAGCACGGCGTCGGGCGGTACGTGGAGATGGTCAGCCGGACGGTGCAGGGCGCCACCCGCGAGTACCTGATCCTGGAGTACGCCAAGAGCGACCGGCTGTTCGTCCCGACCGACCAGCTGGAGGAGCTCACCCGCTACGTCGGCGGCGAGGCGCCCAGCCTCCACCGGCTCGGCGGCGCCGACTGGCAGAAGGCCAAGTCCCGCGCCCGCAAGGCGGTCAAGCAGATCGCCGGGGAGCTGATCCGGCTCTACTCGGCGCGGATGGCGAGCCCCGGCCACGGGTTCGCGCCCGACACCCCGTGGCAGCGGGAGCTGGAGGACGCCTTCCCCTACAACGAGACGCCCGACCAGCTCGCCGCCATCGACGAGGTGAAGGGCGACATGGAGCGGCCCGTCCCGATGGACCGGCTGATCTGCGGCGACGTCGGCTACGGCAAGACCGAGATCGCCGTGCGGGCGGCGTTCAAGGCCGTCCAGGACGGGCGGCAGGTCGCGGTGCTCGTGCCGACGACGCTGCTGGTGCAGCAGCACCTGTCGACGTTCGCCGAGCGGTTCGCGGCGTTCCCCGTCGTGGTGAAGCCGATCAGCCGGTTCCAGTCCGACAAGGAGATCGAGGAGACGCTGCGGGGGGTGTCGGAGGGCTCGGTGGACGTCGTTGTCGGCACGCACCGGATCCTGTCGTCGCAGACCCGCTTCAAGAACCTCGGCCTGGTGGTCATCGACGAGGAGCAGCGGTTCGGCGTCGAGCACAAGGAGGAGCTGAAGCGGCTGCGGACGCAGGTGGACGTGCTCGCCATGTCGGCGACGCCGATCCCGCGGACGCTGGAGATGGGCCTCACCGGCATCCGCGAGATGTCGACGATCCTCACCCCGCCGGAGGAGCGCCACCCCGTCCTGACGTTCGTCGGCCCGTACGAGGAGAAGCAGATCGCCGCGGCGATCCGGCGCGAGCTGCTGCGCGAGGGCCAGGTGTTCTTCGTGCACAACCGCGTCCGCTCCATCAACAAGGTGGCGGCGAACCTGGCGCGGCTCGTCCCGGAGGCGCGGATCGCGGTCGCGCACGGCCAGATGAACGAGCACGAGCTCGAGAAGGTCATGGTCGACTTCTGGGAGAAGAACTACGACGTCCTCGTCGCGACCACGATCGTGGAGTCCGGGCTGGACGTCCCGAACGCCAACACCCTCATCGTCGACCGCGCCGACATGTACGGGCTGTCGCAGCTTCACCAGCTGCGCGGGCGGGTGGGGCGCGGCCGGGAGCGGGCCTACTCCTACTTCCTCTACCAGCCGGAGCAGCCGCTCACCGAGACCGCGCACGAGCGGCTCGCGACGCTGGCCCAGCACACCGAGATCGGGGCCGGCATGTACGTCGCGATGAAGGACCTGGAGATCCGCGGCGCGGGCAACATCCTCGGCGCCGAGCAGTCCGGGCACGTCGCGGGCGTCGGCTTCGACCTGTACGTCCGGATGGTCGGCGAGGCGGTGCGGGAGCTGAAGGAGGGCGGCGCAGCGCCCGAGGCCGTCGAGACCAGGGTCGAGCTGCCCGTCGACGCGCACCTGCCGCACGAGTACGTGCCGGGCGAGCGGCTCCGGCTGGACGCCTACCGGCGGATCGCCGCGATCACCTCCGAGGACGAGATCGGCGCCGTGCACGAGGAGCTGAAGGACCGGTTCGGTCCGCTGCCCGTCCCGGTGCTGAACCTGCTGGAGGTCGCCCGGTTCCGGGCCAAGGCCCGCAGGGCGGGGCTGAGCGACGTCACCCTCCAGGGCACCTTCGTCAAGTTCATGCCCGTTGACCTCCCCGACTCCAAGCAGGTCAGGCTGCAGCGCCTGTACCCGAAGAGCATCCTGAAGCCGGCGACCGACACCCTGCTCGTGCCCGCCCCGAAGACCGCGCAGCTCGGCGGCCGCCCGCTGCGCGACCAGGAGCTGCTGAAGTGGGCGACCGACCTGGTGGACGCGCTGTTCCTGGAGTCCGCGGCGCGGCGCTAGGCTGGCGCCGCACCGATCCGGCGACGAGACGAGGAATCCGTGCCTGGTAAGTCCGTGAAGGCGGCGGTGGCGGCCGTGCTGGCGGCCGCCGCGCTGGCCGGTTGCGGCGGCTCCCCGAAGGTCGGCACCGCCGCACTCGTCGGCGACGACCGCATCACCGTCACCACCCTCAGCCAGACCGTCCGCGACTGGCGCGCGCAGTTCCGCTCGGACCCGGCGGCCAACGAGCTGCGCGCGAACCCCGCCAACCCGGCGCCGCAGGTCGCCGGCGAGTCCGAGTCCGACCTGCAGGGCGCGCTCACCCTGCTGATCAACTTCAGGGTCGCCGACAAGGTGGCGCGCCGGGCGGGGGTCGAGGTCACCGGCGGGCAGGTCGACGGCGCACTCCAGGCCCTGGACCACCAGGGCGGGGCCCAGTCGATCACGCTGGCGAGCGGGCTGCCCCGCGCGCACGCCCGCGACCTGGCCCGGCTGGTGGCGACGCAGCTGGCGGTCATGCAGCGGTTCGGCGCCGATCTGGACAACCGGCTGAACCCGGCGACCGAGCAGGCCGGCCGGCAGTGGAACGAGCTGTTCCAGCGCACCGCCGCGGGCATGCACATCAAGGTCAACCCGCGCTACGGGCACTACGACCCCGCCAAGTTCGAGGTCGCCCCGATCGTCTACCGGCTGTCCAGCCCCGATTCGGGTATCTGAGGCCGATGAGCCTCACCCTGCTGGCGACCACGCACCGGGTCGCGCCGGGCCTGCTGACCTGGCGGGCCTGGGACGCGCTCCGCTCGGCGGACGCCGTCCGCCTCCGGGACGGGCACCCGCTGCTGCCCGCGCTCCTCGACGCCGGCGTCGTCCCGGACCTCGTGGAGGAGCCCGACCCGGCCGTTCTGGTGGCCGACGCCCGGCGCGCGGACGTGCTGTGGGTGGCCGCGCCCGAGGGCGACGAGGCTCTGATGCGCGGGGTCGGGGCCCTGGTCGTCGACGACCCGCTGGACGTCGAGGTGCTGCACGGCTCCTACGACCTGCCCGGCGCACGGCTGCTCGACCTGGTGTCGGTGATGGACACGCTGCGCCGCGAATGCCCGTGGGACCGCAAGCAGACGCACACCACCCTCGTCCCGTACCTGCTGGAGGAGTCCTACGAGGTCCTCGACACCGTCGAGGAGGGCGACTACGGCGCGCTCCGCGAGGAGCTGGGCGACGTGCTGATGCAGGTGGCGTTCCACTCGGTGGTGGCCGCCGAGCGCGACGACGGGACCGAGTTCACGATCGACGACGTGGCGGGCGCGATCGTCGACAAGCTCGTCCGGCGGCACCCGCACGTGTTCGGGGACGTCACCGTCTCCGGCGCCGACGAGGTCAACGCCAACTGGGAGCAGATCAAGGCGGCCGAGCGGGCGGAGAAGAGCGGCGCGGACGCCTCGGCGCTCGACGGCGTGCCGATGGGCCAGCCCTCGCTGTCGCTGGCCGCGCAACTGCAGCGCCGCGCCGCGCGTATGGACGCCCCGTCCGGCCTCACCGAGGGGCTGGCGGAGGAGGCCGGGGCCGAGCTCGGCGGACGGCTGTTCGCGCTGGTCCGGGAGGCGGGGGAGCGGGGCGTGGACGCCGAGTCCGAGTTGCGGGCCGTTTCCCGGGTATTCCGGGATCGTGTCCGAGCGTGGGAGCGGCGAGAACGCGCCTGAATCGGGGGATAACGGGCGGAACCTCGCCGATGGGGTGGTCCGCCCGGGAAGGCGCGTCTACTCTGAGCGCGTGCCGACCGAGGCCGGAACTGACGAAGGGGATCCCGGGACGGGAGCCCCCGCGGCGCGGCGCCCCCGCCCGCGCCGCCTGCTCACCCCGTCGACGACCCGCGCCGAGAAGGCCCGCGCGGTGCGCGGCCTCGGCGCCTTCGGCGGTCTGGCCGGCCTGCTCGTCGCGCTCATGCTGCTGCCGACCGCGTGCACGGCGGGCGTCGGCGCCCGCGACGCCGCCGGCTGGTTCGAGTCCGAGCCGGAGGGGCTGACGACCTCCGGCGTCCCGCAGCGCTCGAAGATCCTCGCCGCGGACGGGTCCACCCTCGCCACGTTCTTCTACCAGAACCGGGTCGACGTCCCGTTCAAGAAGATCGCCCCGGTGCTGCGCCAGGCGGTGCTGGCGATCGAGGACAGCCGCTTCTACGAGCACGGCGCCATCGACGCGCAGGGCACCCTGCGGGCGCTCGCCAGCAACCTCAGCAACGGCCAGGTGACGCAGGGCGGGTCCGGCATCACCCAGCAGTACGTGAAGAACCTGCTGCTCACCCAGGCCGACACCGACGTCGAGCGGCAGGAGGCCCGGGAGGTCTCGGCCGCCCGCAAGATCCGCGAGCTGAAGTACGCGGTGGCGCTGGAGAAGAGGTTCACCAAGGACGAGATCCTGCGCCGCTACCTCAACATCGCCTACTACGGCGACGGCGCCTACGGCGTCGAGGCGGCGTCCCGGCACTACTTCTCCAAGCACGCCTCCGAGCTGACGCTGCCCGAGGCGGCGCTGCTGGCCGGCGTCGTCCGCTACCCCTACGCCTACGACCCGATCCGCCATCCCGCCGCGGCCCGGCAGCGCCGCGACACCGTCCTGACCCGGATGGCCGAGCTCGGCTGGCTCGACCAGGCCAAGGCGGCCGAGGCCAAGCGGGCCCCCGTCAAGCTGGACGTCGACAACGTGCACAGCGGCTGCGTCACCAGCGACGCCCCGTTCTTCTGCGACTACGTCCAGCGCGAGATCCTCACCGACCAGGTGTTCGGCAAGACGGCCGAGGACCGGGAGAAGCTGCTCAAGCGCGGCGGGCTGACGATCCGCACCACCCTGGACCGGCGGGCGCAGAAGGCCGCGCAGCGCGCCGTCGACCGGCACGTCCCGCCGAAGAACTCCGCGCACAAGGCCGCCGCGGAGGCGATGGTGCAGCCGGGCACCGGCGAGATCAAGGCGATGGTCGTGGACCGCGAACTCGGCCCCGACCGGGACCGCGGCCGGACGTGGATCAACTTCGCCGCCGACGCCAGCCACGGCTCCAGCATCGGCATGCAGGCCGGGTCCACGTTCAAGGCGTTCACGCTGGCCGCGGCGCTGGACGAGGGCATGCCGTTCGGGACCCGGATGATGGCTCCGCGCTCCTACACGCCCGTCGGCTACCGCAACTGCGACGGCGACCGCGTCGGCGACCCGTCCGCCTCCCTGCGCAACTCCGCCGACGGCGAGGGCGGCAAGCAGTTCAGCATCGTCACCGGGACGCACCACTCGGTCAACACGTTCTTCCTCGCCCTGGAGAAGAAGGTCGGCCTCTGCGACACGGTCAAGATGGCCGAACGGCTCGGGATGAAGCAGGCGAACGGCAAGCCGCTGGAGGAGTACCCCTCCTTCACGCTCGGCTTCAACCCCGTCTCCCCGCTGCGGCTCGCGGCGGCCTACGCGGCGTTCGGCGCCCGCGGCCGCTACTGCGAGCCGATCGCGATCAGGGAGATCCGCGCCGCGTCCGGGCGCAGGCTGAAGGTGCCGGGGCGCCACTGCGAGCAGGCGATGGACGAGGGCGTCGCGGACGCCGTGAACTACGTCCTGCGCGGCGTCCTGACCAAGGGCACCGCGCGGGGCATGGGCCTCGGGCGCGACGCCGCGGGCAAGACCGGGACCGTCGACGACTTCTCCGCCGCCTGGTTCGCGGGGTACACGCCGGACCTGGCGGCGGCCGTGTGGGTCGGCGACCCGCGCGGCGGCTACAAGCACCCGATGGGCGATCTGTGCATGGACGGCCGGTGCTACGGCTCGGTGTTCGGGGCGACGATCCCGGCGCCGATCTGGCGGCAGAGCATGCTCGGGGCGCTGTCGCGCACCGATCCGGGCTCGTTCCACCGCCCGCCGTCGCGCTTCTTCAGCAGGGGCTCGGGCGAGGAACGGGCCAGGGTGCCCGACGTGCGCGGCATGAAGCCGAGCGAGGCCGTCGCCCGGCTCCGCGCCGCCGGCTTCAAGGCCCGGATCGGGGCGCCCGTGGCGTCCCGCCGGTTCCCGAAGGGGACCGTCGCCGGCATGTCGCCCGCGTCGGCCGAGCCCGGCGACACCATCACGCTGTACGTCAGCAAGGGCGCCGGGCGCCGGCCCGGCGGGCAGCGCCGGGGAGGCGGCCTCCCCACCGTCCCACCCGTCACGCCCACCCCCGAACCGGGCGGACCGGCCCGGCAGGCCCCTGCGTGACCTGCGTCGACGTGTGATCGTCCAGTCGCGGGGTAGGTCGACACGGGAAGATCGACAGCGGGACGCGACACCCGCGCTGATCCGTTTCGGGGGACCATCGTCATGCGAGCCATCGCCGTGTCGGAATACGGCGCCACGCCGGCGCTCATGAACCTGCCGCGTCCGGAACCGGGGCCCGGCGAGATCCTGGTGCGGGTGATCGCCGCCGGGCTGAACCCGCTGGACTGGAAGATCGCCGAAGGCATGCTCAAGGACTCCGTCGACGTGCCGTTCCCGCTGATCCTCGGCCGGGACGGCGCGGGCGTCGTGGAGGAGGCCGGTGAGGGCGTGACCCGGCTGCGGCACGGCGAGCAGGTCTACGGGGCCTTCGCCATGGTCGACCGGGGACTCGGCAGCTACGCCGAGTACGCCCTCGTCCGCGAGGACGGCCCGGTCGCGAGAATGCCGCAAGGGATGATCTACACGCAGGCGGCGGCGGTGCCGACCGCGAGCGCGACCGCGCTCGCCATGGTCGACCAGGCGCGGATCGACACCGGCCAGACCGTCCTCGTGGTGGGCGCGACCGGCGGCGTCGGGCAGGGCGTGGTGCAGCTCGCCTCCCGCGCCGGCGCCAAGGTCATCGCGACCGCGCGCGCCGACATGGCGGGCACGATGCGGCACCTCGGCGCGGACGAGACCGTCGACCACTCCGCGGGCGACCTCAACCGGCAGGTGCTCGCCGTCCACTCCGACGGGATCGACGCCGTCCTCGACATGGCCGGCGACACCCGCTCGGCCGAGCACCTCGTGCAGTTGCTCCGGCCCGGCGGCACCTACATCTCCACCACCTGGTCGGTGAACCCCGACTCCCTGGAGGCCAGGGGGCTGCGCGGCGTCAACTTCCAGGGGCAGCCGTCCGCCGAGCTGCTGGACCGCCTCTCCGACCTGATCGACGCGGGCGAGCTGCGCGTCCGGGTCGAACGGGAGGTTCCGCTGGAGCAGGCGGCCGACGCCCTGGCCGGCAACCGGCTGGGCGGCGCCCGAGGCAAGACCGTCCTGCGCATCTGACGGCGCCGCCGAGGTGAGGACGGCGGCGGTACGGGCATGCAGAGCCGGAGGAGGAGGCACATGAACCAGAGTGAGACCGAAGACGAACGGCGCGCCCGGCTCCGCGACATCGAGGACTCTCTGAAGCGGCTGCGCGCGGACCTTCCCGAACCGTCCGGCGACCCCGCGGACATGGTGGACTCCGGCCAGTACCTCGCCCAGCGCGAGGAACTGCAGGGGCAGATCGACCTGCTGGAGGCCGAGCGCGAGCGCCTGCGCAGCGATCTCGGGATGACCTGAGCGCCCGGGGGCGGCCGGGGAACAAAGCCCGGCCGCCCCCGGTTCCGCAGGCATGACCACCTACGAGGAGTTCGAGCGCGCGACGTCGTTCTTCGACGCCCGGGACTACGCGGGCGCGGCGCGCATGCTGGCCCCGATCGCCGCCGGCGACCCGGGCAACCGGGCCGCGGTCGAGCTGCTCGGCCGCGCCTACTTCCACAGCGCCCAGCTCGGCCGCGCCGAGGAGACGTTCCGCCGGCTGGTCGAGCTCGACCCGTGCAACGGCTGGGCCTACGAGGCCCTGGCCCGCACCCTGGAGCGGCGCAGCCGCCCGGACGAGGCCCGCGCCTTCCGCAAGCTCGCCGGCGCCATGGGCGTCGACCCCACCGAGGAGATCGAGGTCTCCGTGACCGCCGCCGACCTGGCCTGAGATCCCCGTCCACCGGGAGAGCCGTCCCCGCGGGGACGGCTACTCCGGGGAGTCGTCGCGGGGGAGGCGCAGGACGAAGCGGGCGCCGGGGACGCCGTCGATGCGGTCGGTGAGGATCAGCGAGCCGCGGTGGGCCTCGGCGATGTCGCGGGAGATCGCCAGGCCGAGGCCGGTGCCGCCGGCGTCGCGGTGCCGGCCCTCGGTCAGCCGTGCGAACCGGTCGAACACCCGCTCGCGGTCCTCCGGCGCGACGCCCGTGCCATCGTCGATCACCTCGACCACCGCGGTGGCGGGCGGCTCGGTGCGCAGGATCACCGTCACCTCGTGCGCGGCGTGCCGGTCGGCGTTGTCGACGAGGTTGGTCAGCAGCCGCGCCAGATCGCTGCGCCCGCCCCGCACCGCCACCGGTCCCTCCGACAGCACCGTCACCTGGGCGCGGCGGGGGCGGCGCAGCACCTCCTGGTCGGTGATCTCGGTCAGGTCCACCCGCTCACGGGGGGAGGTGCGGTCGGCTTCGAGCCGGGCGAGCGCGAGCAGGTCGTCCACCACCGCCGACAGCCGCTCGGTGTTGAGCAGGATGGCGCGCAGCGCGGCGGCCACGTCGGTGTCGTCCGGAGCCGACACCGCCAGCTCCAGCTCCATGCGCAGCGCGGTGAGCGGGCTGCGCAGCTCGTGCGACACGTCGGAGACGAACGCGCGCTGCCGCGCGACCGCCTCCTCCAGGCGGTCCAGGGTGGCGTTCACGCTCTCGGCGAGCCGCCCCACCTCGTCGCGCCGGTGCGGTTGCGGGACACGGCGCTTCAGGTCCGTGGCGGTGATCTCGTCCAGCTCCCGGCGGATCCGGTCGACCGGACGCAGCGCCCGGCTCACCGACAGCCACGTCCCGTAGCCGGCGAGGAAGGTGAGGAACGGGACGCCGAGCAGGATCAGCACCCCGATCGCCGGGCGCGGCAGCGGCCCCTCCACGGGGGCGAGCGAGTAGATGTACAGCGCGTCCGCCCCGAGCCCCACCCGGCGCTCGACGACCACGAAGCAGCGACCGCCCGGCGCGTCGACGTGGCAGCTGCGGCCGGTCCGGTTCTCCTCGAACGGCGTCGGCGGCGGGAACCGGACCCTCTGGCGACCCTGCATCCGCGGCGTGGCCGCGAGCACCTCGCCCCGCATGTTCACCACCTGCTGGAGGTTGTCGGTGGTGGGGGAGATGTCCAGGGTCAGCTGCCCGGTCTGGATCGCCGTCGCCGTCCGCCGGTTGTCGCGCGCCAGCCGCCGCACGAGGTCCTGGTAGGCGTCCTTGTTGAGCAGGATCAGCAGCACCGCGCACAGCGCCGACGACAGCACGAAGGCGACCAGCGAGGCCGTCACCGTCACCCGGAACCGGATCTCCGGGTGACGCAGCACGGCTCGCCAGATCCAGCCGCTCGGTGACGGCCGGCGGAGCCGGACGCCTATGACGACCTCCCGGGTGCGCTGCAGGTCATGTCAGTACCGGGAGTTCATACCTGAACGGGCGGACCCCATCCGGGTCGCCGGGTAAAGGTTTCTAGGACGAGCCCTCGTCGAGGCCCCAGCGGCGCCGGATCGCCCCGTCCACCAGACCGAACAGCTGGTCGATCACGATGCCGAGGATCAGGATCATCAGCATGTAGGAGATCATGTCGGCGGTGTTGTTCAGCTCCCTGGCCTGCGACAGCAGCACGCCGAGCGAGGTCGTGTCGCCGATGATGACCAGCAGCTCGCCCGCCATCAGGCTGCGCCACGCGAACGCCCAGCCCTGCTTCAGCCCCGCCACGAACGAGGGCAGCGACGCCGGCATGATCAGGTGCCGGTACAGCGCGAGGCCGCGCAGCCCCATCACCTTCCCCGCGCGCAGCAGGATCGGCGGCGTGTAGTCGACGCCCGCGATCAGCCCGTTGGCGATCGACGGGGCCGCGCCGAGGATCACCACGAACAGGATCGCGCTCTCGCTGAGCCGGAACAGCAGGATGGCGAGCGGGAACCAGGCGATCGACGGCATCGTCTGCAGGCCGGTGATCAGCGACCCGAACGCCCGGCGCAGCACCCGGAACCGCGCCACGAGCGCGCCGACCACGACGCCGACCGCCACGGCGAAGGCGAATCCGACGACGGCTCGCCGCATCGTCAGCGCGACGGCCTCCCAGAACCGCGCCGAGGTGAGCTGGTCCCAGAACACCGGGAGCGTGTCCCGGGGGCCGGGGAGCACCCACGGCTCCTTCCAGCCGCTCCACACGACCAGCTGCCACGCCGCGAGCGCGATCAGCACGGCCGCGATCATCGGCCACACCGCCGACCACGCCCGCTGCAGGAGCCGGGCGCGCGTCGTGCCGCCGAGCTCCAGCGCGTCCAGCCCGGCCAGCTCGCGGTCGAGCCGCGCCTCCCCCTTCACCGTGTCATGCGCCATGCCGGACGACCTCCTCGCGAAGCCGGTCGGTGATGGTCCCGGCCAGGGAGGCGACCTCGGGGGAGTCGATCCGCCGCGGCCGCTCCATCGGGACGGGGAACTCCTGCACGACCCGGCCGGGCCGGCTGCTGAGCAGCACCACCCGGTCGCCGAGCCGCACCGCCTCCCTGACGTTGTGGGTGACGAACAGCACGGTCAGGGCGCGCTCCCGCCAGATCCGCTCGATCTCGTCGTGCAGCAGGTCGCGGGTCATCGCGTCGAGCGCGCCGAACGGCTCGTCCATCAGCAGGACGGTCCCCTGGCCCTCGCCGGCGTCGTCCTCGGTGAGGGCCAGGGCGCGGGCCAGCGCGACCCGCTGCCGCATGCCGCCGGACAGCTGGTGCGGGCGCCTGCCCCCGAACCCGCCGAGGTGCACCGAGTCGAGCAGGCGGCCCGCCCGGCTCCGCCGCTCGCCCCGGGGGACGCCGCGCATCTTCAGGGCGAGTTCGAGGTTGCCGGTCACGGTCAGCCACGGGAACAGAGCGGGCTCCTGGAACATCAGCGCGACCCGCGCGCCGCGCTTGTCGATCGTCCCGGCGCTCGGGCGGTCGAGGTCGGCGACCAGGTTGAGCAGGGTGCTCTTGCCGCAGCCGGACGCGCCGACCAGGCAGGTGAACTCGCCCGGCGCCACGTCCAGGGAGACCTTGTCGAGCGCGAGGAGCGCGGACCCGCCCGTCCCGAACGCCTTGGAGACCTCGCTGAGGCGGACCGCCGTGTCCGCGGTCATCGGTCGCTGACCTGTGCCTTCCCGCCCGCCTTGAGCACGCCGTTGAGCGGGGCCAGGTTGTAGATCCCGGCCAGGTCGGTCTTCTCCAGCAGCCCGATCTCCTCGGCGTGGGCGGCGCCGGCGACCAGCGAGGACGCGACCGGGTCGGTGGTGAAGTCGATCTCCTTGAAGGCCGCGGTGAGCACGTCCTGCTTCAGCGGCTTGCCGCTCAGCTTGGCGAGGGCGTCGTTGGTGACCTTCTCGGCGTCCGGCTTGCTCTGGTTGATGAAGTCGGTGGCCTCGACGACGCCCTGGAGCAGCTTCTTGACCTGCTCCGGGTGCTTCTTCTCGTACTCCTGGCTGACGAGCAGGTTGGTGATGACGAACTTGCCGCCGGGCCACAGCGACTTCTCGTCCAGCAGCCTCTCGCCCTTGTTCTCCAGGATCAGCCGCGAGGCGTACGGCTCGGGCACCCAGGCCCCGTCGATGTCGCCCTGCGCGAACGTCTGCAGCGTCTGGGCGTTCTCCTGCGGGACGATCTTGACGTCCCCGCTGCCGTCCTTGTTCGCGGTGAGACCGTTCTTCTTCAGCCAGTACCGCAGCGCGACGTCCTGCGTGTTGCCGAGCTGCGGGGTCGCGATCTTCTTGCCGCGCAGGCCCTGGACGTCCTTGATCCCGGGCTTGACCACCAGCGACACGCCGCCCGAGGCCGCGCCGGAGATGATGTGGACCGCCTTGCCGTGCGACTTGGACCAGGCGTTGATGGACGGGTTGGGCCCCACGAACGTCGCGTCGATCGCGCCGGAGAACAGCGCCTCCACGGCGGCCGGGCCGGCGTTGAACGTCGCGGTCTTCGGCGCGGCGCCGAGGTGCTTGGCGAAGATGCCCTTCTCGACGCCGACCAGGGCGGTCGCGTGGGTGATGTTCGGGAAGTAGCCGAGCCGGAGCGGGGCCGCGTCCCCGCCGGACTCCTCATCGCCGCCGCCACAGGCGCCGAGCGTGCCCGCTGCGACCAGAACGGCCAGTGCCACGCCGGCGATGCGCCCGCGGAGTCCACGATGCATTGTCATGATTCCCTATCAATCAAGTCTGTTTGACCTGCATAGTAGATAAGGCGGGCGTTCTCCGCGTCAAGTCGCCTTCCTGGCACGATGCGGTCGCCAACTGGAGCGGGTTTCGCTGCGTACGTCCCTTATGTATGCCTCTCGCCGGGCCACGGCGAGGCGGTTGGGCGGCGGCCGGGCCGCGCGGATAGGCTCGGTGACCGCACCGACCATCCGCACCATCAGGGGGTTCCCCGTGTCGTCGATCGAGGCCGTACTCGCCCGGGAGATCCTTGACTCCCGCGGCAACCCGACCGTCGAGGTCGAGGTGCTGCTCGCCGATGGGACCGAGGCGCACGCGGCGGTCCCGAGCGGCGCCTCCACCGGCCAGTTCGAGGCGGTCGAGCTGCGCGACGGAGGCGAGCGCTACGGCGGCAAGGGCGTCCGGAACGCCGTCAAGGCCGTCAACGAGACCATCGACGAGAAGCTCGTCGGCTACCCCGCCTCCGACCAGCGCCTGATCGACCAGCTGCTGATCGACCTCGACGGGACCCCCGGCAAGTCCGCGCTCGGCGCCAACGCCATCCTCGGCGTCAGCCTCGCCGTCGCCAAGGCGGCCGCCGACTCCGCGGGCCTGCCGCTGTTCCGGTACGTGGGCGGCCCGAACGCGCACCTGCTGCCCGTCCCGATGATGAACATCCTGAACGGCGGCGCGCACGCCGACACCAACGTCGACATCCAGGAGTTCATGATCGCGCCGATCGGCGCGGCCACCTTCGCCGAGGCGGTGCGCTGGGGCGCCGAGACCTACCACGCGCTGAAGTCGGTGCTGAAGTCCAAGGGCCTCAACACCGGCCTCGGCGACGAGGGCGGCTTCGCCCCCGAGCTGCCGAGCAACCGGGACGCCCTCGACCTCATCCTGGAGGCGATCCGCAAGGCCGGCTTCACCCCCGGCCGCGACATCGCCCTCGCGCTGGACGTCGCCGCCACCGAGTTCCACGCCGACGGCCAGTACGCGTTCGAGGGCACCAAGCGGTCCGCCGACGACATGGCCGCCTACTACGGCGAGCTGCTCGGCAGCTACCCGCTCGTCTCCATCGAGGACCCCCTCGACGAGGAGGACTGGGCCGGCTGGGAGGGCCTCACCGCCGCCGTCGGCGACCGCGTCCAGCTCGTCGGCGACGACCTTTTCGTCACCAACCCCGAGCGCCTCGGCCGCGGGATCAAGTCCGGCGCCGCCAACGCGCTGCTGGTCAAGGTCAACCAGATCGGCACGCTCAGCGAGACCCTCGACGCCGTCTCGCTCGCGCAGACCAGCGGCTACCGCTGCATGATGAGCCACCGTTCCGGCGAGACCGAGGACACCACGATCGCCGACCTCGCCGTCGCGACCAACTGCGGCCAGATCAAGACCGGCGCCCCCGCCCGCAGCGACCGGGTCGCCAAGTACAACCAGCTGCTGCGCATCGAGGAGCTGCTGGACGACGCCGCCCGCTACGCCGGCGCCGCCGCGTTCCCGCGCTTCGACGCGCAGGGCTGAGCCGCGTGACCCGGCGGGGCGGCGTCCCCGTCCCGCCGGGCACCGGGTTCCGGCAGCCGAGCCACAGGCAGGGGACACGATGGCGCAGGGCGACGACCACGAGACCGGCCACGGCGACGCCGACCGCGGGTCGGGCGAGAACGGGGCGCGGAGCGGCCGGACACGCCGCTCGAACCCGGCGCTGACGAGCCGCGCCGCCATCCTCGCGGTCGTGATGTGCGCGATCGCGCTGAGCCTCGCCTACCCTGTTCGCGAGTACATCGCCCAGCGCAAGGAGATCGCCGATCTGCGCCGCCAGGAGGCGGTGTCCCGCCGCCAGGTCGAGATCCTCGCCCAACGCAAGCAACAGCTGGGCGACAAGTCGTACATTGAGCGTGAGGCGACGCGGCGGCTCCATTACTGTCGTCCTGACGTGAAGTGCTACATCGTCCTGGACGGCGGCGAAGGGGACGGGCAGCAGTCCCGCAAGAGCGGAACGGAGAGCAGGCCACCCTGGTACGAGACGCTGTGGCGGTCGGTGGAGGCCGCCGACAGGCCCCGCTGACGTTCCTTGAGGCGCGGAGGAGAACGGATCCCCGGATCCGCGGGTGGATACATGATCGATGCACGTGACACGGCCGCGGTCGCGGCCCAGCTCGGGCGCGAGCCGCGCGGCGTCCGCCGTGTGGCGGGACGCTGCCCGTGCGGGCTGCCCGCCGTGATCGAGACGGCGCCGCGGCTCCCGGACGGGACGCCCTTCCCCACGCTGTTCTACCTGACGTGCCCGAAGGCGGCCTCGGCCATCGGGACGCTGGAGGGGAGCGGCGTCATGCGCGACATGCAGGCCAGGCTCGCCGACGACCCGTCCCTGGCGGCGAAGTACGCCGCCGCCCACGAGGACTACCTGCGCCGCCGCGACGAGGCCGCACGCGAGGACGGCGTCGAACCGCTTCCCGAGGGCATGCAGAGCGCCGGCGGAATGCCGGAGCGCGTCAAGTGCCTGCACGCCCTCGTCGCGCACGAGCTGGCGGTGCCGGGCGGCAACCCGTTCGGCCGCGAAGCCCTGGACGCGCTGCCCGACTGGTGGCGCTCGGGGCCCTGCGTCCAGATCGAACCTGGCGAACCTGTCGAATCGGAACCTGAACCCGGGGAGGCGCGGTGACGCGCGTCGCGGCCATCGACTGCGGGACCAACTCGGTCCGCCTGCTGATCGCCGACATCGCGGCCGGAGGCGGTGACGGCGAGGGCGCCGCCACCCTGACCGACGTCGAGCGCCGGATGGAGATCGTCCGGCTGGGGGAGGGCGTCGACGAGACCGGGCGGCTGTCGCCCGCCGCGCTGGAGCGCACCTTCACCGCGATGCGCGGGTACGCCGAGCTGATCGAGCGGCACGGCGACGGGCGCGGGCCGGTCAAGACCCGGGTGGTGGCGACCAGCGCGACCCGCGACGCCGCCAACCGGGCCGACTTCGTCAGCGGCGTCGTCGACATCTTCGGCGTCGTCCCCGAGGTGATCAGCGGGGACGAGGAGGCCGGGCTGTCGTTCACCGGCGCCACCCGCGAGCTGGCGAAGCTGCGCCCCGCCCGCCCCTACCTGGTCGTCGACATCGGCGGCGGGTCCACCGAGATCGTGCTCGGCAGCTCCTCGGCGGCCGCGGCCCGCTCCATCGACATCGGCTGCGTGCGGATGACCGAGCGGCACCTGAAGGACGACCCGCCCTCGCCCGAGCAGATCTCCAACGCCGCCGCCGACATCGACACCGCACTCGCCGCCGTCCGGGAGACCGTCCCGGTGGACGAGGCGCGCACCCTCGTGGGGCTCGCCGGATCCGTCACCACGGTCGCCGGCATCGCGCTGGACCTGCCGACCTACGAGCCGGACCGCATCCACCTGGCACGGATCACCGCCGGCCAGGTGCACGAGGTGACGCGGCGGCTGCTGCACGCCACCCGCGCCGAGCGCGCCGAGTTCGGCGTCATGCACCCCGGCCGCGTCGACGTGATCGGCGCGGGCGCGCTCATCCTCGACCGGATCATGCGCGAGTACGGGTTCGGGGCCGTCGTCGTCAGCGAGCACGACATCCTCGACGGCATCGCCTGGTCGCTGTGTTGATTCAGTCCCGGCCCACTTCGCTCGCCTGGCGGCTCGCTACGTGACCGTGCCTGGGCGAACGCGGCATCGCTTCGCGATCTGCCCGGTTCCGCTCGCCTCCGGCTTCGCTCCACCGGGCAGGTGACGCGTTCGCGTGCGTGGCCCAGGCCACTTCCGCCCTAGTGCTTGAGCCGCGCCAGCAGGGCGGGGATCAGCACCGCGTTCGGGTTCTGCTGCGGGACGTAGAGGATCGGCGTGGTGCCGCCGGCCTGCTGGATCCAGACCCGGCCCCGGTCGACGGTCGCGGCGGAGATCGACGACCAGCTCAGCGAAACCCGGTTGCCGCGCACGCCGCCCGGATGAACGGTCAGCCCCTGCGCCACGTCGACCGACTCGCCCGCGCGGACGCGGCCGGCCAGCTCCTCGACGAGCCGCGGCTCCGCCTGCTCCTGGCAGAGCTGGATCAGCCGCCCCCAGACGCGCTCCGGCTCGCCGTCCGGGCCCGGCGCGCGGCCGGGCAGCGCGCCCGGCTCGATCACCACCTCCACGCGGAGCCCGCCGCGGAACGGGTACCGCCCCGCCTGGAAGATCCACTGGGTGCCGGGGAGGTGGCCGCCGCCCGCCGGGCGCTCCGCCGCCCAGTACGCCACCCACTCCACGTGCGGCCAGGCGAGCGAGGCGTCCCCGTAGGCGACGCCCTGGTCGTCGGCGTGCAGGTGCAGGCCGCGCACGTTCACCTCCAGGGAGGGGACGGACGGGGCGCGGTCCCAGGTCGGCGCGTGCGGGGCGGCGTGGTGAGCCCCGCCGGCGGACCCGGTGTCCTGCGGCTGCTCCCTGCGCGGGAGCCGGGGCGGCCGGTCGGGCTCGGGGTTCAGCCGCTCGGTCCAGGTCTCGCCGTCCCACCAGCGCAGGCTGCCCGTGCCGTAGGGGTCGGGGTACCAGCCTGGTTGCGACACTCCTGCCTCCCGCTTCGCACAACGCGCGTGCCGAGACACCTGCCTCCCCGACCGGCGAACGCATCGTACCGACCGGACCCGCCTCCCACCCGCCATGGGCGGAACCCGGCCATCGGCTGTGGCGTGGGACGATCGGTGGTATGCCGCCCGCCAACCCTCCGTTCGTGCCGCCCGGGTCAGGGTGGCCGGAAGACCCCGCCGCCCCCGCGACCCCCGTCGCGCACGGCGCCGGCGACGTCATCGAGCTGGCCGCCGGGGCGCCCGATCTGCACGAGCTGTGCGCCCGCCAGTCGGTGTGCCGCGCTTGCGACCGGCTCGTGGAGTGGCGGGAGAAGGTCGCCGTCCAGCGCCGCCGGGCCTTCGCGGACGAGCGGTACTGGGGCCGTCCCGTCGCCGGATGGGGCGACGAGCGGCCGCGCATCCTGATCGTCGGGCTGGCCCCGGCCGCGCACGGCGGCAACCGCACCGGCCGCATCTTCACCGGCGACCGCTCCGGCGACTGGCTGTTCGCGTCCCTGCACCGGGTCGGGCTGGCGGCCCGGCCGACCAGCGTCCACGCGGGCGACGGGCAGCGGCTGCTCGGCGCGCGGATGGCGGCGACCGTCCGGTGCGCCCCGCCCGACAACAAGCCGACGCCCCTGGAGCGGACGACCTGCCTGCCGTGGCTCGCGCGCGAGGTCGAGCAGGTCGCTCCGAGCGTCCGCTGCGTGGTGTGCCTCGGCGGGTTCGCCTGGCAGGGCGTGTGGCCCGCGCTGAAGCAGGCCGGGTACGCGGTGCCGCGCCCCCGGCCGAAGTTCGGCCACGGCGCCGAGGTCGAGCTGGCGCCACCGCCGTCGGCGTCCCGGCGCGACCCCGTCCTGCTGCTGGGCTGCTACCACCCGAGCCAGCAGAACACCTTCACCGGCCGCGTCACCGAGGACATGTTGGACGCGGTCTTCGTCCGCGCCCGCGACTTCCACTAGGCCGGAGGGGTCGTGGCGAGGGGCGTCAACCGGATCTCGCCGTACCGGCAGACCGGCCCGTACCGCCACTTCCCGTTCATGGGCTCGGTCCGGTTCGGCGGGATCACCCTCAGGGCGGTCGCGACGGGCTCGCAGGTCGTCCCCGTCTCGTCGTCGGCGGGGACGACCGCCCAGTGCAGCCGCTCGTAGGCGTGGCCGCCGCCGGGGATCACGATCGTGCGCGCCCTTCCCTCCCGGAAGACCTTGGTGGGGATCTTCCCGGCCGCACCGAGGAGCTGGAGCCCGGACCAGCCGCCGGCCGTGCAGGGCCTTCCGGACTTGTTGGTCAGCGTGAGCGCCGCGTAGCGGTTGCCGGTGCCCGCGTCGAGACCACTGAGGGTCACGGTGAGCATTCCCGTGGTGCAGTGCGGCTCCTGTGCGCCGGTCCCGTTCCCGGGGCTGACGGTGGGCGTCGCCTGCCCAACGGTCGTCGGGTCGGGCGAGCCGAAGTTCGCGCCACCGGTCGGCGTGGGCGTCGGGCCGTCCCCCTCGGACGATGTGCGCCCGGCTGCCGAGCTGCTTCCGCCGCAACCCGCGAGAGCGGTGAAGGCGGCGACGGTGATGGTCCCCCAGATGATTCGTGGCATCACTTCCCCCGTGGGAGCCGTCCTGCAAAGAGTTCGACGGCGAGGCAGGGCCTTGGCCAAGCGGCCGTGGCGCGGCGGACCGGCCCCTGCACCGATCCGCCGCCCGCGACCGCTTGGCGCCCCCGTCGGGCCCTGACCTCGCCGTCTCCCTATTGGCGGTACATCGATTGAGATGTCGGGCGCGCTGAGGAAGTTCGCGCCTCTCCTGGGGCGTGAGCCCGCGGCATAACCGGGTATCGCTCCGGATATGCCAATCCAGCGCACGAAACAGATCGTGATCGTCGGCGGCGGGTACGTCGGCATGTACACGGCCCTGCGCCTGCAGAAGAGGCTGCGCGGCGAACTGCGTCGCGGCGAGGTCTCCGTCACCGTCATCGACCCGCAGTCCTACATGACCTACCAGCCCTTCCTGCCGGAGGCGGCCGCGGGGAACCTGGAGCCCCGCCACGTCGTCGCGCCGCTGCGCAAGGTCCTGAACCGCTGCCGCATCGTGAACGGGTTCGTGACGCGGATCGACAGCGCCTCCCGGCGGGTCACCCTCCGGCCGGCCGGAGCGCACACCGCCGGCGTGCCGGAGCGGGACGTGGAGTACGACATGCTCGTGATCAGCCTCGGCTCCATCTCGCGGACCCTGCCCATCCCGGGCCTCGCCGAGAGCGGGATCGGCTTCAAGACCGTCGAAGAGGCGATCTTCCTGCGCAACCACGTCCTGCACCAGCTCGACATCGCCGCGTCCAACCCGGACAACGAGACCGTCCGCAGGCGCGCCCTCACCTTCGTGTTCGTCGGTGCCGGTTTCGCGGGCGTCGAGGCCATGGCCGAGCTGGAGGACATGGCCCGCGACGCCTGCAAGTGGTACCCGACGATCGACGAGAAGGAGATGCGCTGGATGATGGTCGAGGCCACCGACCGCATCCTCCCCGAGGTGGGCCCCGAGATGGGCCGCTGGACCGCCGAGGCCCTGCGCCGTCGCGGCATCGAGGTCAAGATGAACACGCTGCTCAAGTCCGCCGAGAAGCGGCGCATGGTGCTGAGCGACGGCGAGGAGTTCGAGGCCGGCACCCTCGTCTGGACGGCCGGCGTGAAACCGCACCCCGTCGTCAAGGAGAGCGACCTGCCCCTAGACGACAAGGGCCGCATCAAGGCCACCGCCGAACTCACCGTCGAAGGGCTCGACGGCGTCTACGCCGCCGGCGACAACGCCGCCGTCCCCGACCTCACCGACACCGGGGACTTCACCGCGCCCAACGCCCAGCACGCCGTCCGGCAGGCCAAGCGCCTCGCCGACAACATCGTGGCGGACCTGCGCGGCAAGCCCCGCAAGCCGTACGTGCACGCCTACGTCGGCTCGGTCGCCGGCCTCGGCCTGCACAAGGGCGTCGCCAACGTCTACGGGCTCAAGCTCCGCGGCCTCCCCGCGTGGCTCATGCACCGCACCTACCACCTGTCGCGCATGCCGACCGTCAACCGCAAGTTCCGCATCACCATGGACTGGACGCTCTCCGCGTTCTTCCGCCGCGAGATCGTCTCGCTGGGAGAACTCGAATGGCCCCGCCAGGAGTTCGAACTCGCCGCCGGCCGCAAGCACGACATCTGACAACCGCGCTTGACCGCCCGGACCGTTCCACTGGCCGAACCCGGCCGCCGGAGCTCCCTTCTCACGGCCCCCGGAGACGGCGGTGACAGCCACTGACTCGATATGATGACCCCGCCCCTGTAGCCCAACGGCAGAGGCGGGCTCCCTAAAAGAGCCAGTGTGTCGGTTCGAGTCCGACCAGGGGCACGTGCGGCGAACCCTGCTCGCCGATCTCTGATCGGCTTCGCCGGGGCTCGCGGTGTCCGCCCAGGGGGCGACCCCCTGGAACCCCCGATGCTCGGGCTCCGCCCTCGCGGGGGCTCGGCTTCGCCATCGCATTCCCGGTGGCTGAGGTCGGCGCGTGTCCGGCCGGGCTCGGCTTCGCCTTCGCTCTCCGGGCCGGGTCTGTGAGCATCCGCGGATGCTCGGCTTCGTCCGTGGCTCAGGTTGGTGTATGTCCGGGCGGTGCTCGGCTTCGCCTTCGCTTACCCGGGCCGGGCTCGGTGCGCACCTGGGGGGCTCGGCTTCGCCGTCGCTCTTCGGGCCGATGTGAGCATCCGCGGATGCTCGGCTTCGCCATCGCTTTCCCGGGTCGGGGTCGGTGCGTACCTGTGGGGGCTCGGCTTCGCCTTCGCTCTTTGGGGCGAGGTCTGTGCGCGTCCGTGAGGGCTTGGAACCGGTGGCCGGTGAGCGGGTTTTGGGCTGATCAACTGGGGGGACCGCGGTTTAGACTGGTAGGTCACGTCGGCCGAAGTGGAGACCTGATGGAGAGCAGAAACCCCGCGTTCCGGGGGAGCGCCTTCGACCAGCGGGCCGGAGGGTACGGCGCGCAGCCCTACGGAGGGGCCGGGTACGGCGCGCCCGGGTACGCGCCGGCCGCCACCAGGCCGATGACCATGGACGACGTCGTCGTCCGCGGGTTCCTGACGCTCGTGACGCTGATGATCACGGCGGCGCTGGCGTGGGCGCTCGTGCCCACCTCGCTCGCCGCGCCCGTGCTGGTCGTGGCGCTCATCGCCGAGATCGGCATCTGGGCGTTCATCGCGTTCGGCCGCAAGGCGAACGCGGCGACGGTGCTGGCGTTCGCCGCGGTCTACGGCGTCGTCGTCGGCCTCGTCAGCCACTCCTACAACGACCTCTACCACGGGGTGGTCTTCCAGGCGGTGGTCGGGACGGCGCTGGCGTTCGGCGCCACCCTCGCCGTCTACGCGCTGCGCATCGTCCGGGTCACGCCCAAGTTCGCCCGCTTCGTCATGGCCGCCGGGCTCGCGCTGATCGGGTTGATGATCGTCAACCTGGTGGTGCACCTGTTCGGCGGCGACCACGGGATCGGGATCCGCGACCCCGGCAGCCCGCTCGCCTACATCTTCAGCGTCGCCGCGATCCTCGTCGGCTGCTTCTTCCTGCTGCTCGACTTCGACGCGGTCGAGACCGGGGTCCGGACGGGGGCGCCCGAGAAGTTCGCCTGGTACTGCGCGTTCGGGCTGGTGCTGAGCCTGGTGTGGATCTACCTGGAGATCCTGCGGCTGCTCAGCTACTTCTCCGGGCGCGACTAGCCCTCGCGACGATCAGCCCCGCGCCGGACGGCGTGGGGCTGATCTGTGCGGGATCTCTGCGCCAAGGTCGTGGCGCTCAGCGGCACGACGGCGGGGGCATCCTCTGGCGGGATCCCGCCACGTTCGTTGTGAAGTCGGACCGCGCGTCCTCCCGGGGGAGGCGCGTGCTCAGTTCAGTAGTGGCGGGCGCGGCGCGTGCGCTCGTGCTCGCGGACCAGGGCGGCGGCGTAGCCGTGGGACAGGTTGTGCTCCTCGGCCAGCCAGGTGCTGCGTTCCTCGCAGCGGGTGAACGAGGGTCCGTCCTCGATCGTGGTGAACCACTCGGGGATGTCACGTCCGGTGACTTGCGGAATGCGGGCTATCAGCTTGCTGTGGGTCTCCGGCGAGTGGTTCAGTGACAATTGGCACCTCCAGGTCGCGGGGCTCTTCCTGCCGACTCTGCAACACCTCTCCGCATGTGACAACCCCCTAACGGGGACCTATCTATTGCGTTACGTAGATCATCTGTAACGGGGATGATCCCCGGAAACGCGCAGGTGGCCCGCATGAAGCCGCCCGTGGGCGGTTTCGTGCGGGCCACCATGCGCTGGTGTGGGTTCCGTTTCCCCAGGCAAGGTCGGGCTTACCTCTAGGAGAGGCGCTCCAGGACCATGGCCATGCCCTGGCCTCCGCCCACGCACATCGTCTCCAGACCGAACTGCTTGTCGTGGAACCTGAGGCCGTTGAGGAGCGTGGAGGTGATCCGGGCGCCGGTCATGCCGAAGGGGTGGCCGACCGCGATCGCGCCGCCGTTGACGTTCAGCTTGTCGTGGTCGATGCCGAGCTCGTCGGCGGACGGCAGCACCTGCGCCGCGAACGCCTCGTTGATCTCGACGAGGTCGATGTCGTCGATCGTCATCCCGGCCTTGGCGAGGGCCCTGCGGGACGCCTCCACCGGGCCGAGGCCCATGATCTCGGGAGACAGGCCGGTGACGCCGGTCGACACGATGCGGGCCAGCGGGGTGATGCCCAGCTCGGCGGCCTTGGTGTCGCTCATGACCACGACCGCGGCGGCGCCGTCGTTCAGCGGGCAGCAGTTGCCGGCGGTGACCGTCCCGTCCGGGCGGAACACCGGCTGGAGCTGCGACACCTTCTCGTAGGTGGTGCCAGGGCGGGGACCGTCGTCCTTGGCGGCGACGGAGCCGTCCGGGAGCGTCACCGGGGTGATGTCCTTCTCCCAGAACCCGTTGGCGAGGGCCTTCTCGGCGAGGTTCTGCGAGCGGACGCCGAACTCGTCCTGCGCCTGCCGGGACACGCCGCGCAGGGCCGCCACGTTCTCGGCGGTCTGGCCCATCGCGATGTAGATGTCGGGCAGGGCGCCGTCCTCGCGCGGGTCGTGCCACGCGGGGGCGCCGCCCTCGCCGGCCTTGGCGGTGCGGCCCTGGGCATCGGCGAACAGCGGGTTCTGCGTGTCGGGCAGGCCGTCGCTGCTGCCCTTGGCGAACCGGCTGACGGTCTCGACCCCCGCCGAGACGATGACGTCGGCCTCCCCGGCGCGGATCGCGTGCAGCGCCATCCGCGTCGTCTGGAGCGAGGACGAGCAGTACCGGGTGATGGTGGCGCCGGGCACGTTGTCCCAGCCCAGCAGGACCGACACCACGCGCCCCATGTTGTAGCCCTGCTCGCCGCCGGGCAGGCCGCAGCCGAGCAGCAGGTCGTCGATCTGGCTCGGGTCCAGCTGCGGGACCTTCGCCATCGCGGCGGTGATCATCTGGGCGGTGAGGTCGTCGGGCCGGATGTCCTTGAGCGACCCCTTGAAGGCGCGCCCGATCGGCGAGCGCGCGGTTGCGACGATGACTGCCTCGGGCATGTGCGGGTCTCCTTCTCAGCGGCCAACGGTGTTACTCACCGGTCACCAGCAATCTAGCCGCTGGTCCCCCGCGGCGTACACGCCGCCCCCCGGGCCTGATGGACGGCGTGTCCAATAAGTGTGGGCTTACCTCGCCCACCTGGGCCAGGTCCCGGCGGCCGGGTGACCGCCGCCCCATGCGCCCGGGACGCCGAGCACCGGAGAGTGGGGCCGACGCCACCGGCCAGGCCACCGCCAGCGCGGCCGGTGTCCCGGACGGCCGGGGCCCGCCACCGGTGACCGGGCGGGCCCCGGCTCCGTGAAGGCCCCGTCGTCCTCGGGGGGAAGGCGATCGGACCCGTGGCGCCGGGGCAGGCGCAGCGCGGGGCGGCGCAGCGGATACCGCAGCGTGGCCCAGCGGCCCCGGGGGCCGCGGTCGAGCCCGGCGACCGACGCGCCGCTGACCTCCGTACCGGCCCGCTCGGCGGCCTCGGCGGCGGCCAGGTAGACGGGGAGGACGTCCGCGGTCAGGTGGTCGGACAGGTCGTGGCCGAGGCCGAGCGCGGACGCCATCGACGGCAGCACGGCGGCCGACGCGGCGGCGTAGCCGCGGGCGGACGGGTGGTAGCGGTCCTCGCTGAACATCGAGAGCGGGTCGGCGGCGAACTCGCGGCCGAGCAGATCGCCGAGCGACACCGACCGGCCGCCGCGCTCGACGACGGAGATCGTCTGGGCGGCGGCGAGCTGCCGGCTCGCCCGCCGCGCGAACCAGCGCAGCGGCGGCATCAGCGACTTGACGGAGCCGAGGTCGGGGCAGGTGCCGACGACGACCTCGCCGCCGGCGCCGCGCAGCCGCTCCACCGCGCGGGCGAGGTGGCGGACGGACTCGGCGGCCGGGACCCGCCCGGTCACGTCGTTGGCGCCGATCATGATGACGGCGACGTCGGGACGGGCTTGCAGGGCCTGGTCGACCTGGCCGCCGAGCGCCTGCGAGCGGGATCCGGACCGGGCCACGTTCGTCAGCCGGACGGGACGTCCCGCGATCGCGGACAGCCCGGCCGCGAGCAGCGCGGCGGGCGTCTCCTCCGAGGCGTGCACGCCGAGCCCGGCGGCGGTCGAGTCGCCGAGGACGACCAGCGACAGCGGCTCACCGCCGCGCGTCCCGCCGTACAGCCCGTCGGCGATCGGCGGGTCGCCGTTCGGCCGTGCGAGGATGGTCCTGCGGGCGAGCCTGGCCTGCATCAGCAGCAGGCCGAACGTGATGCCGCCGAGTGCGGTGATGCCTCCACCGCCGTAGGCCGCGGCGGCGGCGATGCGCCGCGCGGTGAATGCTCTCCACATACTGCGCTGACCCTCCGTGAATAAGTTCCTACCCACGCGAAAGGGCCGCGATACCTGCGGTGGCCGATCTCGGCTACCGTCGGGAACGGGAAACCTTTCGGCCCCCGCGCCGGTTCGCGCTTGTGACCGGCGGCGGAACAGGGCCGCATCATTAAGATCAACACACTGAACGACAAGGATGTCGCGGTGCACGTACACGACTCGCTCGTCGAACTGATGGGCAACACTCCGCTCGTCCGACTGCGCAAGGTGACCGCCGGCGTGGGGGGCGGCCGGGAGCCGCAGCTGTTCGCCAAGGTGGAGTACTTCAATCCCGGGGGGTCGGTGAAGGACCGCATCGCGGTCCGCATGATCGACGCCGCCGAGAAGTCCGGCGAGCTGCGCCCCGGCGGGACGATCGTCGAGCCGACGTCCGGCAACACCGGGGTCGGGCTCGCCATGGTCGCGCAGGAGCGCGGCTACCGCTGCGTCTTCGTCTGCCCCGACAAGGTCGGCAAGGACAAGATCGACGTGCTGCGGGCGTACGGCGCCGAGGTCGTCGTCTGCCCGACGGCGGTGAACCCCGAGCACCCCGACTCCTACTACTCGGTGTCGGACCGCCTGGTCACCGAGATCCCCGACGCGTGGAAGCCGAACCAGTACACCAACCCGCAGAACCCGCAGTCGCACTACGAGACGACCGGGCCGGAGCTGTGGGAGCAGACCGAGGGCCGCATCACGCACTTCGTCGCGGGCATCGGCACCGGCGGCACGATCAGCGGCGTCGGCCGGTACCTCAAGGAGGTCTCCGGCGGGCGGGTCCGGATCGTCGGCGCGGACCCGGAGGGCTCGGTCTACTCCGGCGGCAGCGGGCGCCCCTACCTCACCGAGGGCGTCGGCGAGGACATCTGGCCCGAGACCTACGACCGCGGCATCTGCGACGAGGTCATCGCGGTGTCCGACAAGGACTCCTTCACCATGACGCGCCGCCTCGCCCGCGAGGAGGCGCTGCTCGTCGGCGGGTCCTGCGGGATGGCCGTCGTCGCCGCGCTGCGCGTGGCCGAGCGCGCCGATCCGGACGCGGTGATCGTGGTGCTGCTGCCCGACGGCGGTCGCGGCTACCTCGGCAAGATCTTCAACGACAGCTGGATGGCGGACTACGGCTTCCTCACCCCCTCCACCGAGGAGGCGCGGGTCGGCGAGGTGCTCACCCGCAAGGGCGGCACGCTGCCGGAGTTCGTGCACGTCCACCCGCACGAGACCGTGCAGACCGCGATCGCCATCATGCGCGAGTACGAGGTGTCGCAACTGCCGGTGATGAAGGAGGAGCCGCCGGTCATGGCGGCCGAGGTGGTCGGTTCGGTCGGGGAGACCGACCTGCTCGACATCATGGTGAAGGGCCAGGCCAAGATGACCGAGCCGGTCGAGTCGCACATGTCGGTGCCGCTGCCGACGCTCGGCTCCGGCGAGCCGGTCAGCAAGGCCGTCGGCGTCCTGGAGAAGTCCGGCGCCGCCGTCGTCCTCGTGGACGGCAAGCCCAAGGGCCTCATCACCCGGCAGGACCTGCTGGCGTTCCTGTCCGACTCCACCGGCTGACCCGGGGGAGACGACCGGAGAACGGCCGAGCGCCTGGAGATCGACGAGAAGCAGCTGAGGCTTTTGCGCCTGCTGGAGCATTGAGCGTGTGTCCGGGATGG